>NZ_VKHP01000246.1 GCF_010811875.1 Bradyrhizobium uaiense
GTGACGATCACCGCGCCGAAGCGGAACGGCCGGGCGAACATCAGCGGCCGATCGAAGAAGGCGATATCGTTGACTTTGAGTCGAAGCGGCATCGTAGGCTCGGGTGTTAGTCCAGCGACCCCTGCGTGAAGAAATGCTTGCGGATCCGCTGCACTAGCTCGGTGAAGACGGGATCGGACATCGTGTCGAGCGAGCGCGGCCGCGGCATCGGCACGTCATAGATCGCGGCGATCGCGCCGGGGCGCTCGGTCATCACAAGCACACGATCGGCCAGGAACACGGCTTCCGGGATCGAGTGGGTGATCAGGAGCACTGTCTTGCCGGTCTCGCGCTGGATCCGCATCAGCTCGACGTTCATCCGCTCGCGCGTCATGGCGTCGAGCGCGCCGAACGGCTCGTCCATCAGCATGATCTTGGGATCGTGCACCAGCGCGCGGCAGATCGAGGCGCGCTGCTGCATGCCGCCGGAGAGCTGCCAGGGCAGCTTCTTCTCAAAACCCTCGAGCCCGACCAGCTTCAGCAGCGCCTTGGCGCGGTCAAGATATTTGTCCCGCGGCAGCTGCTTCATGTCGATCGGCAGCATCACGTTGGAGAGGATGTTACGCCATGGCAGCAGCAGAGCGTTCTGGAACACGATGCCGACATTGCCGTGCGGCTTCGTCACCGGCTCGCCGTCGACCAGCACCTCACCGGTCGTCGGCGGCAACAGGCCCGAGATCATCTTGAGCAGCGTGGACTTGCCGCAGCCGGAGGGCCCGACCACGACAAAGAACTCGCCGTCATTGATGGTGAAGTCGAGCGGCCGCAGCGACGGCACATCGCCATCGCGCGACCGGTAGGTCTTCGACACACCGGACAGTTTGATGCCCGGCGCGGCGCCTGCTGCGCGGTCAGAGACCAGGCGCAAATGCGCGGCGGGCTGATCAGCATGGATTGGCTTTGTCGCAGGATTCATCGCTGCCCTCTCCAACCGTCGTCCCTGCGAAAGCAGGGACCCATACGCCGCGGCTTCTCGTTCGGGCACATGGGGAGAGACATTCCGCAACAACTAACGCCGGGGGTTATGGGTCCCTGCTCCGTGCGCAATCGCGCACTCGGCAGGGACGACAACGGGGGTTGACTGCTCACGAGTCACCCTTCGGCAGATAGTCGTTGGTGTAGAACGCCTTCGGATTGGCCTTCGCTTTGGCGTCGAGGCCGCCATATTCCACCATCAGATTGACCGACTCGGTCATGTTCTGGTCGGTGACATGGAACGGCCGCTTGGCCTTGGTCTCCGGCGTGCGATAGAGCGGGATCGTCAGCTCGAAGCCCTGGGTCAACGTATCGATCTTGCCGCCCTTCGGGTTGGCGTCGAGGATCGACTGCGCGGCGGCCTTCGGATCCTTCTCGGCAGCCTCCACCGCCTTCGTCGTGGCCGACATGAAGCGGCGGACCAGGTCGGCGTTGGCCTTCACATAGTCGGAGTTCGCGATGATCCCAGACGACACCATGTTGATGCCGTAGTCGGCGAACTTGATCGGGTAGACGTCCTTGCCGGTGGCGTCCTTGATCTTCATCGACTGGTCCATGACATAGCCGAGCAGGAGATCGGCCTGGCCGTTGATGACGGCGTTGAGCTTGGTCTGGCCGTCGCCGGCAACGGTGTTGAAGTCGCTTTCCTTCAGGCCGGTCTTCTTCAGGAACAGCGGCCAGATCTGGGTCATCGAGTCCGCTGGCGTGATCGCAACCGTCTTGCCCTTGATATCCTCGGGTTTCCTGATGTTCTTGTCGACGAAGCCCATCGCCGACATCGGGCTGGTCTGCAGCAGCACGCCGGTAGCGATCACGGGCGCGCCCTTCACCGCCGCACGCATCATCGTCGGCACGTCGACATAGCCGAAATCCGCGGTCTTGGCGGCCACCGCCTGGGTGGTCGCAGCCGAGCCGCGGCCTTCCTGGATCTCGAGGTCGATGCCTTCTGCGGCATAGATGCCCTTGGCCTTGCCGTAATAGAACGGCGCGTGCTCGCCATAGACGTACCAGTTCAGCATCAGCACGACCTTGTCCGCCGCAGACGCGGGTGCCACCGCGAGCGCGGTCCAGGCCAGTGCGGCGCCGGCGACCGCAATCAAACGCTTCATGGTTGTTCTCCCTTAATTGTCCGCGGCCCTTATGTGGGCCGCTTGTCCGGTTGCTGCGCTACGAAGCGAAGCTGATGTCGTCGCGCTGGCTGACGTGCCAGGGGATCACCAGCCGCTCGATGCGGTCGACGATCCAGAACAGGATGACGCCGAGCAGCGCCAGGATCACCAATGCTGCGAACATCGTCGGCAGGTCGAAGGTGCCGATCGAACGCTGCATCACGTAGCCGATGCCGGAATTCGAGCCGACGAACTCGCCGACGACGGCGCCGACCACGGCGAGCGTCACCGAGACTTTCAAGCCCGAGAAAATTGCAGGCATCGCGTGCGGCAGGTTGACCGCGCAGAACACCTTGAAGCGGCTGCCCTGCATCGCGCGCGCCAGATCGACCATGTCGGGATCGACGGACTTGAAGCCCTGCACAGCCGAGACCACGACCGGGAAGAAGCCGAGCAGGAACGCGGAAATCACCTTGGGGATGATGCCGAAGCCGAACCACACCACGAACAGCGGCGCGATCGCGATCTTCGGCACCGATTGGGAGAACACCAGCAGCGGATAGACGTAGCTCTCGACCGTCTTCGAGCCGGCGATCAGCATCGCGACGGGAATGCCGAAGAGCGCCGAGAGCAGGAAGCCGCAGATCGTTGCGTAGGTGGTCGGCCAGGACTGCCGTAACAGCTCCGGCCAGTCGCTCCAGAGCACCGCGACGACGTCGCCGGGCGACGGGATCTGGTAGGCCGGAATATGGAACAGGCGGATCGCGAGGTCCCAGGCCGCCACGATGACGACCAGGAACAGGAACGGGCGGACCCACGCCGCATTCAGCACCTTCGACAGGCCCGAAGGGCTCTTTGTCTCCGCCACGTCACGCTCCCTTGCAGTTTCTCAGTTCGTGCAGAAATTAACCCGTTGGATAAATACTGTCCAGCCCCCGGCAGGCGGCAAAATCGCGCCGAAATCCCCTACTTTCGTCAGGCGAGAAATTTAGGGCTCGAATGCCTTGTAGCCCGGATGAGCGAAGCGACATCCGGGTAAGTCCGTCCGCGGATGCAGTTCCCGGATTGTAAAGCACCGTCATTGCGAACCACCCGGTCGGCGCGAAGCGCCGCCGGATGACAGGCTCCGCGAAGCAATCCATTTGTCAGCACACGCTGATGCATGGATTGCTTCGCCGCTATCGCTCCTCGCAATGACGACTTCGGCCGAATGCCGCTTCACACCACGCGGTGTTCCATCGACTTCAGCACCGGCATCGCGCCACCGAATGCCGCCGTGGACTTGCCGGTCAGCGCCGCCAGCACCAGCGCAATCATGTGCTCGAGGCGCTCGTCGCGGGCGTCCTTCTTCAAGAGGTCGCGGCCGAAGATCACACTCAGCGTGGCACAGTTGGAGAGATAGAAGAACGCCAGCCCGGCGATCGAGATGTAGAGCTGCACCGGATCGACCGCGACGCGGAAATCGCCGCTTTCAACCCCGCGGGTCACCACGGTACGGATCATCTCGACAAAGGGCGAGTGCATCGACTTGACCTTGGTCGAGCGCTTCAGGTGTTTTGCCTTGGCGAGGTTTTCCGTGTTCAGCAGTGCCAGGAACTCGGGATTGCGCAGAAAATAGTTCCACGTGAAGTCGATCAGGCGCCCGATCGCCTCGGGCGGATCGAGATGCTCGAGATCGAGCGTGCGCTCTTCGGCGCGAATCTTCTCGTAGGCGCCTTCCAGCACCTCGAGATAGAGATCCTCCTTGTTGCCGACATGGTAGTACAGCATGCGCTTGTTGGCGTCGGCATTGGCCGCGATGCGGTCGACCCGCGCGCCGGCGAGGCCATGGGCGGCGAATTCCTGCTTGGCAGCCTCGAGAATCCGCAACCGCATCCCCTGGGGGTCGCGCTGCCATCTCTGTATTCGCTTTGCCTTGGCCAAATCGATCGCCCGTGATGCTGAATTGATGAATGTAGCATGACGCTCGACGTTTGAGAACGAATGTTGTCGTGGTGGCGATGCAGGAATATTTCTCGCAGTCGCCACAAACACCCTCACCGTCATTCCGGGGCGCGCCTCTTGGCACGAGCCCGGAATCCATCGAACCACATACTGTCAGGCCAAATGGATTCCGGGTTCTCGCTTCGCGAGCCCTCAGGTGCGCAATTGCGCACCGGGGAATGACGACGGAAATGAGTGCACTCATATCCCCACACGCACGTTGCCGGGACGACGCGCGGACGAGATGCGGCCTAGTCTGGCTTTCCCTGCGAGGGCTGCACCAGAAGCGTCGGCACACCGCACGTGCCGTTGCGTACCGTCATCACGCGCGTGCCGGGCTTGCGGCCGGTGCGAGCCTCCGAGACGTCGACACCTGCGGCAACCAGCCGCGCACGCGTGGCATCGATGTCGGCGACACGCCAGCAGATGCCGCGCAGCCGGTCCGGCGCATCGGCCTGCGCCTTGTTGCTTTCCTTGCCCGGCCGGTGCGTGACCTCGACGACGAGATCCCCGCAGCGGAAGAACATCAGCCGGCCCCAGTCCGGATGCGACCGGTCGAGCGCCATGTCGAGCCCGAGCCGCGCGCCATAGAGTGCGGCAGCGCGTTCCGGATCGGCGGTCGAAACCACGACATGATCCATCGCGGTGATCGAGGCCGGCGTGGTGCGCACCGACAGCGGGCGCTCCTGCGCTCGCTCCAGGAAGAACATCCGTACGCCGCGCGTCGCATCGGTCGCCGCGCGCGTCCGCTTCCACGACAGCGTGGCGCCGCTGGTGTCATCGCGGCTCTCGACCTCGGCGACAGGCTCGGGCTTCAGCGTCAGCCGGTCGAGCCGGCGGTACGTCCTGGCGATATCGCTGGTCCGGAAGCAAAGGCTTGCGAGCCCCTCGCCCTGGGTAGCGAGCGCATTGCGAATGTGCTGGGCTGCATCGTCGTCGCCGTGCGGCGCCACCAATTCCAGCGTGGTATTGTCAAGCGTGAACAGCGTGCGATCGGCGCCACCGCCACTGTAGCGCCAGGACGGCGCCCGCGCGAACAGCGTCTCGTAGGCGGCGCTGGCGGCGGTGATGTCGCCGGTCAGGACGACGACATGATCGAGACCGGTAATCATGGTTTTGGCCTCCCCGAATCTGCCGTCATCGTGCTTCTCCCTTGCGCGCCCCGGAACCGCGGACTGCCGCCGTCCGTTATGCCGCATGCCAGAACGGCCCGGCTGCATCCATCATCTCTACCTGCAAACCAAGCAGGGTTGCGAATAATTTCAGCGATATCGGCCGACCAGCGGTGCTAGTCTGGTCGGTGGCCGGGACCACACCAAGCGACGACGGGAAGCGAATGCAGGCTCTCTTTATTGGACAGACCTATATCGACGTCACTTTCATCACGGATCACATGCCTGTCGGCGACGAGAAGCACGTCGCCGACGCCTATGCAGTCTCGTTCGGCGGCAACGCGGTGACCGCGGCGTTCTGCTGCGCCAAGCTCGGCGTCGAGCCGGACCTGATCGCCACCATGGCCAATGACTGGCTGGGCCGGATGTTCTGGGACATGGCCGACCGGTACGGCATCTCGTTCCATCCGCGCAAGGTCAACTCCTCCTCGCTGTCCTTCATCATGCCCAATGACGGCAAGCGCGCCATCGTCCGCTGCCGCGACGATCAGCACATCCATCCCTTTCCGCTGCTGAACATCAAGGGCTGCCGTGCGCTGCACATCGACGGCCACCAGCCGGACGCGGCGATCCATTACGCCAAGCTCTGCCGTGAGGACGGCATCATGACCTCGCTCGACGGCGGCGGCCTGCGCACCAACACCCACGAATTGCTCGCATTCATCGACGTCGCGATCGTCGCCGAACGGCTGTGCGAACAGATGGACAAGACGCCCGAGCACATGCTCGACTATCTCAAGAGCCGCGGCTGCAAGATCGGCGGCGTCACCATGGGCGAGCGCGGCCTGCTCTGGTATGACGAGACGGGGGCGGTGCAGACGCTGCCGGCGTTTCCGATCCCGCGCAAGCGCGTGATCGACACCAACGGCGCGGGCGATGTCTTCCACGGCGCCTATGTCTATTCCTATCTCGCCAATCCCGGCAAAGCCTGGCATGAGCATTTTGAGTTCGCGCGCGCGGCGTCGACCTTCAAGATCCAGAAGCTCGGCAACGAGGCCGGCCTGCCGACGCTGGCCGACATTGCGGCGGTCAAGCAGGAGTTCGGCGCCGCGGTCTGACAGGGGTAAATGGGCGTGGGGCGCGTCTTCGTCGCAGGCAGCATCAACATGGACGTGGTGGCGACCGCCGAGCGCCATCCGCGAATCGGCGAGACCGTCGCCGGCGAGGCCGTGCTGTATTTCCCCGGCGGCAAAGGCGCCAATCAAGCGGTGGCATCGGCCAAGCTCGGCATACCGACCACGCTCATCGGCCGGCTCGGCACCGACGCATTCGGCAGGGAGCTTCGGGCGTTCCTTGCCGCACAAGGCGTCGATCTCGCCTTCGTCAAGGACACCGACGGCACGCATTCGGGCACCGCGATCATCACGGTCGCCAATGCCGACAACACCATCGTCGTGGTGCCGGGCGCCAATGGGCTGGTCGACGCTGACGATGTCGCGGCCCCCACACTTGCGAAGGGTGACGTCGCGGTCAGCCAGTTCGAGATTCCGCTGCCGACGATCACCGCGTTCTTCCGTCGTGCCCGCGCCGCCGGCGCCACCACGATCCTCAATCCGGCGCCGGCGAAGGCGGCCGACAAGGGATTGCTCGACCTGGTCGATGTCCTGATCCTCAACGAGACCGAGCTCGGCGTCCTCGCGGGGACTGAGCTGCGCGACAACGACGCGCCCTCTCGCTTCGCCGAGGCGGCGCGGGCGTTGGGGCGAGGCAAGATCGTCTGCGTCACCCTCGGCAAGCGCGGTGTGCTGGCGCTGGTCGGGGACCAACCGCTGCTGGTGCCGGGACATGAGGTCAAGGCCGTCGACACCACAGGCGCCGGCGACTGCTTCGTCGGCGCCCTCGCCTCACAGCTCGCCACCGGCAAGCCGCTTCGCGACGCGCTGGCCTATGCCAACGCCGCTGCCTCGATCTGCGTGCAACGGATGGGGGCGGCGCCGTCGATGCCGACGGCGGAAGAGGTAGAGAACGCTATCTCCCCACGTCGTCGTCCCGGCGAAGGCCTGGACCCATAACCACCGATCTTGGTTGTCGTAGGGATCGTGGCCTCAGCGTCGCTCAACAATCGGTATTTGGGGTAATGGTCCCGGCCCCCGTGCGCAATTGCGCACTAGGCCGGGACGACGGGAGTATTAGGAAAGCGCACTCTTCAAATCAAAGCTCGCATCCGCCGCCTGCTCCGGCGTGATCGAGCCGCCGGCGCCGAGCAGCCTGCGGCCGAACATGTGATCGCCGGCGCGATTGACCGACTCGATGCCGAGCAGTCTGTCGCCGCGATAGCAGAACGCCGAGAACGCCCCCTGCGCGCGGTCGCCGCGCACCACGACGCGGTCGTAGCCGGTGGTGAGACCCGCCATCTGCAGCTTGTCGGGGCCCTGGTCGCTCCAGAACCACGGCAGGCCGTCATAGACTTCGGTCTTCCCCGTCAGCCGCGACGCCACGCAGCGCGCGTGATCGGTCGCGTTCTGCACCGATTCCAGCCGCAGCGATCCGCCGAAGCGCTTGCTGGTGTAGAGCGCGCAATCTCCGATCGCGGAGATATCAGGATCGGCGGTCAAGAGATGCTCGTCGACGATGATGCCGGATGCGACCGGCAGGCCGGCTTCCGCGGCGAGCTCGACATTCGGCAGCACGCCGACGCCGACCACGACGAGATCGGCCGGGATATGCGTGCCGTTACTCAGGCTGACGCCGGTGACCTTGGCACCGTCGGCCTCGATCGCGGTGACCTGGACGCCGAGATGAATCCGGATGCCGGCAGCAGCGTGGCGGGACTGCGAGAACTCGGAGATCTCCGCGGTCACCGCCCGCGCCATCACCCGCGAGGCCAGTTCGACCACATCGACCTCGAGGCCCTTGCCCCGCGCGGTCGCCGCGAATTCAAGCCCGATGAAGCCCGCGCCGATCACCACGACGCGCATGCCGGGCGCGATCAAGTCGCGCAGCGCCTGGCTCTCATCCAGGATACGCAGGTAGCGAACCGCGTCGAGCTTGGCGTTGGGAATATCGAGCAGCCGGTTCCGCGCGCCGGTCGCGAACACCAGATGGCCGTAGTCGAGCGACGTACCGGAGGCGAGCGCCACTTTCCGCGCATTGCGGTCGATCGCGTGCGCCCGATCAGTGATCAGCTCGATCTTGTTGTCGTGGTAGAATTTCTCGGGCCGGAACATCAGGGTCTCGGGCCCGCCGGTCCCCTTCAGATAGGCCTTCGACAGCGGCGGCCGCTGGTACGGCAGATGGCCCTCGTCATTGATCAGGGCGATGCGCTCCGAAAAGCCCGCCTGGCGCAGCGACGCCGCGACCTGGAAGCCGGCATGTCCGGCGCCGACGATGATGACCGAGCCCGTCATCGGAACAACCCAAATACGCGCGAGCAGGAGCGACCCATGCCGTTTCCTCTTGTCGATGTTAGCTTGCTTGCCCCGTCCCCACAGCGCTCGTGTCTGCGTACCGAAGGCTGACGGCCATTTGGCCTCATGGCTCGCGCCGATGCAAGGGGGTCGCTGGCAAATCTGGGCATCCGAAAGCCGCCTCCGGACGCCGGGCCGCATTGCCACGGCTGCCGCCAAGGCCTTAAATGTCAGGAAATAACAAGCCCAAGGTCCCTAAAAATGTCCGATCCCGCCTCCTCCCCGAACGACCCCGCTTTGCTCCGCATCGACGGCGCCATCGCGACCATCACGCTGAACCGGCCGGCCGCGTTCAACGCGATCGACCTGACGATCGCTAAAAAACTGGAACAGCTCGGCGCCGAGGTCGAAGCCAACAAGGACGTCCGCGTGCTGGTCATCGAGGGCGAAGGTCGCGCCTTCTGCGCCGGCGGCGATCTGCAGACCATCGGCGCCGCGACTGAGGCCAACAGCGTCACCCCCGTGGTCGGCGAGATGCTGCACCACTATCACGCCTTCATCGAGACCGTTCGGCGGATGCCGAAGCTCGTGTTGTCCAGCGTGCATGGTTCGGCGGCCGGCGCCGGCATGGGCCTCGCCTTCGTGACCGACCTGTGTATCGCCACGGAGGATGCCCGCTTCACGCCCGCTTATGCCAAGATCGGCGTGTCGCCGGACGGCGGCAGCACGGTCGGCATTGTCGGCACTGTCGGGACACGTCGCGCGCTGCAGATCTTCTTGGCCGAGGATGGCTTCACCGCGCAGCAGGCCTATGAATGGGGCCTCGTCGTCAAGACCGTCCCTGCGACCGAACTGAAGGCGGCCACCCGGCAACTCGCCGAACGCTTGGCAAAGAATCCGCCCGCCGCGATCGCGGCAACCAAATCACTGGTCTATCAGGCAGCCACCACGCCAACCAAGCAGCAGCTCGATGCCGAGGAGCACAAGATCATTGCGACCATGCATACCGACGATTTCCGCGTCGCAGTGAAGAAATTCACCAGCAAGTCGAAATAAAGGCTGCCCTAGTTCGGGCAGATGTATCCCGTGCCGCCCGGCGCCTTGAAGCAGCCGACCGATTCCGGAATCACCTGCTTGGGCAGCCACAGCACGACCTTCGGGAAGTAGATCGTGAAGCAGATCGTGACCAGGAACACGACATAGATCGGCAGCGCCGCCCGCAATGCCTTCGCAAAGCTCACGCCGACGAACTTCGAGGCCATCAGCAGCACCAGCCCATAGGGCGGCGTGATCAGGCCGAAGGCGAGCGTCGCGATCAGCACCACGCCCATATGCACGCCGTTGATATCGCCGGCCTGGGTCAGCGCGTTCACCAGCGGCATGAAGATGATGATGGTCGGCACCGGCTCGATGAAGTCGCCGACCACGGTGAACAGCAGCACCATCAGGAGCATGATGAGGTGCGGATCGTTGCCGGCGATCGAGGTGATCCAGTCGGCGATGTAGATCGCGCCGCGCAAATAGGCCAGCATCCAGCCGAACGCGTTCGCCGCCCCGATCGTGATCAGCGGCAGCGAAAAAATAAGACCGGCGAGGCAGAAGTCGTACGGGATCTTCTTCAGGTGCCCGCGGTTCAGCGCCGGGATCACCACGACGATGATGTAGACGACCGCGACCACGCCGGCCTCGGTCGGCGTGAACCAGCCGGTCAGGATGCCGCCGAGCAGGATCACCGGGATCATCAGCGGCAACGCGGCGTCGCCGGCAGCAAAGGCGATCTGGCGCAGCGGCGCGCGCGGCTTGCGCAGGCCTGAGGGCCCGAAGAAATAGCAATAGATCATCAGCCCGAAGCCGATCATCAGTCCGGGGACCACGCCGGCCATGAACAGGCCGGCGATCGAGACGTTGCCGACCGCGCCATAGACCACTGCGGTGATGCTCGGCGGCACCAGTGCCGCGATCGTCGACGCCGAGGCGATGATCGCGGCAATAAACGCCGGCTCGTAGCCCTCCCGCCGCATCGGCCCGCCAAGCGCCCGGCTCATGACGGCGACGTCGGCGGTGGTCGAGCCCGACATCTCCGAGAAGAACATGCTGAAGACGACCACGACCTGCGACAGCCCGCCCCTGATATGCCCGACCAGCGACACCGACAGATTGGCGATGCGGACCACGACATTCGCCGAGCTCATCAGCTCGCCGACCAGCAGGAAGAACGGGATCGCGAGCAGCGCCTCGGAATCGACGCCGTCAAAGATCTTCTGGATGATCGCCGCCAGCGACACGTCGGACAGCGCCGCGCCGACGAACACGCCGGCCATCAGCGAGAACGGCACGGGCACGCCGAGATAGCCGAAGAACAGAAAGCAGAACGACATCAGCACAAGCACGACCGGTGCGCTCACGGCCGCGCTCCCGTCGTCGCGCTGGTGTTGATCGCGGGAATTGGAAGATCGTCATCCGGCCGCTCCGGATGATCGAAGCCGTTGCGGATGCCGTTGACGAGTTGTTCGATCGTGAACAGGCCGATCAGGATGCCCGACAGCGGGATCACGGCATAGAGCGATGCGATCGGCGTGCCGGACGGCAGGCGGAAGCTGCCGAAGCCGCGCAGGTAATTCTGATAGCCATACCAGACCAGGCAGAAGGCAACGCCGAGCACGACAAGCCGAATGACGATCTCGACGAATGTCCGCGACCTGCCGTGCATCGCCTCCGAGAGCGCGGTGAGATAGAGATGATCGTTACGTCGCGTCGCGACCGCGGCACCGATGAAGATCGCATAGATGAACAGCGTCGAGGTCACCTCCTGCAGCCACAGCCAGGGATGACCGATGGTGCGGGTGACGATGTCGGCGGTGACCGAGAGCGAGAAGCCGAAGCACAGCAGGCCGCACAGCACCATCAGGATCAGCTCGAGCCGGTCGAGCGACTGCCATTTCAGATGCCGCTGACGTTGCAGCACCAGTCTGTCGGCCATGGCCATCGAATGCTCCGTCCTCGTATGTCGTCCCGGCGAAGGCCGGGACCCATAACCACCGGCGCCTGATGCTTTGAGAAAGAACGGCGGCCCGGTGCTTCAATGGACGAGCCGCGGCGTATGGGTCCCGGCCCTCGCCGGGACGACGCTTGTTTAATTGATCGCGCGGATCAGGTTCTTGATCTTCTCGGCATGCGGACCGAGCTCCTTGGCGAGCTTGTCGAGATAGGGATCGGCGATTGCGGTAAAACTCTTCTTGTCCACGTCCTCGACAACCTTGACCCCGAACGACTTCAGCTTGGTCAGCGCATTCCGTTCCAGCTCGAAGGCTTTCTGCGGCTCCTTGGCGCTGACCTCGTTGGCGGCAGCCTGCACCCACTGCTTCTGCTCGGCGGAGAGGCTCTGCCAGAGCTTGTCGGAGACGAACAGCAGCGCATTGTTGGCTTCGTGCTCGGTGATCGAGAGCACCGGCGCGACCTCATAGTGCTTGTTGACGAGATAGACGTTGATGCTGTTCTCGGCGGCATCGACCACGCCGGTCTGCAGCGAGGTGTAGACGCTGCCGAACGGCATATGCACCGTCTGCGCGCCGTAGGCCGGGAACATGGTGTCCTCGGTCGCGGTCGCCTGCACCCGGACCTTGACGCCCTTGAGGTCGCCGACGTTGTGGATTTCCTTCTTGCTGTAGATGTGGCGCACGCCCTGCGAGCCGGTGCCGATCACGTGCAGGCCCTGGGCGGTGTCGTCGATCATCGTCCTGATCGCGTCGAACACCTGCGGGTCGGCCAGCGCCTTGATCACATGGGCGTCGTTGCGGAACAGGAAGTGCAGCGACATCACGCCGGCCTGTGGCGAGATCGTCGCGGTGTTGGCGGAGGAGATGATCGCGAACTCGATATCGCCTGACTTGACGAGTTGCAGCAGCTGCGGCTCCTGGCCGAGCTGCGCGCCGGGATATTGGTCGACGATCAACGTCCCCTTGCTCAATTCCTTGAGCTTGTCGGCAAAGAGATCGCCGGCGACCGAATAGCCGGTGTTGCGCGGCTGATCGTAGGCGAAGCGGAAGTGCTTGACCTCCTGCGCGCCGGCACGCGCGGGCAGCAGCAGCGCTGCTGCGGCCATGGCGATCCCGACGATCCTGGCTGAGTAGCCCATCGCGACGTTCCCCCTGTTTTTATTTGACGCGATCATCCCATCAGTTCTGCGGGATTGTCAATAAAACAGAGGTAATCAGCTCGTCGTAGGCATTAACGAGCGCCGCATCGCCGGAATTATCGACAATTCGGCAAATGCGCCGAACTTTGCGCGCTACTTCCCCTTGGCGCGCATGAAGTCGAAATCGCAGCCTTCATCGGCCTGCAGGATCGTCTCATTGAAGAGATGCGCGTAGCCGCGCTTGGCCCAATCCGGCGTGCCGGCGGTGGCCAGCGCCGCGCGTCGCTTCTGCAACTCGGCCTCGTCGACCAACAGATCGATGCTGCGCTTGGCAACATCGAGCCGGATCATGTCGCCGTTCCGCACCAGGCCGAGCGGACCGCCGACGGCAGACTCCGGCGTGATGTGCAACACGATGGTGCCGAACGCGGTGCCGCTCATCCGCGCATCGGAGATACGGACCATGTCCTTCACCCCGGTGCGCGCAAGCTTCTTCGGGATCGGCAAATAACCCGCCTCGGGCATGCCCGGCGCGCCCTTCGGGCCGGCGTTGCGCAGCACCAGCACATCGTCGGCAGTCACATCGAGCGCGGGATCGTCGACCCGCAGCGTCATGTCCTCGACCGACTCGAACACCACGGCGCGGCCGGTGTGCTGCAATAGCTTCGGGCTCGCCGCCGACTGCTTGATC
>NZ_VKHP01000247.1 GCF_010811875.1 Bradyrhizobium uaiense
CGAAGGATGCACGGCCCCGATGCTTCCGCGCGTTGCATCTCCGCTTGCCGAGAGTGTGGGGCCGTCGACCCTTCGAGACGCCGCTTCGCGGCTCCTCCAGCGACAAAGGCGAAGCCTTTGCGCGGGGGTGACGGAGATAGATTGTTCGTCGCGACTACTACTCCCGCCGCTGCAGCGCCATCAACGTCCCGCTCATGGTGGCCACCAGCGTTTCAATGCCGTCCTGCACGGCATAGGCGCGGCCGTCGCAGACCGTCAGCGTGCGGCCCGGCTTGACCACGACGCCGCGGAACACGAAGCGCTCGCCGCGCGCCGGCGCGAGGAGATTGGTCTTGAACTCCACGGTGAGGATGTCGGAGCCATCAGGCATCAGCGTGAAGGCGGCAATCCCGCAGGCATTGTCGAGACCCGCGGTGATGATTCCGGCATGCACGAAGCCGTTCTGCTGGCAGAACTCCGGTGCATAGGGCATCGCGAGATCGACCTCGCCCGGCTCGATGCGCGCGATCGAGATGCCGAGCGTCTGCATCGCACGCTGGCGCGCGAACGTATTGGCTGCCACCGCGCGATAGTCGGGATTCTTCGGCTCGAAACGGGGCATGGCGGTCACGCACTCACGGGTTCGGACGGCACGAGATGCGGCATCGCCGCGTAGCGGATCGCCGGCGCAAAGGGCGCCGCCTTGCGCGCGGCACGATCGATATGGACCGCCGTGATCTCGCAGGTCGCGGCGATCTCGCCGGCCTCCGCATTGCGCATTTCGTGCAGGATGCGGACCGACTTGTCGCGGAACTCGACCAGCCGGCTCTTGACCTCGACGAGGTCGCCGGCGAGCAGTTCGCGCTTGTAGGAGATGTTCTGCTGCACGGCGGCCATGCCACGGCCGGACTCGCGCAGATAGCTCGGCGTCAGGCCGAGCCGCGCAAACATGTTCCAGTTCGCCTCGTCGAACTTGCCGACGTACCACATGACGTTCATGTGGCCGATGTGGTCGCAGTGCCAAGGATAGACCGTGCCGCGATAGGTCGCCTCGCCCTCCATGGTACCCCTCCCTTCGATTGTTGATACGGTAGCGTATCAAGGACGAAGCGGGCTAGCAATACGGTACCGTATCAAAGCATGATCCGGAAAAGTGCGAAGTGGTTTTCCGAAAAGATCATGCTCAAACAAGAGATTAGTGAGCGATGACTCTGATCGCGCACTAAGACGCGCGGAGATCACATGACTGAAAGCAAGGGCGACGTCTGGGTCGCGGCCGGCTTTGCCGAGCTCGCGCATAGCGGCGTCGACGGGGTGCGGGTCGAGGTGCTGGCGAAGAATCTCGGCGTCACCAAGGGTGGCTTCTACCGCCGCTTCAGGGATCGCGCCGCGCTGCTCGAGACCATGCTGACGCGCTGGCGCGACGGACGCATCGCCGCAATCGAGAAGCAGACCGCGCTCGACGGCGCAAGCGCGCGCGAGCGGCTGAAGGCGATCATCACGCTCTATTCGGAGCGCATGAACACCGAGGCGATGGCGGTCGAGCTCGCGATCCGGCAATGGGCGCGCACCGACGAGGCCGCGGCCACCGCCGCCGCGAGCGTCGATGCCGCACGGCTCAAGCAGGTCGGCCAGCTCTATCGCGCCACCGGGCTATCCACCGAGGAGGCCGATGCGCAGGCCTTCCTGTTCTACTGCTTCATCTTCGGCCAGAGCCTGCTGTTCCCACAACGCGGTCCGCGCAAGCGCGCGCAACTGCTGGCGCAATCGGCGGACAAGCTGCTGGTGGAAAGCCAGTAGAAACGGAGTCAATGAAAAGCGGCCGGCTTGCGCCGGCCGCTCGTCAGACTTCAGCTTCGGCCGGGCTCAGGCGCCCTTCAGGTGCTTGTTGCATTCGCTCCAGTAGCCGCCGCCCTTCTGGATCCACTTCAGGCCGCCATTGCCGCCCGTGGCCTTGTTGGCCTTGTACTGGTCGTCGCAGGTCTTGAAGCGCTGCTTGCCCGGGGTCTCCTGGGCGTATTTGGGATCGACCGCGTTCGGAAACACGGCGGGCCCTGACGGGGCGGCCGGTGCCGCGGCCGGAGCGGCTTCCCGCTTGGCTTCCTTCGGCGCAGCCGGAGCAGGCGCGGCGGCAGCGGGCGGCGGAGCGGCGGGCGCCGCAGCCGGCGTCGCATCGGCGCCGCACTGGGCCTTGCGGAAATCATTCCACTTCTGGCCGTTGAGGGTGCCGGCCGTCTTGGCCGCCTGGTACTTGGCGCTGCACTCCTGCGCGGTCAGGGCCTGCGCCGGCGCGCTCGCCGCAAAGACTGCAAAGCCCGACACCGCAATCGCACACAACAATCTGGTCTGAATGGTCATCCGTGATCTCCCGTCATCCCTGGTTTCCCTTCGGTTTCCCTTCGGTTTCCCTTGGGGGGCATTGGCGTAAGACCATTATCCTAGCGCAACCCCGACTTGCGACAACGCGTGGGCGCGCCCGCGGGCTAAAATATTGTGGCGGCAGGACCACCGTATGTTCATCCACGGTTCAGCATCGCCGCGCGACGTTTCGGCTCCTTCCCTCACGAGGTGCCCCATGATGACGATTTCCAAGCTCGCGACCGCAACCGCCCTTGCTTCCCTGCTGATGGTGGGCGGAGCCTTCGCACAAACCGCCGCGCCCGCCGCCAAGGAGGCCGCTCCGAAGGCCGAGACCAAGGCACCGAAGGAAGCCAAGCCGCGCACCGCCGAGTCGCTGGAGTGCTCGAAGGAGGCCGATGCCAAGGGCCTGCATGGCAAGGAGCGCAAGAAATTCCGCTCCGAGTGCAAGAAGGCGGGCGGCGCTGCCGCTGCGCCGGCCGCGAAGTAACGCGTAGACAAATTTGACATCCTTCACCCTCCCCACCGGGGAGGGTGAAAATCTGCGCGCCGGCGAGCAGGCGCGCAATGCTGCAATCGCGGGACGCATTTGTCCCGAGATTGCGAATTTGCCATAAGGCGGCGTGACCCTGATCCGCGCTTCGATGGCGTTAGCCATTCCCGACCGCAGCAAAGTTCTGAACGGGCTCGAGACTCTCGTCATCGGCGCCGGCGGCGGCTTGCTGTTTTTATGGGCAGGATTGCCGGGCGGGCTGATCTCGGGTGCGATGTGCACGGTCGCGATCGCGGCATTGGCAGGACGGCCGCTCGCGGTGCCGCCGGTGCTGACGCAATCGGTGCTGCTGCTGCTCGGCATCTCGCTGGGCTCGCTGATGTCGCAGCAATTGCTGCAGCACATGAGCTCCTATCCGCTCACCATCGGCCTGCTGGCGCTGGCGACGTTCTGCTCGACCTTCGGCTCGAGCCTCTATCTGCAGCGCGTTCACGGCTGGGACCAGACCTCGGCTTTCCTCGCCGGCAGCCCCGGCGCGCTCTCGCAGATCACGATCCTGGCCGCGGAAAAGGGCGCCGACGTTGCGGCGATCGCCGTGGTGCAGACCATGCGCGTCATCATCCTGACCGCGGCGCTGCCGCTGGTGCTGGCGCTGACCGGGGTGACGCATGCGGCGCCGCCGCCATTGCCGACCACGGTCGCCTCGCCGTTCGGCCTCACAGCCCTGGTCGCCGGGTCGATCGGCGTCTCGCTGCTGCTGCGCTGGATCAAATTCCCTGCAAGCTGGATGTTCGGCGCGATGCTCGCCTCCAGCCTGCTGCATGGCTCAGGGCTGGTCGATGGCGGCCTGCCGCCCTGGCTCCGCAATGCCGCGCTGGTCGGCATCGGTGCGCTGATCGGCACCCGCTTCGCGCGGATGAAGACCTCGACCCTGCTCAGCCACGTCAATGCCGGGCTAGGCTCGTTTGCGATCGCGATCCTGATCTCGGCGGTGTTCGTCGCGGTGATCGGCTTCACCACCCATGTGCGGCTCGCCGACGTCGTGGTCGCCTTCGCGCCCGGCGCGATGGACGCCATGCTGGCGCTGGCGCTGACGTTGCACATCGACCCGATCTTCGTCGGCGCGCACCATCTGTCGCGCTTTTTGTTCGTCACCATCTCGACGCCGGGCATCATCCATCTGTTCGGACGGCCGCAGGACGACGTCGACGATTAGGGTGGGCAACCGGATTGCGCTTCTGATCCCGTCATCCTGAGGTGGCCGCTTCTTCAGCGGCCCTCGAAGGATCGACGGCCCGGCTGGTGGCCGTGCACCCTTCGAGGCTCGCTCCGCTCGCACCTCAGGATGACGGATAAGCAGCGAGTTTGCGCTATGCTCTGGCGGTCCTCGCCACGCCCCAACCGGCAATCGCGGCCATCAGCAGCGAGATCAGCACGTTGTAGCCGGCGAGCGAAATGCCGAGGAAGCGAAACTGCACCTCGTCGCAGCGGACCACCTTGACCTTGTCGAGCTGGTCCAGCAGTGAGCCGGCCTTGCCGAAATCCACCATCAGGCCGGTGCAGTCGGTTGGTCCCGGCCAGAACCCCCATTCGACGCCGGCGTGGTAGGTGCCGAGCCCGGCATTGGCGAGCGCGGCGAGGCCGAGGATCGCGAGCCCTGCGAGCAGCACCGCTCGCGGCGCGCCGCGGGCCGCTGCCAGCGCCACCACGGCGCCGAGCGGGACCGCGAGGTAATAGGCATAGCGCTGCTCGAGGCAGAGTGGACAGGGCATGATCTCCAGCACGAGCTGGAAGAACCAGGCGCCGGCCAGCGTCGCCGCCGCGATCACGGCAATCGCCAGGGCCGAGGTCAATGCAGGATTGCCGGCGGCGGGAACATCCGACGGATGGGCGGTGGCGAGCGTCACGTCGGTCCTCCTGCGAGCATCGTTCGGGAGGGGCATTGGCTGTCCTCCATGCTCAATCCGGGTCGTATCGCGCCAAAATATCGCTGTCGAGGCGCGGGACAATCACATCCGCGCGGGTTGACCGTGACGGGCTGCCCGCTATAGTCCGCCGCGCTTCGCGACCCCGGCCTTTCCGGCCAGGACCATCGCGAATGCCCCTGTGGCGGAACTGGTAGACGCGCTCGACTCAAAATCGAGTTCCGCAAGGAGTGCTGGTTCGATTCCGGCCAGGGGCACCAAACCAAAGATAAGAACTCTCGACTCCAGTTCGATTCCGGCTTTATTCGCCCTGTCGAGAACGCGGAATTCGCGTCGAAGAGCGGGACAGGGCCGGACGACGGAACGCTTGCACGAATCCCGGTCAGTGACGTGACTTTCGGCACTTTCGATCAAGTCACCCTCACCGCCAAATTGCACCGTGCGGTCTTTCCGTACCCCATCCCTGACCGCGCTGGGTCCCCCGGTCAATATGCATGATCACAGCCGGGGGACCTTCTACTCAACCGCGCTTCTCAGGGATTGCGACGACATGAGCCACCGGCAATCCATAGGTTTTCCTTGCACCGTTGGGGTGGTGTCGTGCCTGATCGCACTATCCGCGCCCGCTCACGGCAGGGGCTTCGATTGGTTCTTTGCCCATACTCGGAAGCCTCAGAGCCCGTGTTCGGGACAGCACGTCGTCGCAAGCTTCTATTCTTCGGGGCGGCGCACGGCCAATGGTGACATATTCGACGCCAGTGGGCTAACGGCAGCGCACCGCACCATGCCCTTCGGTTCGCGAGTAACGCTCGTGAATCCCGAGAACGGAAATTCGGTGACCGTTGTAATCAACGACCGCGGCCCGTTTACGCGCGGAGTGACAATCGATCTGACGCGCGGCGCAGCTCGTGCGCTCAACATGCATCGAACGCAGTGGGTGTGCATGCAATGATGTCGAGCGGCTGAATCCATTGCAGCCACGGGTCGAACATTGTTGCTTCGGGTCGTTAAAATCGGCTTGGCGATCCTCAACGGGGCGCCTGCGCCCCGACCGAGCTGCACCTTTGCTTCTCGGCGTGCGGCCTCCGGATCCACACACTCCATGAAGCCGCCGGCGCCGCCTCGTTCGATGCGGCGCCACCACGACGTCCTTGCATAAATAGCCGCACAATTGAATATTCGTTGCGCTGCTTGCAATGACTGGGGCTAGGCCGATGAACACCAAGCTGGAGCCGCGTCGACTGCGCTATTTCATGGAGGTGCTCAATAGCGGCTCCGTGCGCGGCGCCGCCGGCGCACTCGGCATGGATGCCTCGGCGGTCAGCCGGGCGCTTGGCCTGCTCGAGCAGGAATATGGCGCGCCCCTGCTCGAAAGGCGCGGCCGCGGCGTTTCGCCGACCGACGCGGGCCAACTGCTGGCCGCCTACGTGCACCGCCAGCAGAGCGAGCGGCAGGTGCTGCTCGCGCAGATGGACAGCATCCGCAAGGTCGAGTCGGGTCATATCGACCTCGTCACGGGCGAAGGTTATGTCGACTGGCTGGCCAAGACCAGCCTGTGCCGCTTCATGAAAACCCGCCCGAAGATCACAATCAGCCTCGACATCGGAAGCACCGATGAGATCGTCCAACAGGTCGTGGGCGAACGTGCCCATATCGGCGTCCTGTTCAACCCGCCCCGGGACGATAGGCTGCGCTCGCATCATTCGCAGCCGCATCCAATCAAGGCCATGGTGCCGCGTGGACATCCACTGATCCAGCTCGGCCGGCCGCTCAGGCTTGCCGACCTGGCGCCATATCCGGGAGCCGCGATGCATCCGAACTACGGTCTGCGCCAGCATGTCCAGGCAGCCGAGATCAGCGAAGGCGTCCGTCTCGATTTCGCTTTCACGACGGCCTCGTTCGATGCGCTTGCCCATTACGTCACCGCCGGCCTCGGCTATGCGCTGGTGTCGCGCCTTGCGATGACCGAGGCTGATGCCGGCAAGGTGGTGGCGTTACCGATGAGAAATGCTCTGCTGCATCGTGGCCGCACCCACGTCGTCTCGCGTCAGGGACGTACGTTGCCGCCTGCCGCAATGGAGCTGCTGCGGATGATGGTCGGCGAAATGCGCGCGACTTCAAGCGGTGCGCGATAAGCTACGCAAGCTGCGCTCTCACAAATCTAGTTGCGATGCGTCGTTGCGGGAAACCAGATCGCGACCTGCGGAGGCGGACGAAACGCTTTCCAGGTGCCGGGCGGCTGGGCAAGGCGGTCGGCAATCACCCACAACGCCGGCGCATGGAAGCCGAGCCCGATATGCGTCGTGCTCACCTCGACGTTCTCGCGTCCTTCTCCTTGCTGCTCCAGGCACGCGCGCCACGCCACCACGCCATCGGCGCGGGTATAGATCGATGTTGACGGCACCGGAATCGGTTGCGCGAGGCGACTGATCCGCTCGGCTGTCGGCGGCTCGTATTTGCGGCCGGTCAGAAGCCGCCAGATCGCGCGGACATTGCTCGCTCCCGGCGCGGCGAATGGACTGCCGAGCGTGATGACCATCCGCACCGACGCCGGGATTTGCCGCGCGACTTCGCGTGCAATGATGCCTCCGCGACTCCAGCCGACCAGGCTGACCTTCGAGCCGGCGCGCTGTTCGAGCTCGATGACTCGCGCCGCCACCGCGGCAAGGTCCGCGTCCGGTGCACCTACATTGCGGCCACGGCCCCATCCATGGACCTCGTAACCGAGAAATTCGAGGAATGAGCGGATCGCCAGCGTCGATCGGTCATCGGCGCCCAACCCGGGCAAAACCATGACGGGATGCCGCTGTCCCCGCGGCGCGGTCGCCAGAAGCGGCGCTGCCACGGCAAGAAGGGCCGGGATGTCGAGAAATCCGCGCCCTTCCGCGGCAAGCAGGGCGAGCGAGGGTGGTTCGACGGTGTCACGTCCCATGATCAGCATCCGTTGTGGTGGTCGAGAACAGCCCCTGACACTGCGCATCGCCTGGCAAACACGCGCCCGTTACGCCGGCGGCGGGGTCCTTCCGAACACGCCGCCGATCGCCCGCAACAGCCAACTCGGCTGATACTTGATCCATTGGACCGCCAGCTCATTGGCCAGTCCTGCGACCTGCACCGGCTTCCCTGCCATGCAGGCGCGATAGCCCTCCTGCGCGACGGTCTTCGCGTCCATGATCATCATGCTCGGCATGTTGCCGAGATTGGTGCCGTGGACCATTCCGGTGTCCGTAACGCCCGGACACAACGTCGTCAGGGTGATCTTGCTGCCGCTCAATTCCTGCGACAATGCCTCGCCGAACGACAGCACATAGGCCTTTGACGCGGCATAGACCGCCAGGTTCGGCACCGGCATGAACGCCGCGACGGACGCAACGTTCAGGATCCGTCCGTTGTTGCGCTCGAGCATCGGAGCGAGGAAGAGACGGGTCAACGCCGTGATGGCCACGACATTGACTTGCAACAGCCGCAGCTGTTCGTCGAGGCCGATTGCGCTGAAGCGTCCCTCGAGCAACAGGCCGGCATTGTTCACCAACAGATCGACCCGTATGCCGGCGTCCTTCAGCGAATCAAATACCGCCTGCGGTGCCCCCGGTTCGCTCAGGTCGGCGGCAACGATGGTCACCTTGGTGTCATGATTGGCCTTAAGCTCGCGAGCGAGATCCTGCAGCTTGTCACGGCTACGCGCCAGCAGCACGAGGCTGAACCGGTTCGCCGCGAGCACGCGTGCGAGCTCGAGCCCGATGCCTCCCGACGCGCCGGTCACCAGCGCGCACTGCCCCTCATTTCCGCTGACCGACATCAAGGCCCTCCCTTCGCTGTCAGAACAGTTTTTCGCAATCCGCGGACGACACGGGCAAGCAGCCGCGCGCGCGCCAGACGACGGTCATCGCGATGCGGCAGATAGGCGGCGGCGCCTTCCCGCTCCTCGGCATAGGTACGGGAAAACTGGTCGATCGCCCGCAGCAGCGCCTGGGCTTGCGCGAATTGATCGGCCGTTTCCCTCACGTCGCCCAACGACCTGCGCAAGGGCTCTAGCACATCGATCCGGTCGGGATGGCTGGACGGTTCGGATCGCGGGTCGAGACTTCGCGCAGCCGACATCACATCACCGATCGCCTTGGCCGATTGCGCTGACGACGTCACAGGCGACGGCTTCGACCGGTTGCAATCCGTCCACCGTCCGGAGGATATTCCGCGATCGATAGTAGTCGACCAGCGGCGCCGTTTGCTCGTTATAGGCGTCGATACGTATCTTGAGCGTTTCGTGATTGTCGTCGGCGCGCACCGCGCCGCCCTGCTCTCGCGCTTCCTGGGCCCGCGCCTCGATCCGGTTCAGCAACACCGTTTCGTCGGCCTTGAGCTCTACGACATGGTCGATCGCAAGACCTTCGGCATCGAGCAGCTTGTCGAAGCTGACCGCCTGAGCCATCGTCCGCGGGAAGCCGTCGAGGACAAAGCCACGCCCGGCATCTGCTTGCGAGATGCGCTCGATCACCGTGGCGATCACGAGCTGATCCGGAACAAGTCCACCATTCATCATGATATCCTTGACCTTCCGTCCGATGCCGGTGTCGGCGTCGACCGCGGCACGCAGCATGTCGCCGGTCGAGAGGTGCGGTATGCCGTATTCCTCGACCAGGCGTTTCGCCTGCGTGCCCTTGCCCGCGCCGGGCGGCCCCAGCAGAACGATCCTCATCGTATTTGTCCCGATACTCGCTTGATCACCAACGGCATTCCCGCGGAGCTTCGAGCGATCCGGATCCCCGCCCGGGGCCGGATCGCTCGAAACGTCCTCACGCCATCGCCAGGCGCGCGGCCGGGGCAGGCCGCATCGAGAGCAGCAGCAGCAATCCCGACAGCACATAGAGCGCCATCACGAAATACATGCTGTAGATGTTGTCGCCGGTGCTTCGTACGATCATGCCGTTGATCGAGGGGCTGATGGCCGGACCGAGGTTGCCAAGGCTGCTGATCAGCGCAAGCCCGCCGGCGGCGGCGCCGGTGGAGAGATATTCGCTGGTCAGTGCGAAGAACAGCGGCGTCGCAGACGCAATTCCAATCACCGCAAAGGACAAAGCAAGGATCGATCCGACGAGATTGCCCTGCAG
Source organism: Bradyrhizobium uaiense (assembly GCF_010811875.1). GTDB lineage: Bacteria > Pseudomonadota > Alphaproteobacteria > Rhizobiales > Xanthobacteraceae > Bradyrhizobium > Bradyrhizobium uaiense. The sequence goes on from NZ_VKHP01000247.1 coordinate 9,864, forward strand.
CAACGTGGTGATGAACAGGCCGGAGGCAGCGATCGCAACGCAGGCGGTATAGTGCCAGCGGCGCTCGTGCCACTTGTCGGAGTGACGGCCGATCAGGATCATGCCAATCACGCCGGCGGCATTCGGGATCGCCGCATAGACGCCGACAAGAAACAGGTCCTTGACGCCCCAGCTCTGGATTAGGGTCGGCAACCAGAACACCATTGTGTAGGTCGCGCCGAGCAGGAGCAGATAGACGAACGACAGCACATAGACCTTGGGGTCCTTCAGCATCTGCCCGAACGTTCCCGAAGGTTCGCTCTGGATATCCTTCTCATCGTGCTGGAAGGTCTCTTCAAGCAGCGCCTTCTCGTCCGTCGAAAGCCAGGCGGCCTGGTCGGGCTTGTCCTCGAGCAGGGCGTAAACCAGGATACCAAGGATCAGCGCCGGCAATCCCTGTACGAGAAACAGCCACTGCCAGCCATGAAGGCCGGCGGCACCGTCGAAATACTTCAGGATTGAGCCGCACAGCGGACCCGCGATCACGGAAACGATCGTTGTTGCCGACATGAAGACGGCGATCACCTGCCCGCGCCGCGCCGATGGATACCAATAGGTGAAGTAGAGAATCACGCCGGGAAAGAAGCCGGCCTCGAACACACCGAGCAGGAATCGCACCAAATAGAACTGGAACGGCGTCGAGACGAACATCATGGCGGTCGCCGCAAGTCCCCACAGCACCATGATGCGCAGCAGCGTCTTGCGTGCGCCGATCCTCTCCAGCAACAGGTTGCTCGGGACTTCGAAGAGGAAGTAGCCGATAAAGAAAATTCCGGCACCGAGGCCGTACACCGCCTCGTCGAACGGCAGCGTTTGCTTCATCTGCAGCTGCGCATAACCGATATTGATACGGTCGAGATAGGCGATCATGTAGGCGATCAGCAGAAGCGGAATCAGGCGCCAATCGATCTTCGAGAACAGGGATTTGTGCGCCGGGCTTTCCAGGACCGACAGAGATGCCTTGTTTGCGGCGGGCGGGTGCATTCCGGTTTCCTCCAAATGTTCTTTTGATTCCAAGGGCGAGCGGGCGACGCGGCGGCGTTCCCGGCTCCGGCGCTATGATCGATTGAACGGCCGGCCTAGCCGGCCCGGCTTGCCTTGTCGTTTGCGGCGGCCGGCGGCACCTCGTCGGTCTGGATGACCGTCACCGACGCCGCGGCCGAAGCCGGCGCCTTCGATTGAGCCGCGGTCTGCGCCGTGAGCTCGACGATCTCGGCCGGCGGCAGGGCCTCGATCTCGCGCAGCGCTGCCCGCAGGTGCTCGATCATCTCGTAGGACTCGTCCTGCGACAGCACCCGTCGGCACGCGGTCAAGCCAAATTCCAGCAAGCCCGCATAACTGTGCACCGTGATGTTCAACGCGCTGCCGTGATAGGGGATCGACACCGGGAAATAGTGCACCATCCGTGCGCCAGCCATGTAGAGATGCTGCCCCGGCCCCGGCACGTTGGAGATCAGCACATTGCCCGCTGCCGGCATGCGGCTCGCCAGGTTGGAGCGGCCGAGCAGCGAGGCGAGCCCGGTCATCAGCCACGGCGAACCCGTGATCGGCACGTCGACGCCGAGCACCGGCTTCAGTTCGCGCACGACCGCCTTGGCCGCCTCGGATGACGCGTGGATCGCCTTGAAACGGGTCGGCAGGTCATCGATGTCGGTCGCCAGGTCGACGCGGACCGCCGAAACCTGGTTGTTCATCGCCTTGTCGCCTTCCGCACGGAGGCTGACCGGCACCATCGCGATCAAGGATTCCTTGGGTAACAGCCCGCGCTCGGTGAGGAAGCGTTGCAGTGCGATGCTGCACATCGCCATGACGATGGTGTTGACCGTGCCGCCGACACGTTTGCCCAGCACCTTGATGTCCGCGAGCGGCAACGACATCGTGCTGTAGGAGCGTTGATTGGTGATGGAGTCGTTGAACACCGTCTTCGGCGCCAACCCAAGGCTGAGCGAACGCTCCCCTTTCTGCGACCGCTGGGTGGCCATCACGCTCGCAGCCGTGCCGAGTGCCTTGGCGGCTGTCGGCAGGAGTTCTGCGAGCTTGCGATATTGCTGAGCCGCATTGTTGGCGGCCGCCTGCAAGAGCTCGGTCACGCCGAGCTGGTATTCTCCGCTCGAGGCGCGCTTGCGCCGCGGCGGCGGTACCTCGCGCATCTTGGGCGAGATATCGTAGAGCACCTTGGCGAGTTCGACGCCGGCCTTGCCGTCGACACCGCTGTGATGCGCCTTGGTATAGAACGCGACCTGGCCGTTCTCGAGGCCGTCGATGACATACATCTCCCACAGCGGGCGACTGCGGTCGAGCAGCGAGGCGTGCAATCGTGCAACGAGTTGCTCGAGCTGCGCCATGGTGCCCGGCCGCCGCAAGGTGACGGTCCGCACGTGATAGTCGAGCTCGATGTCGTCGTCCTCGATCCAGACCGGCTCGGCGAGCTGGAATGGCATCTGCGCCAGCTTGCGGTTCAGCAATGCCGAGAGATGGAGGCGCTTGCCGAGCATCTCCTTGACGTCCTCGTAGTAGTCGCGCTGGTAGCCCTCGGGGAGATCGAAGATCATCAGACTGCCGACGTGCATCGGCGTTTCCGGCGTTTCGAGATGCAGGAACGATGCATCCATGCTGCTGAGTTGGTCCATTCTCTCCTCCCGTAGCGGTGTGACGGCGATGGCCGTATCCGATGACCGCGTGCCGATACCTCGCGCACCACGGTCTTTGCATTGCTGTCAGGGCCTGAACCTCGCGGCCGCGGCCGCGCCGGATCACGCAGGCGTCTTCAAGCCGACGCCCGGGCCCTGCGCTCCTCCTCGTCGTACAATTCCTTCTTCGAGAGCTTGCCGACCGCGGTCTTCGGCAGTTCAGCGCGGATCTCGAGCGCCTGCACCATCTCGTGCTTGCCGAGCTTATCCTTGAGGAAGGCCTGAAGCTCCTCGAGCTTGAACGGCTTGGCGTCAGCCTTCAGCTTGACGAAGGCCTTGGGCGACTGGCCGCGATACTCGTCGCGAATGCCGATGACGGCGACCTCTTCGACCGCCGGATATTTGTAGATCGCCTCTTCGAGGACGCGCGGATACACGTTGTATCCGCTGCACAGGAGCATGTCCTTGGTGCGGTCGACGATGAAGATGAAGCCGTCCTCATCCATGTAGCCGACATCGCCGGTGCGCAGGAATCCGTCCGCCGTCGTGACCTCGGCGGTGGCGTCCGGGTTGTTCCAGTAGCCCTTCATGACGTTCGGGCCCCTGATGCAGATTTCGCCGCGTTCGCCGAGCGGGACGTACGTGCTGCCGTTGTCGACATCGAGGAACTTGATGACGATGCCGGGCATCGGCATGCCGCAGGAGCCGGCCTTGCGCATCGATCCAGTCTGCGCCGGCGTGAAGGTGCCGCTCGGCGAGGTCTCGGTCATGCCCCAGCCTTCGCTCAGATTGCAGCCGGTGATCGACGCGAACTGCTGCGCCACCTCGAGCGGCAGCGGCGCTCCGCCGGACCCACAATATTTCAGCGTGCGCA
>NZ_VKHP01000248.1 GCF_010811875.1 Bradyrhizobium uaiense
ACGCCCACCGAGGTCGGCGTCTTGAAATAGTTCATCAGCCTGTCCGCGAGCGGCGCACCGATCATCGCGCCGCCACCAAAGCCCATGATCGCCATGCCGGTCGCCATGCCGCGGCGGTCGGGAAACCATTTCACCAGCGTCGACACCGGCGAGATGTAACCGAGGCCTAGGCCGACGCCGCCGATCACGCCGGAGCCGAGCCACATCAGCCAGAGCTGGTGCGTGTAGACGCCCAGCGCGCCGATCACGAGACCGCCGGCCCAGCACAGCGCCGCGACGAAACCCGCCTTGCGCGGACCGACCTTCTCGAGCCAGCCGCCCCAGATCGCAGCCGAGACGCCGAGCAGCACGAAAAACAACGTGTACATCCAGCCGAGGCTCGCGACCTTCCAGTCGCAGCTCGTCGTGAACAATTCCTGGGCGAGCGAAATGTCGGGGCAGGCCTTGGGCGCGGTCAGCCCGATCGCGCGCGACAGCGGCAGCCAGAACACCGAGAAGCCGTAGGCCATGCCGATGCACAGATGGATGCACAGCGCCGCCGGCGGCACCAGCCAACGGTTGAAGCCGGCGGTCGCGATCGTGTGTTCCTTGTCGAGGAAACCTGCGCCTGCAGTCGATACGCGGCCGGCGCTGCTCATCGTCGTCATTGAAACCTCCCCTGCAGCCGCCATTGGGTCAGGCGCATCTGCGTCTTCGATCCCGTCTCAGCACGTTGCGGCAACCGCCAGCCCGGCTACTCCGCACATTCCCTCGGTGCGCCGGGACCAACCACGCGCACTCTGGAAATGTTAACCCCCAACGCGAACGGATATGCCGAGCCGTGCAACCCGATCCGGGCGCGGGCCGGTTTTTGTCCGTCCACGTGCCCACATCCGGGCACAGCTCCACCTGCACAAGCCGGTGGAGCTTATCAATTCGCGCAGAAGGGGAAATAGGTGTCGATAGGCAAAAGGTAGATATCAGGCTGTCTCTAGCGCGTGCGCGGCGCTGCAGCATTTGATTTATCTATCATTCCATTCGTCTTCTCGATCAGGAAAACGATCCGAACGTCGCTTCGTTCGGTGATCTCAACCTTGTCGCCGGTCTCCTGGATCAGCGCCGGGATATCGATCACCGAAAGCGGATCGGTGCAGTGCACCTCGAGGAAATCTCCTGCCGTCACGCTCCTGAGGGCCTTGCGCGTCTTCAGCGCAGGCAGCGGACATTTCAGGCCGGTGAGATCAAGCTTTGTCGTTGTCATGATTGGACCTTGGCGAAGCTGCCCTGCATCGTCAACGCCGGCGCTTCCTCGCCCTGTTCAGATATCGGCCGGAGCCGAAGCGAGCACATCGTCGACGGGACTCGCGGAACGCAGCATCAATTCGGCAACGTCCTCGATGTCGTCGAGATGCGCGATCGGCAGCGTGGTTTCAATCGCGACGTCGCTCGCGATCCCGACCACGCGTGGGTCATCGGGAAACAGCAGCGGCTTGCCGTTGGCGGCGCGATACACCTCGATCTTGTTGACCGGCTCGCGCTTGAACCCCTCGACCACGACAAGATCGACCGGCGCCATCTTGGCAAGCAGCTCCGGCAGCCGCGGCTCGTCGGCGCCGCGCAGCTCGTGCATCAGCGCCCAGCGTCGTGTCGAGGACACCAGCACCTCGGTCGCGCCGGACTGCCGGTGCACCCAGGAATCCTTGCCGGGCACGTCGACATCGAATTCGTGGTGCGCGTGCTTGATCACGGAGACGCGCAGGCCACGGCCCAGCAGATAGGGGATCACCCGCGACAGCAGGGTGGTCTTCCCGGCACCGCTCCATCCCGCGAGGCCAATCACTTTCATACGCGTCTCCGAAGGCATATAGCGTCCAACGCTGCTTATATCAGGCTTGACGCAATGTCATGCCAGCCTCGCCGGGCGGAAACATCGCAACCCGCTGGAAGCCGGTGCCGTTGCCCGGCGCCCCTCCAGGAGGAACCGTTGCACGCTTCATCGTATGTCACGCGTCATCTGACTATCCAACGGATATACCTCCAAGTTTCCAATGCGCGGGACGACCGGAACACGATAACATGCATTGTGGGAGTACCACGTATGTCTCGCTCGCCTTCGATCGTACCGCATCAAATCGACCACGACACCTATGTGGTGCTGAACGATTTCGGCCGGCTTGGCCGTGCCTGGTGCGAAACCGACGAAGAAGGTGCAGACCGAAAAACGCTGATCCGCCGTCTCCTGGATGACCATTACAGCCATCCGGTGCGCATCGTGGCCTTCAATACCGCTGAAGGATGGTCCCGCGACGTGACGACCGATATTGCCGACGAGCTTCGGCGCCGTTTCGTCGAATACGATGAGGTCCCGCGCTCCGTGCTGGAGTTCGTCGAGACGGCCATGCGGCACTGAGCAGTATCCGCAACCGCACCGAGACACGCGGCAAGATAGCCCGACGGGCAACTCGGAAAAACCCGTCAATCCGCGCGAACGCAAAGCTCAGGCCATCATATCGCGAGAATGCGTGAGTGCGACTCGCAAGCGGTGCAGCTGACTCAGTGCCGTCCCGGCGAAGGCCGTGACCCATAACCACAGGGTTGTGTTGTTGAAGAAGGCTGTGGCCATAGCGTCGCGCAACAATAAGCATTGGTGATTATGGGTCCCGGCCATCGCCGGGACGACAGTTGTGATTGGTGTGGCTGCGCGGCCGCATACTCGGCTACGCCGGCCTGAACCCCGCCGCAGTCAACGCAGCCCGCCCCTCCCCCGATGCCAGCGCGTCGAGAAAAGCCTGCACCGCGGGCCGCTGCTTGCGTGCCGTCACCAGCGCGAAGTCGTAGTGCTCTTCGGCAAGCGGAATGAAGCCGAGCCCGGACGCAAGGGCGACCGGCGCGATGGTCATGCCCCAGTCGGCGCGATGCTGCGCCACCGCTGCCGCGACCGCATTATGCGAGCGCGGCTGATTCCAGTAGCCGTCGGGCCGGTGGCCGCCCAGCAGGCGATCGATCAGGATGCGAGTGCCGGCGCCCTGGTTGCGGTTGACCATGATGCATGCGGGATCGGCGAGCGCGGCGCGCACCGCCTCCTCCGCGCTCAAGCCGACAAAGCGCGCATCGTCCTTGCGGAACACGATGCCCTGCATGCGCCGCCAGCCCGGCACCAGCTCGAGGCCGTCGGCCAGATACGGCGCGTTGTAGGTCCCGGTCTTGTCGTCGAACAGATGGATCGGGGCGAGATCGCATTCACCGCGCTTGGCAGCCGCGAGCCCGCCGAGGCTGCCGACCGCGATCGACCGCACCACAAGGCCGGCATGCGCCAGCGGCGCGGTGACGAGATCGAGCCCGGTGCAATGGCTGCCGACGATGACCAGATCGGGCACCCGCACATGCGGCGTGAACAGCGTCACCTCGGCGTCGCTGCCGGCCGGCAGCTGGTCGGCAAGTGCCTCGATCTTCAGGAAGCCGTCGGCTTGCGCGAACGACGTGATCGCGCCCGAGCCCTTGCCGCTGGGATAAGCGATCAGGCCGTCGGCACCTTCGACCAGCGACACCATCACGAATTCGGTGCGGCCGAGCTCGGAGGCGATACGCACCGGCACCTTCGCCGCCACCTTGGCATCCGAGCGCGGCGGCAGGCCGGCCATCCGCCGCAGCACCGGCACGATCATATCGTGGAAGGTGAACATCGCCGAGGTCGGAAAGCCCGGCAGGATGACCACCGGCTTGCCGTCACAGACCGCAAGGCACAGCGGCTTGCCCGGCTTCAGCGCCACGCCATGCGCGATGATGCCGGGCTTGCCAAGCCGGGCGATGATCCGATGCGAGACATCGCCCGCGCCCTTGGAAGTGCCGCCCGACAGCACCAGCATGTCGCTGTCCGCCAGCGCCTTGCGCATCGCGGCTTCGAGCATGGCCTCATTGTCGGCGATCGCGCCAAGGAACGCCGCGTCGCCGCCGTTCTCGGCAATCGCCGCGGTGACGATCGCGCCATTGGTGTCATAGATCGCGGCCGGCCGCAGCTTTTCACCCGGTTGTACCAGCTCGTCGCCGGTCGAGACGATCGCAACGCGCGGACGGCGCGTCACCAGAACCTCGGCAATGCCGCAGGCCGCGAGCATGCCGATCTCGCGAGAGCCGACGATCGCTCCCGCGCGCAGCAGCGCCTCGCCGCGCGCGATGTCGGAGCCGGCGTAAGACACGAACTGCCCGGGCGACGCCGCGCGGCGGACCTCGATCGCATCATGGCCGACAGGCTGGGTGTGCTCGACCATCACGATCGCGTCCGCGCCGCGCGGCACCGGACCGCCGGTTGCAATCGCGGTCGCGATGCCCGGCAGCACCGGCAGGGTCGGCGCGGTGCCGCACGAAATGGTCTCGCCGTTCAGCGCGAGCTGCACCGGCGCGGCTTCGCCGGCGTGCGCAACATCGGCCGAGCGCACGGCAAAGCCGTCGACATTGGAGCGATCGAACGGCGGCACGTCGATCGGCGCCACCACGTCCTCCGCCAGCGCACGGCCGAGCGCGTCGGCGAGCAACCGCGTCTCGGACGGCAATTGTCGCGGGAACAGCGCCGCCTCGAAGCGCGCGATCGCTTCCTCGCGCGACAGGATGGTCAGGAATTGGTCCTGCTCAACGGACGGATTGGGTTTCGGCGTGAATGGTTGGCTCATCTCGGGAACTCACTCCCGCAACATATAGGCATCGACAAGTGTGCCCGCAGCGAAGCCTTCCGCGGCGCCAGGCACGATCAGCAGGCCTTCGGCGCGCGCAATGGCATCGAGCGACAGGTCTCCGATCGCAAGCACGGCCCAGTAGCCCTGCTGACGCGTCAGCAGCACCACCTCCGCAATACCGACGCCGGAGGCGATCTTGCGTTCCAGCGTCAGCGCCAGCGTCGTGCGCGGGCGTCGGCCCGACAGACGATCAAGCAGGGGAAGCGCAATCGCCCACCACAGCGCGAACGCCTGATCAGGCGCACCCGGCAGGGCGACGACCGGCATTGCATCGATCCGGCCGACCGCCGCGGTGCGCCCCGGTTGCAGGGCAATGCCATGCGCGATCAGCGTGCCACGCGTCGCCAGTGCATTAATCGCCGCATCGGTGCGACCGACTCCGGTGCCACCGATCGTGACAATGAGATCGCAGCCACCGGTATCGAGCGCGTTCGCAATCGTTACTATGTCCGGTCCCACCTCACTGCAGAGGACCTCGGCGCCGGCCAAGCGCGCAGTGTCCGCGATCAGTTGCGCGGTCAGCTCACCGTTGGCGATATTGACGATGCGAAGCCGCGGCCGGCGCACGCGCAACAGCGCCAGCCCAGCCGCCCGCGCGAGCAGCAGACCGCGCGGCAGCAGTGGCTCTCCTGCAGCGATCACAGCACGCCCGGCGGCAACGTCGCTGCCGGCACGCCGGACGCCCTGCCCCGGGATAGCTTCGGCAAGCACCTGCGGCAGTGGACCGGATGTGTCGACGGCATCCGCATCGACCACGCAGTCGGTGCCGTCAGGCAGCGCAGCGCCGGCTGCCACCCAGACCGGGAGTTCGGTCACCGCCAACGGCGCATAGGAGGAGGCGCCGACCAGGTCATTGGCGCGCATCGCCCAACCGTCGCCGACCGCGACATCGTGCGGCGGGTAGGCGTGCAAGGCCGGCATCTCGGCTGCGATGCAGCGCAAGGCGTCGGCCGGCGGCAATTCGATCGGCTGGACCGGCACGAGATCGCGCAGCACGGCCGCCAGCGCCACGTCGAGCGCGGTGAGCGAAGCCGGAAGGCGCTGGGCAGTGACCATGGCCCGCTATGGACTGAATCGGCCCCGAAAGAAACCGGCTTGGGCTGTGCCGGGGCACCTCCATTAGACCGATGGCGCGTTGACGCGGACCCCAAACTAGTTGCAAAAGAAACCAATATAACCGGGTTCCAGAGACCCGGGACAACCATAATGGCCAATGCGCCAATTCAGGAGGGAGACAGAATGATCGCCACCAGACTAGCCATGTTCGGGACGCTCGCAGCCGCGCTGCTGGCCTCCTCGGCCGTATCGGCACAGGTGTCCGACGACATCGTCAAGATCGGCGTGCTGACCGACATGAATGGCCCGGCCTCGACGCCGACCGGACAGGGCTCGGTCACCGCCGCGCAGATGGCGGTCGACGACTTCGGCGGCAAGGTGCTCGGCAAGCCCATCTCGGTGATCGTCGGCGATCACCAGCTCAAGCCTGATATCGGCGCGACCATCGCGCGGCGCTGGTATGACGTCGATCAGGTCGACCTCATCGTCGACGTGCCGGTCTCGGCGGTCGGGCTCGCGGTGCAGAACATCGCCAACGAGAAGAAGAAGCTGTTCATCACGCACTCGACCGGAGCGACCGATTTCCATGGCAAGTTCTGTTCGCCCTATGCGATGCAGTGGGTGTTCGACACCAGGGCGCTTGCGGTCGGCACCGCGCAGGAGGTGGTGAAGCGCGGCGGCGACAGCTGGTTCTTCATCACCGACGACTATGCGTTCGGCCACTCGCTGGAGAAGGACGCCTCCGCGATCGTGACCAAGAACGGCGGCAAGGTGCTCGGCGCGGTTCGGCCGCCGTTCGCCACGCCCGATCTATCGTCCTTCATCCTGCAGGCGCAGGCCTCGAAGGCCAAGATCATCGGCATCGCCGGCGGACCGCCGAACAACACCAACGAGATCAAGACCGCGGCCGAGTTCGGCGTCTTCGCCGGCGGCCAGCAGATGGCAGCGTTGCTGGCTTTGATCACCGACATCCACTCGATCGGGCTGTCGGCCGCGCAGGGCCTGTTGCTGACCACCTCGTTCTATTGGGACATGGACGACAAGACCCGGGAATGGTCGAAGCGCTATTTCGCCAAGATGAACCGGATGCCGACGATGTGGCAGGCCGGCGTCTACTCCTCGGTGACCGCCTATCTGAACGCGATCAAGGAGACCGGCACCGACGATCCGCTCAAGGTCGCGGCCAAGATGCGCGAGAAGCCGGTCGAGGATTTCTTCGCCCGCAACGGCAAACTGCGCGATGACAATCTGATGGTGCACGACCTCTGGCTGGTCCAGGTCAAGACCCCGGCCGAATCGAAATATCCGTGGGACTATTACAAGATCCTGGCGAAGATCTCGGGCGAGGACGCGTTCGGCCCGCCGGACCCGGCCTGCCCGATGGTGAAGAAATGACCGCGTAGCGTGGCGGCGAGTAGCGAACAGATGTTGTCGTTCGCCACTCGTCCCGCACTATTCGCAATTCTACTTGGCCACCCCGATCTCGCGGAAATATCGAAGCACGCCCGGGTGGATCAGGTTGATATCAGGCGCGGCGGCGACGGTGTTCGCCGCTGTGGTCTCGCAAGCCTGGGCGAGCTTGGTGCAGAAAACAGCCTCGACGCCATGCAGCGTCTTCGCCAGCCGATAGGCGACATCATCGGGCAAGGTGTCGCGCACCAGGATGTAGCTCCAGGAGCCGACCGAAGAAATTGCGGCAGTCTGCTTAGGATAGCTGCCGGCCGGAATCATAAGCGGCTTCAGGAAAGTGTGCTTGGCGCGGATGCGCGCGATCTCGTCCGCAGTCGGCGCGATGAAGCGCGCACCGGTCGCGCTCTCGGCCATCTTGGTGAAGCCCGGCCAGCCGATGCCGGCGCCCCACAGCGCCGCAGCGCGTCCGTCCTCGACCATCGCCGGCCCGTCGCCGGCTCGATCGAGATAGATCGACTTGAAGTCCTCGTCCTGCTTCAGCCCGATGCCGTCGAGGATGTAGCGCGACAGGATCGGCAGGCCGGAGCCCTTGGCGCCGAAGGCGACCGGCTGGCCGACCAGATCCTGGATCGTCTTGTAGGGGCTGTCGGCGCGAACCACGAACATGCCGGGGCTCGAATACATTGCGGTGAGGATCTTCAGCCTGGCCGGCGGCCGGCCGATGCCCATGAAGGCCTCGTAGGACGGTTCACCCGCAACGGTTGCGATATCGACACTGCCGGCCTCGAGCAACGGGATGTTCTCGTTGGAGCCCTTGGTGTTGCGCGGCTCGATCGACAGCGTCGGATCGGCTGCGTTCATGACCTCGGCAAGTGCATTGCCATAGAGCGGAAAGCCGCCGCCCGGCGTCGCCGTGGCGAAACTGATCGTGGTTTTGGAAATGGTCTTGCTCCCCTCTTGCGCCGCCGCACCGCCCGCGAACAGCAGCGCGCCGGCGCAAATCATAACAGCGAATTTCATCCCGAGCCTCAAGCATTCCAGATGAGCCAGACTATCGTCGCACGGGCGGGGTCGTAGGCAAAACCAGCGTTTTGTGAAACCATGACGGCAACAGTCACAAGAAAATGACGGGAGATACGATGATCCGCTTCGCACGTGCTGCTCTGCTTGGTTTGGCCTGCTGTCTTGCTTCGCTCAGCCCCTCATCCGCATCCGACTATCCGAACCGTCCGGTGCGCTGGCTGATCGGCTTTGCCGCCGGCGGCCCGGTCGACATCGTCGCGCGCATCATGAGCCAGTGGCTGTCGGATCGTCTCGGCCAGCAATTCGTGGTCGAGAATCGTGCCGGCTCCGGCGGCAATATTGCCGCTGCCGCCGCGATCAACTCGGCGGCGGACGGTTACACGCTGCTGTTCGTCGCACCCAACAACGCGATTTCGACCTCGCTCTACAAGAAGCTGCCCTACGACTTCCTGCGCGACACGACGCCGGTCGCCAGCATCATGCAACTCACCAACATGCTGGTGGTCTCGAATGCGATGCCGGTGAAGACGGTTCAGGAGTTCATCGACTACTGCAAGGCCAATCCGGGCAAGATCGCCTACGCCTCGTCAGGCAACGGCACCTCGGTGCACATGTCGGCTGAGTTGTTCAAGGCGATGACCAAGTGCGACATGCAGCACGTGCCGTATCGGGGATCGGCGATCGCCTTCCCCGACATCATCTCCAACAAGGTGCAATTGATCTTCGATAATCTGCCGTCGGCGCTGGAGCAATCGCGCGGCGGCAGCGTTCGCGCGCTCGGCGTGACCTCGCCGCAGCGCTGGCCTGGTGTGCCCGATGTGCCCGCGATCGCCGAGACCGTGCCGGGCTTCGAGTCGGTCGGGTTCTACGGCATCTCGGCGCCGAAGGGCACGCCGCCGGAAGTCATCGAGACCCTCAACAAGGCGGTCGGCGAGGCCTTGAAGGACCCCAAGCTGGTGGCCCGCCTCGCCGAGGTCGGCGGCATCCCGAAGCCGATGACCCCGGCCGAATTCGGCAAGCTCGTCGCCGACGAGACCGAGAAATGGCGCAAAGTCGTCGAGTTCGCCGGCGTCTCGGTGGATTGAGGGCCGTGGCGGCTCGGGAGGCCGATGCGGCCACGTGCGGCACGAGGGTTCCGGGGCGGCATTGCCGAAACCCCACGCACCCTGTAAACGGAGCCCGCACCGTTGCCGGCCGCCCCCCGCGGCCCGCAAGGCGGCGGGGCCTGTAGCTCAATGGTTAGAGCCGGCCGCTCATAACGGTCTGGTTGCAGGTTCGAGTCCTGCCGGGCCCACCAATGAGATCAATGATGTTGTGCGGACACTTTGAAAACGACTCGATTTGCGGTTTAAGAACGACTCGATTTCGTTTTGAGAACGACTCGATTTCAGATCCCACTGACACCGCTGACAAATTTCGCCTCGATTTTTCGCCGATTTTTTGAGCGCCAAAAAAGCGAGGGGGGTCCTTTTGCCTATTTGCAGCAGGAAGCACGGGGTTTTCTGCGCTTGGCGAGTCCTCGTGGTGTTGAATTGAAGGTTTCTGGTTGGCTTTGAGGATGCTCACCTGAGTCGCCGATTGTGGTGGGCGTTGGCTTGGCCAGCTCGGAAAGGTAGTATGATATCGGATTTCAACCTCAGGCATGATCTCATATCGCGAAAAGCCGCCCGACGAATGGATACAGATGTTCACGCTACCGAACATCACGATCGAGGAGCCCGTTGAGATAGATGGCGTTGCAATGGTTTCTGCCCATGACGCACGGGCGCAGGCGCTTGCCAAACGCCATAAGCGGTTCTCGATGTACCTAAATCGATTCACGTCCGAGTTCGGCCAGCAGATTAGCCCTAGCCTGATCTTGGTGAGGGCGGACAAGTTTCAGCAGTACCGGACCGTCGAAGCGTTGGCGGGATTCCGTGACGCCGTGGCGATGGCGACCATTCCCTATGCCTGGGCGTATGTCCTGCGGTTCGAGAACAACCACAACATCAAATACGCCAACTGGTTTTCGTTTTACCCGTGGCTCGTGGATGCGAAGTATGAGGGTCTGGTCATGCAGAGCATGGCGCAGACCGGCTGGCATGAGGTCAGAGCGATGAAAGGCCAGACCAACCCCGGCCTCTCGCACATGACCTTACCCGAGAAATCGGTTGATAAGGCCATCTTGAAACCGTTGCTGGAGCGCTGGGTAGCGCGGTTCGGATCACCGAATCCGTCCAAGAAGGATACGTCCCTGTTTCGGTCGCTGAATATGGCGCTTTCAGCAGCGATGCTACCTGGCAACGTCGAAGTGACGATCTATGACCTTGGCCGAGCCATCGCTCTTTGGGTCAGCGCGTTTGAGATCCTGACCGACAGCGGGACCTGTGATGCGGTTTACAAGCTGCTGGAAAGCACGAAATGGAATCTGTCGGATAATACCGACGCGATTTATCAGCCGCACAAGTACAAGCCGGGCCAACCCCGCCGACCCCTTCCGGTTTGGCTGTGTGGAGCAATGAACCATGCCCGGAATGACTTCATCCACGGCAACCCGATCGACTCAAACCGTCTGATCGTGGCGCCGGGCAAACGTCCTCTCCATCTCTATACCGCCCTGCTCTACAGAATGGCGCTGACGGCGTTTCTCGACCTCAAGCCGCCACCTGTGATCAAGAAGGAACGTGAAAGCGATTATGAGGCCCATTGGCGAACCCTGCATGACTACGGCTGGTACCAAAGCAACATCGAAGCCGCCATCGCGACGGTCATGTTCACCCAGGAGGAATACCGGGCCATGAGACAGGGTAAAATCGACCAGGCCCGTATCCGAAGCCGACACCGGCCGGTGACCTGATGTTCCCCATCCATCATAAGTTTCCGAACGAAATGGCTATTGTCGGCCGGATACTGGTTGACTACGGCGAGATCGAAATCGACCTCCTGAATTGCATCCAGATGGCGCGCGGCCGGGACATGAACTCGACCATGAAGACGATGTTCAGGGTCCGGGGTGAAATGAGCCGCATCCAGATCGCAGACGCGCTTGGACGGGTGCCATACACCACGCTGGGTCTAAGCGACGAGTTTGCGATGATGATCGATGCCTTCCACTACTGCCGGCGCATCAGGAACAAGTACGCCCACGCCTACTGGCATGACCCCGTCCAGGGCAAACGGCTCTGTTACGTTTCGCTGGAGGACCTGGCCGAGGAAAATGACCCGGTCAATGACCTCGGGCGGCTGACGTTCTTCTTCCTCGACGAACCCCTCCTACTCAAGCAGGAGGCGTACTTCGATTTCGTTCGCGGTCTGCTGTCTTACCTCAACTGGGAAGGCCAGTTCCGTTCGAAGCTTATCAAATCGAACGCGATCAAGATGCCGACGGCGGCACAGAAACCACCGTTTTTCACGACTAAGTGGCACCCAGACGACGGGCTGATGCCAGCCTAGGAGATATCCTTGCCTCGCAGAACATCACACACTGCCGAACAAATCACTGCCGCGGTCAAAGAAATCCAGGAGCAGACCGACCGCGGCTCGGCCATCGTCGGCGCAGCCATGATGGAAGAAATGATGGCCGTTGTGTTTCAGAAGCGCATGTCCGACATGAACCGCACTCACTACGACGCCTTCTTCGGACAGAATGGCCCTGGCGGAACGCTCAGCAACAAGATCGAGCTGTTCTATGCTTTTGGGCTCTGTAATGAATCGCTGTACAAGGCGATGCACGGCATCCGGTCAATCCGAAACAAGTTCGCCCACAGGATCGAGCCGCTGAGAAGAAGAGCAGGACGGCGGGCTGGCAGCGCAGGGCAGGGCAGGCCCATCCGTCTGGATCGCCTCACCCGGTGACCTTAGCGACAACGATGCGCTTCAGCGTCTCTCACCGTAGTCGATCTGGTCGAGCGCGCGCGGGGTTGGCTAACCCGCGGATCACCTATTTCCCCGTCGGCAACGGCGACTGCTCGCTGATCACCCTCAGCGACGACACTCAAATCGTTATCGACTGCAACACCACCCAAGAAGCCAGCGACGAGGACGACCCCAGCCGCTACGACGTGCATCAGCACCTGCTCGATTTCGGCAAGAAGCTCGACGGCGAGATTCGGTGAGAACAATCCCCTGGGCTGTCGGCAATCCGATGCTTCGGGCCGCCGTACATTTTCGGCTTCCTTCTGAGACAATATTTTCTTTAGCCGCTCGACCTCGCCTTCCAAGTGAGCGATTCGCTCAACGAAATAGTCGATTTGCGAATAGTCCAGATTGGCCGTGAACGAGTTCAGGATGGTCCAGCATTGTCGAAACAGGCCTTCGCAACTTACGAGCGCCTTTCATTGTGTCGAACGCATTCATCTAGAGCTTTCCTGCAAGACACATCAACCCTTCATCTGCGAGCGCGCGTGTCTCCGTATGGGAGCATTCTCTCTCCGCGCGCCCGCCCCCCAAGCTACGCCGATATCTAAATAACGAGGCCGGAAGAAACGTCCCGATGCGTTATTCATTCGTGACTAAGTGCTACTCATATTTAAGTCTGCAACTCGTGCCGCAACTTACCAGCCATCAGCCAGGTTGCAGAGCGAGCCGACGTCCGGATCCTTCTGTTCGACGGCGCGCACCTGATATTCCTCAGCTGCGGGTGCGAATTGGCGTGGTCACGCCTGCTGGCAGGCCAACCGGGCCTCACCATCCTGCTCGCATGGGCGTCGATCGAGATCGCGACGGCTTCTTATCGGCCGAAGGAGCGGGAATCCCGGTGCTTGGGGATCTCGAGCATGCCTTGGCTCGCGGTGCAGTCCCGGTTGCGGAAGTTGTAGAGTACGGCACTTCGGCTGACGCCCACCATATCACGCCGGGGCCAGAAGATGGTTCGGGAGCGCGGCGGGCGTGCTATGGAAGGCTGCCTTACACCAATCTGGCCTGGACCCTCACGACGTCCAACATCTCACCGCTTATTCGACCTCGACGCCCGTCGGAGGTCCGATGGAACTAGCTAGCTAGGGCCGTGTACCCAAAAACCCAGCGGCGTGATTCAACGAACGCAAAGTCCGCTTCGCCGCCTATAGCGGCTGAGTTCGTGCGGCGGCGCAATATGTCGCGATGGGCCATGTGTGGACGGCTCCGGGTTGGCAAGGAGAATCTTCACTTTGCAGCATTGGTCGGAGCAGCCATGTGTTCGGCCTGTTGACGCGGTACCCATGACCGCTGGCCATAATGCCCTCCGC
>NZ_VKHP01000249.1 GCF_010811875.1 Bradyrhizobium uaiense
AACAACATCTTGCAGGCGTATCGGCTCAATAGCGCCTGAACACCACATCGGCCACTCGGCCGCAGCTTCGCAATAACCCAACCACCGTCATAACAGGCCAAACCCGAAAGCTTCACAAGCTGTCAGGATGACGGTGATGGATTTTTGTGTCGCGTTCTCGCGACATGACGCGCCCGCGTTTTGGATTTCGTAATCGATGGGTTTCGCTTCGCTCTATCCATCCCACACAGTCGACTGCGACGTGACTTAGTCCTTCCGCCAGGCGCCGAGCAAGAATCGTCGCTTCGGCGCGGAGCCTGCCTGCTTCTGCACGTCGGGCAGATCGATGGCGTAACGCTTCATCGCTAGCTTGATTGCGATCCCGATGATCACAAAGGGCGTCACGTAGATCGCGAAAACTTCGAAGGCTGTCATGTGATCCTCCGCGGTTTCGGCCCGGCATACTACCACAATTAGGCCGCTGAGCGGCTGCCGCTCCGGTGGCCGCGTTGGGCGAGCCCGGGCGGGCAGTGCAGCACGCGGTCGCCGATCCCGCCGTGCATGGCCGCATGCGGCGGCTTCGATTGACACCGACCGCCTCGGCGGTACCCTGCCGGAACAAGGACGTTTTCCCAAGAGAATCAAGACTCCGAATCAACATCCGGAATCGAGACCCAGAAGAACCAAGAAAAGGGCAGGACACGCCGTGACACGCGTCATCGCGTCGTGAGCGGGACCACGCGGACCTCCGCGCTCGCGCCATTTCGCATCCGTAGCTACCGTTTCCAATGGCCATCCGACCTGCTCACCTCCTGGGCGTTCGAGGTCGAGACGCTGGTGCTCGGCTGGTACATCATGGTCGAGACCGGCTCGGTGCTGCTGCTGACGGTGCTCGCCTCGCTGCAATATGTCGGCACGCTGGTGGCGCCCGTGGTCGGGATGATCGGCGACCGGATGGGGCATCGCGATCTGCTGGCCGTGATGCGCTTTGCCTACACCGCGCTGGCCGGGACCCTCATGACGCTGGCGCTGACAGGGCACCTGGCGCCGCTGAACGTCATGATCATCGTCGCGGTCATGGGGCTGATCCGCCCGTCGGATCTCGGTGTGCGCGGCGCGCTGCTTGCCGATATCATGCCGCCCCAGCAACTGGTCGGCGCCATCAGCCTGGCGCGCACCACGCAAGACTCGGCACGCATCGCCGGCGCATTGACCGGGGCGGGATTGTTCGCGGCGCTTGGCATCGGCTATGTCTATGTCGGGATCGCCTGCTTCTATTTCGTCGCCGCCATCCTGATGCTCTGCATGAGCCGTCCGAAGTCGCACGGCACGGTGGATCAGGCGGCGATCGACCTGCCGGGCTCGAAGCTGCTGCGCGACCTCAAGGAAGGCATTGTTTACGCCTGGAGCGGCCCCGGCATGCGCGCCGCGCTTTGCGTCGCGTTCCTCGCCAATCTCACGGCGTTTCCGCTCACCAACGGCTTGCTGCCTTTCGTGGCGCGCGACATCTTCCATACCGACCAGACCGGCCTCGGCTATCTTTCGGCGAGCTTTGCGGTCGGCTCGCTGATCGGCTCGATCACGCTCAGCATGGCCGGTGGTGTGCGCATCGCGCGGCTCCTGATCGGCGCGACGCTCGCATGGTATGCGATGCTGCTGGTATTCGTCGAACTCAGGACCATGCCGGTGGCGATGGCCTGCCTGGTGCTGGCCGGCATCGCGCAGAGCATGTCGATGATCTCGGCGGCCGTGATGCTGATGCGCAATGCCAGCGCGCATCTGCGCGGCCGGGTGATGGGCGTGCGCATGATGGTGATTTACGGCCTGCCGCTCGGCCTGCTCGCGGCCGGCAGCCTGATCGACCTGATCGGCTACACCGCAACCGGCACGCTGCTCGCCGGCGCCGGCTTCATCGCGATGCTGGCGATCGCGCTGCACTGGCGCGCCGATCTCTGGCCGGTGCACGCACCGGCGAACGCCAGGTAGCGACGGGCACGGCGACGCGTCCGCGGCCGCAGCTGTGGATGCGCGGTTTGCCCGCTCGCGGCTCGAACAGCGAAGCCCGCGCGGATTGGCTGTGGAGGACATCCAGCCGTCACATGTCTGTCGGAGGCCGGTGTTAGGTGTCGATCCGGCTTGCAACGCTCCGCATATTTCCGGGGCGCCCTCCGCATTGCCTGATCTATCGAATTGCCCCCCTGACAAAAAGGCTCAGCTCCATGACGCGCTTGCTCTTTGGCACTGCCGCCGCCGGTGTCTTGCTCGCGGCCGCATCGACCGTCCATGCCGGCTCCACATTCTCATTCGTTCCCAACAGCCTGACGGAATCCGTGATCGAGCACGGGCCGTGGACGCTGCATCAGTCCGGACAACATTTTCATCATGATGCGTCCGGCATCGTGCCGCCCGGCAGCCTCACGCCGCCCTACAATCCGGCCCTCTACGGGACGCCCTATGCTGACTATTGCTCGGCGAGCGGAGAAACCACGATCAATCACGGCAAGAGCGTGATGCAGCCCTATTACTTTCCGTTCGTGCGCCGGCGCGGAGCCGTTCTGGAAGGCCTGTTCGACTACCGCCCGCGAAACGAGCAGGAGGCGACGGTCGCGGCGATCTCGACGGACTGGGGTGCGACTTGGCAGTTCAGGGGCAAGGCCCTGGCACTCAACCCCTACTGCCCGTGGGATGCGACCGACCCGGACAATCTGAACGTGAACGTCAATGGCGTGAAGACCGCATATGGCTCGTCGAGCGCGAACGCTGGCGACAACGGGCTCGGACACGCCTTCGTGCTGTCCGTGAAGGGCAGGCAACGAATCTATCATCTCAACCGTGCCGACGGTCACATCGATAGCGATCAGCTCGTGGTCCATCCGCTTCACCGCGGCGAGGAGGATTTCTCGTTGTTCGGACTTCCGGAATTCGGATATGTCAGTCCGCTTGCGTCCGGCGGTTATCCCAAGCTCGAAGCCACGGCGACCGCGACCACCGGTCTGACGGACCCCGATGCCATCCTGGGCTCCGTGCACATGGGCGAGAAGACGGCCGTCGTCTACGTCTCCAAGAATCTCACCCCCGGCGACAAGAACTTCCCGGCAACCCAGGTGTGCCCGGCGACGCCGGCCTTTGCGCTGACCAACCTCGTCAACAAGAAGCCGAGGAAGACCAACCACGACGTGATCACGATCCGTGTCGCAACGACCTCGGACGGCGTGAACTTTACCGACGTCGGCGCGGCGACTGGCCTCAACGACCAGACCACGATCGCGCTGAACGGCATTCGCTGGCTCGGCAGCGGCAGCATCCTGCGTATCCATGACGGACGCTTCGGCATGTTCTTCGGCGCTGGAAACTGCCTGGATAACGATTCCGACGGCTTCCATTTCGTCGGCTATGCCGAAACCGACAATCCGGTTCGCGGCGCAGGCGATCTCCTGAAGTGGCACGTGGTCAACGGCTTCGACAACCCGATCCTGTCCACGGATACGGTGGTCGATCCCGCGGGCCCGCGCTCGTATCCGTTGAACGCGCCGCTCGTGAACGTCCAGGGCGCCGACAGGCTGACGGCCGCGGAGGTGGCGCCATTCGTGCCGCCGGGGAAGGGCTACACCACGAACTTCTTCAGCGGCCGGGTCTACGATCCGCAGGCGGTGTTGACCGACGAGCGGACCGTGACGATCGTGTTCGCGGGCTACAACACGCCGCAGCCGAGCAGCAATCTCGGTGACTACCGATCGATCGGCCGCTTCCAGCTCGGCGTCCAGGCCGGCTATTTCAGACCGCCCTTCGTCGAATCCGAGGACTAGGAACGCAGCAATCCACGAAGGACGCGGATCGAGGTTGAACGCCTCGATCCGTGTCCACTCTTTTTTGCTGCGATCGAAAGATCGATGCTGCGGGAGGATTGCGCTCACGCCGCCTGGGCGGCGCGGCGGATGTGGACAGGCACCGATTTGTACGACGGCGTGCCGCTTTCCTTGTCCTGATAGTCGAGCGGCACGAGGCCGTTCGCCTCCGGATAGTAAGCGGCGACCGAGCCGCGGGCGATGTCGTAGACGATCGCGGTCAGCGTGAGGCGCCGCGGCTCGCCCGAGAGCAGCGCGGTCTCGATCTCGACCAGGTCGCCATGGGCGAGGCCGCGTGCGGTCAAGTCCGCCTCGTTGGCGAACAGCACGTCGCGGCGTCCGAACACGCCGCGATAGCGGTCGTTCAAGCCATAGATCGTGGTGTTGTACTGATCGTGGCTGCGGATGGTGGCGAGCTTGAGGACTGACTTGTCCGATAGCACCGGGTCCTCTTCGAGGCCGTCGAAGATCAGGAATTCGGCCTTGCCGGACGCCGTCGTCCATTTGCGCTCGGTCGGCGGCAGCGGCAGGCGGAAGCCGCCGGGAATCCGGATCCGCGCGTTGTAATCCTTGAAGTCGGGGAAGACGCCCTCGATGGCGTCCCGGATGCGGTCGTAATCGGCGATCAGATCGGTCCACGGCACCTTGCTCGCCGGCAGGGTTGCCATCGCCATGCCGGCAACGATCGCCGATTCCGAGAGCAGATTTTCGGAAGCCGGGGTCAGCTTGCCGCGCGAGGCGTGCACCATCGACATCGAGTCCTCGACCGTGACGACCTGGGGCCCGGAGGCCTGGATGTCGCGCTCGGTGCGGCCCAGCACCGGCAGGATGATCGACTGCTTGCCGACCAGAAGATGCGAGCGGTTGAGCTTGGTGCCGAGATGGACGGCGAGCTCGAGCTTGCGCATGGCGGCGGTGCAGCGCTCGGGATCGGGCAGCGCGATGGCAAAATTGCCGCCGAGGCAGACCAGCACTTTGGATCGTCCGTCGTCGATCGCCTCCATCGCCGCGACCGCGTCGTGGCCGTGATGGCTCGGCGGCTTGAAGCCGAAGGTACGCTCGATGCCCTCGAACATCGGGATGTTGGGCTTCTCGGTAATGCCGACCGTGCGGTTGCCCTGCACGTTGGAGTGGCCGCGCAGCGGGCAGATGCCGGCGCCGGGCTTGCCGTAGTTGCCCTTCAGCAGCAGCAGGTTTGCGATCTGCTGGACGTTGTCGGTGCCGCGCATGTGCTGGGTGATGCCCATGCCATAGGTGACGATGGTGGCGCTGGATTTGGCGTAGGCGGCCGCGACCTCGCCGAGCTGGGCGCGGCTGAAGCCGGAGACGGTCTCGATCTTGTCCCACGGCGTCGCGCGCAGATCGGCGGCGAACGCCGCAAAGCCGTTGGTGTGCTCGGCGATGAAGGCATGGTCGAGCACATCGTGCGTCGCGTCGTCCTTCTCGATCAGCGCCTTCATGACGCCCTTCAGCACCGCGGCGTCGGCCCCGACCTTCGGCTGATAATAGGTCGAGGCAATGCGGGTCGAGCCCAGCGTCGCCATCTCGATCGGATCCTGCGGATCGGCAAAGCGCTCCAGCGCGCGCTCGCGCAGCGGATTGAACACGATGATCGGCACGCCGCGGCGCGAGACCTCCCACAAGGTGCCCATCATGCGCGGATGGTTGGTGCCGGGGTTGTGGCCCATAGCGATGATCAGCTCGCAATGGTCGAAATCGTCCAGCGACACCGTGCCCTTGCCGATGCCGATCGATTGCGGCAGCCCGACGCTGGTCGCCTCATGGCACATGTTCGAGCAGTCGGGGAAATTGTTGGTGCCGTATTCGCGCGCGAAGATCTGGAACAGGAAGGCGGCCTCGTTCGAGGCGCGGCCGGAGGTGTAGAACTCGGCCATGTCTGGATTGGGCAGGCTGCGAAGCGTTTCGCCGATCCGCGCGAAGGCGTTATCCCATGTGATCGGCTGGTAGGTATCGCTCGCGGCGTCATAGGCGAGGGGTTCGGTCAGGCGGCCCTCGTTCTCGAGATGGAAGTCGGTCCAGCCGAGCAATTCGGTGACGGTGTGGCCGGCAAAGAATTCGCCGGTGACGCGCTTGCTGGTCGCCTCCCAGGTGACGGCCTTGGCGCCGTTCTCGCAGAACTGGAAGGTGGAGGTGTGCTCCTTGTCCGGCCAGGCGCAGCCCGGACAATCGAAGCCATCGGGCTTGTTGGTGCGGAGCAGCGTGATCGGCGCCTCGACCAGATCCATCTGGTCGCGCACCGCGATCGCGGTGGCCTTGAGGGCGCCCCAGCCACCGGCGGGAGCATCATAGGGTCGGATACCGGGAATGTCGCGCTTCTGGACCATATGTCCTCCTGCAACTGTTGAAGTGTGCCCCGTGCGTTTGTCCCGAAGCTGATTGTGTTGTTGGCCGCGAGTGCGGCGATGTGCGAAACCGCTGCGTTCCGATCGACGTTCTCGATCCGAAGCGCCGGCCGCGCGATGGAGGTTAGACTAGTCCGCTGACGCCCGCGGTCAACACTCTGTCAGGCTGGTGTCGTTGCCCGGATGGAGCGAAGCGCGATCCGGGGCAGTTTGATCCGCGGATGACAGGTCCCGGATTTCGCTGCGCTCCATCCCGGGCTACAGGTGTCATTACTACCGCTTGCGATCCAAAAATCCCTGCAGCAGCCGCTGCGGCTCGCCGGTTTGGAACGACTTGCCGAACACCCCGACGCTGAGGTTGACCGACTCGGTCAGCGGCAACTCTTCCCATTGGCGCAGGAGGTCCTTCTGGATGCGCAGCGCTTCGGGGCCGCATTCCAGCAGCGCCTTGACGGTGTGTTCGACGGCCTCATCGAGACCGCCGGGCTTTGCCACCGTATCGACCAGACCCCAGGCGAGCGCGGTCGGGGCGTCGATGTTCTCCGCGGTCATCATCAGCCAGCGGGCGCGGCCCCAGCCGATCAGGCGCGGCAACAGCGCCGCGTGGATCACCGAGGGGATGCCGACGCGGACCTCGGGCATGCCGAACATCGCGTCATGCGCGGCGACGCGGACGTCGCAGGCGGCGGCGACCTCGAGGCCGCCGCCGAGGCACCAGCCGGGCAGGCGGGCAATCACCGGCGCCGGGAATTTGCGCACGGCCTCGCAGAGATCGCGCAGGCGGCTGATGAATGCTTCGGCGGATTTCTGGTCGAGCGTCGCCATCTCCTTGATATCGGCGCCGCCGATCATGCTGCGCTCGCTTTCGCCGGCGAGGATCACCGCGCGGATGGTGCGGTCGGCAGCCAGATGTTCAAAGCCTTCGCGCACGCCGTTGGTCACGGCTGAACTGACGATGTTCAGCTTGCCGGCGTTGCAGATCGTGAGGCGGACGACGCCTCTTTCGTCGCGGTCGATGCCGCAGTGGGGATTGAGCATGTCCATGGAAAAAGTCCCGGCGCAGGAATTGATCGCGCCATGTCCCGGACAAAGCATATCTCTGTCAAGCACGGTGCGACAGTTGCGCCGCACGGCGCGGATATATAGAATTATGTTCATCATATAAATGGAGCCGTCATGACCGCCGCCGAGACCACCGATCTTCATTCGCCCGATCTGAAACGCGTACGCGTGGTGGAATGGCAGGCCCCGGGGCCGGTGGCCAACGCGGCGATGCCGATGTCCGGGATCGAGGCGATGCGCGCGATCCGCGACGGCCGGTTGCCGCCGCCGCCGATGGCCAAGCTGATCGGTTTCCGCGTCGCCGTGGTCGAGGAGGGGCGCATCGTCATGGAACTCGAGCCGCATGAGAGCCTTGAGAACACCATCGGCCTGCTGCACGGCGCGACCGCGGCTGCGCTGCTCGATACCGCGATGGGCTGTGCGATCTCGACCATGCTGCCGGCGGAGCAGACCTCAGTGACCCTGGACCTCAAGCTGACCTATCTGCGCCCGCTGTCGGCGCGCTCCGGAACCATCTCGGCCGAGGGCAAGGTGATCAAGCTCGGCCGGCAGACCAGCTACACCGAGGGCTTCGTCCGCGACGGCCGGGGCAATCTTGCGGTGCACGCGACTGCGACATTTTCGATGCTCGGAGGGGAACCGAAAGCGAAATAACTGCAGCATTCCCGGCGCAAATCTGCTATTATATGATTAGAAACATTCCATGAGAGCGGCATGCGCTATTCGAAAGAACACAAGCAGGAGACCCACGCGCGGATCGTGAAGAAGGCCGCGACGCGGCTGCGCGAGAAGGGCGCCCATGGTATCGGCGTCGCCGACCTGATGAAGGACGCCGGCCTGACCCATGGCGGCTTCTACGCACATTTCGATTCGCGCGAGGCGCTGGTGATCGAGGCCTTCAACTACGCCATGGATCGCGCCAACGAGCGCTGGCGCAAGGTCACGGCGGAAGTGCCGCCGGAGAAGCGGCTTGCGACCATGGTCGACGGCTATCTTTCGGCGGTGCATCGCGACGACCCGGGCCAGGGCTGCGCGGTGCCGGCGCTCGGTGCCGAGATCGCCCGCGAGAGCCCGAAGACCCGGAAGGCCTTTGCCCTCAAGCTCGACCAGATGATCGACATGATGGCCGACCAGATCCAGGACCTGCCGCGCAAGGCCGCGCGCAAGCAGGCGATGGCCGCGCTCGCGACCATGATGGGCACCATCGTGATGTCGCGGATCGCGGGCAATGGCGAAATGTCCGATGAGATCCTGTCGGCCGGGCGTGAGGCGGTGCTCGGCCGCGCGACAGCGGCGAAGAAGCCGCGTGCCAAGGCGAACTAGGGCAGTTCCTGGCCTACCGTATGCTTCTTCCCGCTTTGGTGACCGAACCGGCAATCAATAACGACCACCATCGCGCTTTTGTTGCGTGAGCCATTCCGACAGCGTCCGTGTTTTTGATGGTGGATCGCCCGACGACCCTCGTCTGACGCTCGTACCGGAACGAGGCGACCGAAGCTCGGCTGATGCAGTTTCCTTGGCCGCCGTCGCGGAAGCTTCCTTTTCGAGGCGCAGCTTCTTCAGTCGCGCCATCTTGTCCCGCTCTGCCTCGGCTTCAGCTCCGTCGGACAACAGCGCCTTGTGGTGAGCAGTCTCCGCTGAACCCCGGACTCCGAGAATAGTCGTCTCGCCGAGCGCCTTGCAGGCCTCGAGCCGATGCAATCCCTCGAGCAAAACGAGCCGGCCATCATCAGGCCGAACGAGAATGGGCATTTGTTGCCCAACCTCCAGGATACTCGCCGCGATTTCTTGAACCAGCTCAGGCCTGAGAGTTTTCCTCTTCTTAACGGGAACGTAGATCTGGTCGATTGCAAGACTTTCCGGGTCGGGCACAGTGTTACTCCCTCCTCAGGATCCGTCCACAATACGGTTTAAGGATGAAGCTCCATGCCGCCAAGGCATTTCTCCAGCTGTGCTCGATGGGTCGGGCTGGTCAGGCCGGCCCGCTGAACAGCGTGCGCTCGGCTTCCACGGTCTCGTAGATGTAGTCGGCCACCGCGCGGATGCGGGCGAGGTCCTTGCTGTCGGCGTGCATCAGCAGCCAGAACGTGCGGGAGATCCGCACCTCGTCCCGTAACACCGGCTGCAACTCGGGGTGGGCGGTCGCCATGAAGTGCGGCAGCACGGCGATGCCGAAGCCGGCGATGGTGGCGTTGAGCTGCGCGATCAGATTAGCGCTGCGGAACTTCGCCGAGATCTTCGGCGAGACCTGCGGCAGGTAATCGAGCTCCGGCGTGAACAAGAGCTCCTCGATGTAGCCGACGAAGCGGTGCCGCGGCAGGTCGGCACGGGCGGTAATGGTCGGCGCCTGCGCGAGATAGCGGGGTGCGGCATAAAGCCCGAGCGTGTAGTCGAGCAGCTTGCGGCCGACGATGCGGCCTTCCTTCGGCATGGTCAGGCTGATCGCGATGTCGGCCTCGCGCTTGGAGAGCGAGAACAGCCGCGCGGTGGCGACAAGTTGCAGATCGAGATCGGGGTACCGCTCGGTGAACTTGACCAGCCGCGAGGCCAAAAAGTGGCTGCCGAAGCCGTCGGGCGCGCCGATCCGCACCGTGCCGGTGAGATGCGCGCGCGAGCCGCCGACCGCCTCCTGGTTGGCGACGATGGTGGATTCCATCGCTTCCGCGCTGTCGGCGACACGCTGGCCGGCCTCGGTCAGCAGATAGCCGGTCTTGCGGCGATCAAACAGTTTTGCGGAGAGGTGGCCTTCCAGCCGGTCGACACGCCGGATCACTGTGGCATGATCGACGCCGAGCTGCTTGGCGGCAGCCGAAACCGACCCGCCGCGCACGATGGCAAGCACGAAGCGGAAGTCATCCCAGTCGATTGTGCCGCCGCCTTGATCCAGCATTTCCGCACATCTATGGTGCAATTTATCGGACTTGAATCCTATAAAATGCAGGGTCAATAGGGTTTGTAAAGTGATCCCGCCGGCCGGCTGGTGATTCAGGTCCTTCAGGGAGGTTTATCCATGCGCTCAATCGGACATTTCATCGGTGGCAAGGAGGTCAAGGGCACATCGGGCCGTACGGCTGATGTCTTCGAGCCGATGACCGGCGAGGTTCAGGGCAAGGTGGCGCTGGCCTCCAAGGCCGAGCTCCGCGCCGCGGTCGAGAACGCCAAGGCCGCGCAGCCGGAATGGGCCGCGACCAACCCGCAGCGCCGCGCCCGCGTCATGATGAAGTTCGTCGAGCTGGTGCAGCGCGACTACGACAAGCTCGCCGAGCTGCTGGCGCGTGAGCATGGCAAGACAGTTCCCGACGCCAAGGGCGACATCCAGCGCGGCCTCGAAGTCGCCGAGTTCGCCTGCGGCATCCCGCATCTGATGAAAGGCGAGTACACCGAGGGCGCAGGCCCCGGCATCGACATCTATTCGATGCGCCAGCCGCTCGGAGTGGTCGCCGGCATCACGCCGTTCAACTTCCCGGCGATGATCCCGATGTGGAAGTTCGCGCCCGCGATCGCCTGCGGCAACGCCTTCATCCTGAAGCCGTCCGAGCGCGATCCCGGCGTGCCGATGGCGCTGGCCCAGCTGATGATCGAAGCAGGGCTTCCGGCCGGCATCCTCAACGTCGTCAACGGCGACAAGGAAGCGGTCGACGCCATCCTCGACGATCCCGATATCAAGGCGATCGGCTTCGTCGGCTCGACGCCCATTGCACAGTATATCTATGAACGCGCCGCGCAGACTGGCAAGCGCTGCCAGTGCTTCGGCGGCGCCAAGAACCACGCCATCATCATGCCCGACGCCGACATGGACCAGACCGTCGACGCGCTGATCGGCGCGGGCTACGGCTCGGCCGGCGAGCGCTGCATGGCGGTGTCGGTTGCGGTGCCGGTTGGCAAGACCACCGCCGATCGCCTGATGGAAAAGCTGATCCCGCGCGTCGAGTCGCTCAAGATCGGCACGTCGGTCGATCCGTCGGCCGATTACGGCCCGCTGGTGACCCGCGAGGCGGTCGAGAAGGTCAAGAGCTACATCGACATCGGCATCAAGGAAGGCGCCAAGCTCGCCGTCGACGGCCGCGGCTTCAAGATGCAGGGTTACGAGAAGGGCTTCTATCTCGGCGGTTCGCTGTTCGACAACGTCACCAAGGACATGCGGATCTACAAGGAAGAGATCTTCGGCCCGGTGCTCTCGGTGGTGCGCGCTCACGATTACCACGAGGCGCTCGCGCTGCCGTCCGACCATGATTACGGCAACGGCGTTGCGATCTTCACCCGCGACGGCGACACGGCGCGCGACTTCGCGGCCAAGGTCAATGTCGGCATGGTCGGCATCAACGTGCCGATCCCGGTGCCGATCGCCTACTACACCTTCGGCGGCTGGAAGAAGTCCGGCTTCGGCGATCTCAACCAGCACGGCCCGGACTCGATCCGCTTCTACACCAAGACCAAGACGGTGACCTCGCGGTGGCCGTCCGGCGTCAAGGACGGTGCGGAGTTCTCGATCCCGACTATGAAGTGATGGTGTAGCCTAGGCCGTCATTGCGAGCGCAGCGAAGCAATCCAACTATCTTCGACCTGGAAGAATGGATTGCTTCGTCGCTTCGCTCCTCGCAATGACGACAACAATGAGCAGCCAGAATGCAGTTCGCTCTCAACGAGGACCAGATCGCGGTTCGCGACATGGCGCGGGCATTTGCGGCTTCGAGGATCGCGCCGCACGCGCTCGAATGGGACGAGAAGAAGCACTTTCCGGTCGACGTGATGCGCGAGGCCGCCGGCCTCGGCATCGGCGGCGTCTATATCAAGGATGATGTCGGCGGCTCGGCGATGACGCGCTTCGACGCGGCGCTGATCTTCGAGGCGCTGGCGACGGGCTGCCCGACCACGTCGGCGTTCATCTCGATCCACAACATGGCGTCCTGGATGATCGATGCCTATGGCAACGACGCCCAGCGCCACAAATGGCTGCCGAAGCTCTGCACCATGGAGCTGATCGCCAGCTACTGCCTGACCGAGCCGGGCGCCGGCTCCGACGCCGCCGCGCTTCGTACCCGCGCGGTGCGCGACGGCGATCATTACGTGCTCAACGGCCAGAAGCAGTTCATCTCGGGTGCCGGCAGCACCGATCTCCTGGTCGCGATGGTGCGCACCGGCGGCGAAGGTCCTAGTGGCGTCTCGACGGTCGTGATCGACGGCAAGACGCCGGGCGTGTCGTTCGGCGCCAATGAACGCAAGATGGGCTGGAATGCCCAGCCCACCCGTGCGGTCGTGTTCGAGAATGCCCGTGTGCCGGTGGAGAACCGGCTTGGGGAAGAGGGCATCGGCTTCAAGATCGCGATGGCCGGCCTCGACGGCGGCCGCCTCAATATCGCGGCGTGCTCGCTCGGCGGCGCGCAGGCGGCGCTCGACAAGGCGCTGGCCTACATGAAGGACCGCAAGGCCTTCGGCAAACGCCTCGACGAATTCCAGGCCCTGCAGTTCAAGATCGCCGACATGGCGACCGAACTCGAAGCCGCACGCACCTTCCTGTGGCGCGCGGCGGCCGCGCTCGATCGCAAGGACCCGGACGCCTCCATGCTGTGCGCGATGGCGAAGCGGTTCGGCACCGATGTCGGCTTTGAGGTCGCCAACCAGGCGCTGCAACTGCACGGCGGCTACGGCTATCTCAGCGAATACGGCGTCGAGAAGATCGTGCGCGACCTGCGCGTGCACCAGATCCTCGAGGGCACCAATGAAATCATGCGGCTGATCGTGTCGCGCAAGTTGATCGAGGGCGCACGATGAATGATGTGGCCGCTGCCGAAGGCGACCTGATCGCGCGCAAGGAAGGGGCGGCCGGCATCATCCGGCTCAACCGGCCGAAGGCGATCAATGCCGTGACGCTGGAGATGTTCCACGACATCGACAAGGCGCTCGACGTGTTCGAAGCCGATCCTGATGTCGCGGTTATCGTGCTGGAGGGGGCCGGCGAGCGCGGCCTGTGCGCCG
>NZ_VKHP01000250.1 GCF_010811875.1 Bradyrhizobium uaiense
GCGCTCGAGCGCGAGATCCTCTCCACCCTCGGCATTCCCGACCCCTATGCGGATCGGATCGCCTGACATGCCGGATTCCGAACCGACCCACGACAATCCGCGCAACGTGAGCAACCTGCCCGCGGTGGTGCATGACGGCGAGGTGCAGCGCCCGGCGGCCGAGGGTTGGCTGGTGCGCGCGATCCGCACGCTGTTCGGCTGGAAAGCCGGCTCGGTGCGCGACGATCTGCAGGTGGTGCTCGATGCCTCGACGCCCGACGATGTCGGCTTCTCGGCAATCGAGCGCACCATGCTGCGCAACATCCTGTCGCTGAACGAGCGGCGGATCGCCGACGTCATGGTGCACCGCGCCGACATCGTCGCGGTCAAGCGCGACATTCCGCTCGGCGAGTTGATGAGCCTGTTCGAGAGCGCGGCGCATTCCCGTCTCGTCGTCTACAACGAGACCCTCGACGACCCCGAGGGCATGGTGCACATCCGCGACCTGCTCGCCTTCATGACCGCGAAGGCGCGCGTCACGGAGGCGACCAAGACCAAGCGCAAGAAGCCGTTCCCGGCCGGGCTCGACCTGCGCAGCGTCGACCTCGCGCTGCCGCTGGCGGACGCCAATATCATCCGCAAGCTGCTCTACATCCCGCCGTCGATGCGCGCGATCGATCTCTTGGCGCAGATGCAGGCCTCGCGCATCCATCTCGCGCTGGTGGTCGACGAATATGGCGGCACTGACGGGCTGGTGTCGATCGAGGACATCGTCGAGCAGATCGTCGGCGAGATCGACGACGAGCACGATTCCGACGAGCCGCCGTCGATCGTGCGCCAACCGGACAACTCCTTCATCGCCGACGCGCGCGCCAGCCTCGATGACGTCCGTTCGGTGATCGGCGAGGACTTCGTCACCGGCGAGGCCGGCGAGGAGGTCGAGACGCTGGGCGGCTATCTCGTGTCGTTCGTCGGCCGGCTGCCGGTGCGCGGCGAGGTGATCTCGGGGCCCGGCCATTACGAGGTCGAGGTGCTCGACGCCGATCCGCGGCGGGTCAAGCGCGTGCGCATCACGACGCGTAAGGAGCGGCCGACGCCGCGCAAGGAACGCGAGCGGCGGCGTGAGCAGACACCGGACGCCGGAAATCCGCAGGCGAATGACAACATGCCGCCGCCCGGCGATGGAGCCGGTCCGCAGTGAGGCTCTCCGACAAGCTCCGATCGATCGGCCTTGCCGTGATCCTGACCTGGGGATGGAAGCGCGCCGTGCTCGCGCTCGCAGCCGGTGCATTGTCCTCGCTGGCGATGGCACCGTTCAACGCCTGGCCGGCGCTGTTTCTGACGTTTTCGATTGCAGTCTGGCTGATCGACGGCAGCGCGGCCGGACGCTGGCGCGGCGCGCCGGCTGCGGCACTGTCGGGCTTCTGGTTCGGCCTCGGCTATTTCGTGCCGGGACTGTACTGGATCGGCATCGCCTTCTTTGTCGATGCAGACACTTTCGCCTGGCTGACGCCGTTCGCAGTGCTCGGCCTGCCGGCCTATCTCGCGCTGTTCACCGCCTTCGGCTTCGCGCTGGCACGGCTGATCTGGCCGCGCGACGCCTCGCGCGTGCTGGCGCTGGCGGTCAGCCTGACGATCTCGGAGTGGCTGCGAGGCCATCTCCTGAGCGGCTTTCCGTGGAATGCGTTCGGCTATGCGCTGACCGAACCGCTGGCGCTGGCCCAGACCGCATCGCTGATCGGGCTGTGGGGCATGACGTTCCTGGCCGTCGCGATCTTCGCAAGCCCGGCAGTGCTGATCGACGGCGCCTCGCGCGGCCGCAAGCCGTGGCGCGCGCCGGTGGCAGCGGGGCTGGTGCTGGCAGCGATGCTGGCGTTCGGCACAGTTCGGCTGTCCCAGACGCCGACCGCAATGGTCGCCGGCGTCAAGCTCCGCATCATGCAGCCCGATCTGCAGCAGGACGCCAAGTTCAACTACTCCGCCAAGGCGGCGGTGATGCAGAAATATCTCACTCTGTCGGATCGTGCGTCCGGGCCGCACTCTACCGGCGTGAGCGACTCCACCATCCTGATCTGGCCGGAATCCGCGTTTCCGTTCTTCCTGACCAAGGAAGCCGACGCGATGGCGCAGATCGCCGACCTGCTGCCGAAGGGAACCGTGCTGATCACCGGCTCGGTGCGCGCACCCGATCTGCCGCCCAATGTCCGCGTCACGCGTGCCTATAATTCCATCTACGTCATCGACCACGACGGAAGCGTGCTCGCGGTCTACGACAAGCTGCACCTTGTGCCGTTCGGCGAATATCTGCCGTTCCAGGACTGGATGGAGAAGATCGGCTTCGTGCAGCTCACCAAGGTGCAGGGCGGCTACATTCCCGGCACGATCCGCCGCACGCTCGACATTCCGAACGCGCCGCGCGCGCTGCCTCTGATCTGCTACGAGGCAATCTTCCCCGGCAATGTCGTGAGCCGCGACGATCGTCCCGGCTGGATCGTCAACGTCACCAATGACGGCTGGTTCGGAGTCTCGACCGGCCCCTATCAACATCTGCAACAGGCCCGGCTGCGCTCGATCGAGGAAGGCCTGCCGCTGGTGCGTGCCGCGAATACGGGCATCTCGGCCGTCATCGACCCGCTCGGCCGAATCGTCTCGCAACTCGGGCTCGGCATCGAAGGCGTGCTCGACGCCGGCCTGCCGACGGCGATCGCGCCGACGATCTATGCGCGTGCCGGGAACATCCCCGCCGCTGTAATTGTGTTAGTTGCCCTCGCAATCGTATTGCGTAGACGTTTTGTCAGGCGAAAAGCCTGACCGCTGCACATCGCCGGTGGTCGCGAACCCGAAATAACGTCGAAATTTACCTCAGTGCGATTCCACCAGTTGACAGATCGACCGTGCACTTCGCATTGTACGGGTCCACGCGAAATCACAAGCCAAGTCAGCCCCTTTGCGCAAATTGTCCGCATTTCGTCCCGATCCTCCTTGCAGGATTTGACGGCACCGTCGCCTGAGGCATACTCCACTTCCAACTTGCCTCATCCACGGGCGCGCAATCCCTTAGGAGAGTTGGAGATGTCCACCAAAGCGCCCAATCCTGTTGACAAATATGTCGGCAGCCGCGTCCGTATGCGACGCATCATGCTCGGCATGAGCCAGGAAAAACTGGGCGAGGCGTTAGGCCTGACGTTCCAGCAAGTGCAGAAATACGAGAAGGGCACCAATCGCGTCGGCGCCAGCCGGCTGCAGCAGATATCCGAGATACTGCAGGTGCCGGTCTCCTTCCTGTTCGACGGCGGCCCGAGCGGCGTTAAGACCGCCGACGGCTTCAGCGAGGGTTCCTCGCCGACCTATGTCGCCGATTTTCTGGCAACCGCCGAAGGCTTGGCCCTGACCCGCGCCTTCACGCGGATTGCGGACGCCAAGCTCCGCCGCAGCATCGTCGAGCTGGTCGAGCAGATCGCGGCGCGCGAGGCGGCCGAACAGGTCTGATTCGGCCATATCCGTTTGAGCGATCGTCAAATCTGGAATATGTCATTCCGGCGTACGTTAAGGCGCGATGCGTTCAGGCTGAACGTCATCGCGCTTTAGCTCGTTGTTTGAGCATGATCTTTCGGAAAGCCGCATCACACTTTCCCAGATCATGCCCTGGCGCGTGCGCGCAATGACAAGGCAAATCCACAGGCAACGATAACAGCATGTCCAGCAACCCGTTCGAAACCTCTGTGATTCTCGACGGCATCCGCCGCTGGGTCGAGATCGAGTCTCCGACGGAGCGGCCGGATCAGGTCAACAAACTGGTTGATCTCGTGGCCGCGGGCTATCGCGACCTGCCGGCCACGGTCGAGCGCATCGCAGGACGCGATGGCTGCGGCGATCACCTGGTCGCGCGCTCGTCCTGGGGGCAGGACGCACCGGGCATTCTGGTGTTGAGCCATCTCGACACAGTTCATCCGATGGGATTCATCGAACGGTTACCATTCCAGATCGAAGGCGACAGCGCGTTCGGTCCCGGCATCTACGACATGAAGGGCGGCGCCTACCTCGCCTATCACGCATTCCGGCAAATCTGCGCCGAAGATGCGCGTCCGCCGCTCGCCATCACCCAGCTCTACGTATCGGATGAGGAAATCGGCAGCCCGACCTCGCGGGCGCTGATCGAGGCCGAGGGCCTCAAGGCCAAATACGTGCTGGTGACCGAACCGGCACGCGATGGCGGCAAGATCGTCACCGGGCGCAAGGGCGTCGCGCGCTTCGACGTCAACATCAAGGGCGCGCCGGCGCATGCCGGCACACGCCCCGAGGACGGCCGCAGCGCGATCCGGGAACTCGGCCATGTGATTTTGGCGCTGGAGGGGATGAACGATCTCAAGCGCGGCATCACCGTCAATGTCGGCGTGGTCCGCGGCGGCACCAAGCCGAACGTGATCGCCGAAGAGGCCTATGCGGAGGTCGATCTGCGCGTGCCGACCATGGCGGACGCCGACGATCTGGTACCGAAGATTCTCGGCATCACCTCGCGCACCGAGGGCGTCACCGTGAAGGTGACCGGCGAGCTGAACCGTCCGCCCTACGAGAAGAGCAACGCTGGTGCTGCGCTGTACGAACATGCCAGGGAGCTTGCCGCCGAACTCGGCTTCGAGCTGATCGATGTCTTCACCGGCGGCGGTTCCGACGGCAATTTCACCGCACCGCATACCGCGACTCTCGACGGCCTCGGCGTCGACGGCAAGGGGGCGCATACCCATTACGAGCAGCTCTACGTCTCGTCGATCGAGCCGCGCGCGCGGCTGCTCCACCGTCTCTATCAGACGCTGCGATGACACCGGCTCCCAACGACAGCGGCGATCGCGATTCCCAGGACGACGGCGCGATGGCCCATTCGCGCGGCTCGTTCTTCGGGCGGCGCAAGGGCCACAAGTTGCGTCCGCACCAGGCCGACCTGATCGACACGCTGCTGCCGCATCTTTCGGTCGATATCTCGGCACCCGCGCCCGAGGCGCTGACCGAATTGTTCGATGACGGCATCGAGAATGTCAGGCTCGAGATCGGCTTCGGCGGCGGCGAGCATTTGATCGCGGAAGCGCAGACCTATCCGACGACCGGCTTCATCGGCTGCGAGCCTTACGTCAACGGGATGGCGAAGATCCTGACCCAGATCGAGGCGCAGAATATCGGCAATATCCGCCTGTTCGCCGGCGACGCCGCCGAGCTGCTGGCTTGGGCGCCAGCGCGCTCGCTCACGCGCATCGACCTGATCCATCCCGATCCCTGGCCGAAGCGGCGGCACTGGAAGCGGCGCTTCGTGCAGGATGCAACGGTTGCTGCGATGACGCGGATGCTGCCGCCGGGCGGCGAATTCCGCTTCGTCAGCGATATCGACGACTACTGCGCCTGGACGCTGGCACATCTGATGCGCTCGCCCGACTTCGCCTGGCTCGCCGAGCGCGCGATCGACTGGCTCGAGCCGTGGCCGAACTACACGATGACGCGCTACGGCGCCAAGGCCGAGCGCGAGGGCCGCAAGGCGGCGTATCTGAGATTCAAGCGGTTACCCTAAGTTTCGTCATTCCGGGGCGTGCGAAGCACGAACCCGGAATCCATTGCGTCAGATGCGCAAGCTGAGAGATGGATTCTCAGATGCGCAATTGCGCATCGTAGCTCTCGCTACGCGAGCCCCGGAATGACGATCAGCTATCCCTGCCCTGCAAGCCGCGCCTTCCTGACGTCGGTCGCCTCCCACACCATGCGCTTGCCGCGCTCGCGGCCGAGCAGCTCGATCGGATCGTGATTGTCGATGTGGCCAAACTGGCCCTTGTAGACGCTGTAACCGCACAATTCCTGCAGGCGGCGTGGAAAGCGCGCCGCGGTCTCGCGCGGAATCCCGAGCTGCAGGTTTTCCTGCTGGCGCATCCAGCCCCAGCAATAGGCGCAGGAGAACGCAAAACGCCTGCCGTCGCTGGTGTTGGCGCCGCCGCCATGCCACAGCGCGCTGTCGAACAGCATCACGCTGCCGGCCGGCATCGTCGCGGTGACCGCGTCGTAATCCTTGCCGTATTCCGGCGACGAATCGAATGTGTGGCTGCGCGGAATGATCCGCGTCGCGCCGTTGTCGTCGCGGAAATCGGACAGCGCCCAGATCGCATTGATCGTGATCGGAATGTGCGGCCGCGGCAACGGGATCAGTTGGGTGTCTTCGTGAATCGGCTGCGCGACCTCGCCGGGGCCGAGCACCAGCGAGCAGAACGACGACAGCAGGCATTCCCTGTCCAGCACGCGTTCGACCACCGGCAGCACGTTCTCATGCAGCGGCACCTCCCAGAACAGATCGTCATAGGTCAGGAGGTTGTTGATACGCAGCGTCTTGAAACCTTCGAACGACGTCCGGGCCAGGCCGAGATTGTGCTCGTTCTCGATCCTCAGCACCGCCGCCTTCAGCCCGTCGACCAGATCCGGCGAGGCGGCGCGCTCGATCACGGTGTATCCGTCGTCGCGGATCCGTTCGGCGTGCGATTGGATGTCGGCGTCCGTCAGCATGGCGATCTCCCCGTTGGCGCCGTGTCGCGCCTTGCGGAAAGCATAGCGGGCCGATTCAGGTTTGGCAGGTCTTATTATGTCCCCGTCGCCCTGAGGAGGCCGCAGAGCGGCCGTCTCGAAGGGTCGACGGCCACCGGCCGGGCCGTTCATCCTTCGAGACGCCGCTTCGCGGCTCCTCCAGCGACAAAGGCGAAGCCTTTGCGCGGGGATGACGGGTTGGACGTTGCCGATTGGACTATCGCGACTTCCAGAAATCCACGACGCGCTGCGCGGTCGATGGCATCAGGCGAACGAAATTCACCCGCGCCCCTTCGATATCGGCCGGTGACGGCACGCGGTTGGGCCCGAGCCGCATCAGGATCAGGGCGCGCACGGTCGGCCATTCGAAGCCGATCGTCTTGCCGGCGATCAGGATCGGATCGTAGCGGTCGCCGGAGATCAGGCGATCCAGCGTGACGATCTTCACGTTGGTCATCGCGGCGATTGCCGCGACGCATTCCTCGTACTTGAAGGCCTTTGCGAAGCCTGTCACCGCCGCCTCGTTCAATTCGCCGGCGCGATGCAGCGCCATGATCGTGCGCTGCGCGGCAGCGAAATCGCGGCCCTCGACTTGCGCGACGACGCCTTCGATCTCGCTCATCGCCAGCTCGATCTCGGCCTGCCGTTCCGGCTTGGCGACGACATGCAGACGGCGGCGGATCACGTCGATCGAGCCGGCCAGCAGGTTCTTCAAATGCACCGGCGGAAGATCATCGCGGCGGCCGATCCGCAACGTCAGCACGCCGTCCTGGCCGGCGCGGCGCACCAGCGTCGTGAAGGACGCGTCCGAGAACGCAGCGCCTGCATTGCCGGCCGCGCATCGGATCACGTCGCGATCGCCACGGCGAACGATGACGTCGGTCAGCGCGGTCGAGAGCTTCGACCGCTCGGCCATTGCAAGCAGATGGCCCTGGCCCTTGGCATTGGCGATCTCGACCAGCACCTTTTCGTCGATCACCGGCGATTGGCGCAGCACCGGCCCCGCGATCGCGACGTCGTCCTCGCGGGCGAGTTGTCCGACCAGGTGCCGCGGCGCGTTGGCGAGCGGCGCGAGCCGTTCGGCGAGATCGATCCGCGCAGCAAGCTCGGCATGCGGCACCAGGCTGGTCAGCACCCCGTCGAACAAGTCGATATGGTCGGGACGGAAGCTCCCGGCGCCCTGCAGGAACAGCTCGCCGAGCCGGCGCGCGGCCTCGGCGCGGCGCTTGGGGTCGCCACGGCGAACGATATCGTCGAGTTCCGGGATCAGCGCTGGGGCTGTCGTCATGAGCCTTGTCCAACCGGCGACTTCTGCCGATTTTCGGCAATCTATGGTCCCGTTCGTAAACGGAGGGTTAGATCAAACCTGCACCCGGAGGGCCGCAAAATCGCCTTCCGCCTGATACGGAGGCCTTGCCGGACCCCGGCAAAAGAGCTATATCCACCGCAACTTATGGTATCTCATACGATCGCGTAGGAGAGTGGGCCCCCCGGGACCCGCTCTTTTTTATTACCTGACGGGACCCAGCGAGGCCGGATCCAGTTTGGGTAGCGTTAGCGGCCCCTTAAGGCCACCTGAACAACACAACAGACCTCAGCAGCCTTTAAACCTTAGACAGCCTTTGACACTGGATATGACCGATCCGACCGCCACGTCCGTGGACACCGAACTGCTCGCCGAGCCGCGGCTCGTCGTCGAGCCCGGGGTCGCGGCCCGCGTCGCCGCGGTCGCCGTTCCCGTGCTGCAGGGCATGGGCTACCGCCTGGTGCGCATCAAGGTCTCGGGCGATGCCGGTTGCACCGTGCAGATCATGGCGGAACGGCCCGACGGCTCGATGCAGCTCGAGGATTGCGAGGCGATCTCGCGTGCGTTGTCGCCGGTGCTTGATGTCGCCGACCCGATCGAGCGCGCCTACCGGCTGGAGATTTCATCGCCCGGCATCGACCGCCCGCTGGTGCGTCGCTCCGACTTCGAGCGCTACACCGGGCATCTTGTGAAGGTCGAGATGGCGGTGCCGCATCAGGGCCGCAAGCGGTTCCGCGGCCTGCTCGCCGGTGTCGAGGGCGATGCGGTGCGCATCAAGCGCGACGATCCGCGTCCCACTGAGGACGCCGAGGTCCTGCTGGTGATGGAGGACATCTCGGACGCGCGGCTGGTGCTGACCGACGAGCTGATCGAGGAATCGATGCGCCGCGGCAAGGCCGCCGAGCGCGATTTGCGCCGCGAGCTCGGCCTCGCGCCGCCGCAGCCGGCCCACGCCAAGAAGAGCGATCCCGCGAAGAGCCAAAAGCCGAAACCCAAGTCCGATCACAAGCCTGGTCAAAAGCCCGGCAACAAGCCGGCCCCGACCAACACCAAAAAGCACCGCCTGGCCGCCGAGTGCGCGCGCCGTGGCGAGACCGATCCATTCGAAGGAGACTAAGCCATGGCAGTCAGCGCCAACAAACTCGAACTGCTGCAGATCGCAGACGCAGTTGCGCGCGAAAAGTCGATCGACCGCTCCATCGTGATCGCGGCGATGGAAGACGCCATCGCCAAGGCCGCACGCGCCCGTTACGGCAGCGAGACCGACGTCCATGCCGAGATCGATGCCAAGAAGGGCGAGCTTCGGCTGACCCGCCACATGCTGGTGGTCGATGTCGTCGAAAACTCGTCGAACCAGATTTCGCTGCACGATGCGCAGCGCGCCAATCCGGGCGCCCAGGTCGGCGACACCATCGCCGACACGCTGCCGCCGCTGGAATATGGCCGCATCGCCGCACAATCCGCCAAGCAGGTGATCGTGCAGAAGGTGCGTGAGGCCGAGCGCGACCGGCAGTACCAGGAATTCAAGGACCGCATCGGCGATATCGTCAACGGCATCGTCAAGCGTGTCGAATATGGCAGCGTGATCGTCGATCTCGGCCGTGGCGAAGCGATCGTGCGCCGCGACGAGATGCTGCCGCGCGAAGTGTTCCGCAACGGCGACCGCGTCCGCGCTTATATCTTCGACGTCCGCCGCGAGACCCGCGGTCCGCAGATCTTCCTGTCGCGCACCCATCCGCAGTTCATGGCCAAGCTGTTCGCGCAGGAAGTGCCTGAGATCTACGACGGCATCGTCGAGATCAAGGCGGTCGCCCGCGACCCCGGTTCGCGCGCCAAGATCGGCGTGATCTCGCGCGATTCCTCGGTCGACCCGGTCGGCGCCTGCGTCGGCATGCGCGGCTCCCGCGTGCAGGCCGTGGTGAACGAGCTGCAGGGCGAGAAGATCGACATCATTCCGTGGTCGCCGGACATCGCGACCTTCGTCGTCAACGCGCTGGCGCCGGCTGAAGTCGCCAAGGTCGTGATCGACGAAGACCGCGAGCGTATCGAGGTCGTGGTTCCCGACACCAACAACCAGCTGTCGCTGGCGATCGGCCGCCGCGGCCAGAACGTCCGCCTCGCCTCGCAGCTGACCGGCTGGGACATCGACATCCTGACCGAGCAGGAAGAGTCGGAGCGCCGCCAGGCCGACTTCGAGAACTCGACCCGCGTGTTCATGGAAGCGCTCAACGTCGACGAGGTGGTCGGCCAGCTGCTCGCCTCCGAAGGCTTCACCTCGGTCGAGGAACTCGCGCTGGTCGACGTCAAGGAACTCGCCGGCATCGAAGGTTTCGACGAGGAGACCGCGACCGAGCTGCAGACCCGCGCCCGCGAATATCTGGAACAGCTCGAGGCCGAGCTCGAGGCCAAGCGCAAGGAACTCGGCGTCGAGGACGCCATGAAGGACGTGCCCGGCATCACCGGCAAGATGCTGGTGAAGCTCGGCGAGAACGACGTGAAGACCGTCGAAGATCTCGCCGGCTGCGCCACCGACGATCTGGTCGGTTGGACCGAGCGCAAGGAAGGCGGCGAGCCGACCAAGCACGCCGGGTTCCTCGACGGCATCGAGATCTCGCGCGACGAGGCCGAGGCCATGATCATGCAGGCCCGCCTGAAGGCCGGCTGGATCACCGAAGCCGACCTTGCCAAGCCTGCTGAGGAGGCCGAGGCCGCCGAAGCAGAAACGGCGTCGTAAGGAGATGCCCCACGGATGCTCGCTCAGGCTGACCCCGATCTCGACGATGGACCGCGGACGCAGAAGTCCGCGACCACGCGGATGTGCGCGGTCAGCCGCGAGGTGCGTCCGCTCGACGAGCTGATCCGGTTCGTCGTCGCGCCCACGGGCGAGGTGATCCCGGATCTCAAGCGCAAGCTTCCGGGCCGCGGAATGTGGATTTCCGCATCGCGGCGCAGTGTTGCGGAAGCGGTCCGCCGTCACCAATTTAGCAAGGGATTCAAGCGCGATGTCCGCGTCGCGCCGACCCTTCCCACCGACACCGACACACTCCTGGTGCGCAGCCTCACCGAGGCCCTAGCCATGGCCGCCAAGGCCGGTCAGGTCGTCTCGGGCTTCGGCAAGGTCGAGGATGCGCTCAACCGGAACGAAACTGCAGCCCTGATCCACGCTTTGGACGGCGCAGCGGACGGAATCCGCAAATTGGACGCGATCATGCGGCAAAGGGGCGGAAAACGTGGTGAATCGCCGGTAATCCCGGTCGTCAATGTTTTGACGTCGGAAGAATTGGATTTGGCACTTGGGCGGTCAAATGTGATACATGCTGCGCTGCTCGCGGGCCCGGCGAGCAAGACGTTCCTGTCGCGCTGCCAGATGCTGGTCCGATACCGGATGGCCGACGACGACAAGACCGCCGAAGCGGCCAGAAATTCCAGAGCCTGATCCAGGAAGGCGGACGCCGTCTTTCCGACCGGATCATGCTCAGCAAACGAAGACACGTTGAAGGATTTGTGCGGCGAACGCACAGCGAAACGAGATTAGGACTGCTGAATGGTTGATACCAAGACCCCTGGCGACAAGACCCTGAGTGTTCCGAGCAAGACGTTGTCGCTGAAGCCGCGCGTCGAGACGGGCACCGTGCGCCAGAGCTTCAGCCACGGCCGGACCAAGCAGGTCGTGGTCGAGAAGCGTGGCAAGCGCCGCGTCGGCGGCGATGGCCCCGGCGAAACGCATGTGCCGGAACCCGTGGTTGCAAAGCCGGCGGCGCCGCCGCCTGTCGCCAAGCCGCCGATGGGCCGCCCTTCCGGGCCGCCTCCCGGCCAGCAGCAGCGTAACACCCGCTCCGGCGTGGTGCTGCCGACCTTGACGGAAGACGAGCGTTCCGCGCGTGCCAGCGCCCTGGCCGATGCGCGGCAGCGCGACATCGAGGAGCGCCGCCAGGCCGAAGAGGAAGCCAAGCGCCGCGCCATCCGCGAGGCCGCCGAGAAGGCCGACCGCGAGGCCGCCGAGACCCGCCGCAAGGCCGAGGAGGAGCGCCACCGCCACGAGGAAGAGGCCAAGCGCAAGGCCGAAGTCGAGGCCAAGCGCCGCTTCGGCGAGGGCGAGGCCAAGCCCGGCGCGCCGGCCGCCGCAGCGGCCAGGCCCGCGGCAGCCGCAGCCGCACCGGCGTCCGCTCAGGCAGCCCGGGCACCGGCAGCCCGTCCCACGACAACGACCCCTGCTGCACGGACACCGGCTTCTGCGCCGAGGCCGGCGGCGGTTGCGGCCGGGCCGGACGAGGACGAAGGTCCGCGTCTGGTGCGTCGCCCCGGCGGCGCGGTGCGCCCCGTCGTCGCGCCGAAGGCCACCCAGAAGCCCGGCCCGCAGAAGCAGCGCGGCCGCCTGACCGTCGTCACCGCGCTCAACGCCGACGACGTACGCGAGCGCTCGATCGCCTCATTCCGTCGCCGCACGCAGCGCCTGAAGGGGCATGCGTCGAACGAGCCGAAGGAAAAGCTGATCCGCGAAGTCATCATTCCGGAAGCGATCACGATCCAGGAACTCGCGAACCGCATGTCGGAACGCGCGGTCGACGTCATCCGCATGCTGATGAAGCAGGGCGCGATGCACAAGATCACCGACGTGATCGATTCCGACACCGCCCAGCTGATCGCGGAAGAACTCGGCCACAGCGTCAAGCGCGTCGCCGCATCGGACGTGGAAGAAGGCCTGTTCGACGTCGTCGACGATTCCACCGACACCGAGCCGCGTTCGCCGGTGGTCACCGTCATGGGTCACGTCGACCACGGCAAGACCTCGCTGCTCGACGCACTGCGCCACGCCAACGTGGTGTCGGGCGAAGCCGGCGGTATCACCCAGCACATCGGCGCCTATCAGGTGGTCTCGCCCGAGACCGGCACCAAGATCACCTTCATCGACACGCCGGGCCACGCCGCGTTCACCGCGATGCGCGCCCGCGGCGCCAAGGTCACCGACATCGTCGTGCTGGTGGTCGCGGCCGATGACGGCGTGATGCCGCAGACGATCGAAGCGATCAATCACGCCAAGGCGGCCAAGGTGCCGATGATCGTCGCGATCAACAAGATCGACAAGCCCGATGCGCGGCCCGAGCGCGTGCGCACCGAACTGCTGCAATACGAAGTGCAGGTCGAATCGCTCGGCGGCGACGTCGTCGACGTCGAGGTCTCGGCCAAGAACAAGACCAATCTCGATCGTCTGCTCGAGATGATCGCACTGCAGGCCGAAATCCTCGACCTGAAGACCAATTCGGAGCGTCCGGCGGAAGGCACCGTGATCGAAGCCAAGCTCGATCGCGGCCGCGGTCCGGTCGCGAC
>NZ_VKHP01000024.1 GCF_010811875.1 Bradyrhizobium uaiense
CCTATGGACTGGAGCCGGCGCGGCTTGCCGCGCCGGCCGTCACCTAGCGGAAGATGCGCTTGGCCGCGCGCTCGGCCGAAGCCATCGCGGTCTTCACATCTTCACGTCCGGTGCAGTAGTTCGCATACATGTCGACGACGACAAAGTCGGCGATCGCGGCAGCGGCGTTTTCGCTCATCTGCGCTTCGCCCGCCGGGGTCGATGCGGTCTGGGCCACGCTCCGATACGGCGTCGTCTTCGGGTCAGCCGTCCAGACCGGATTCTTGTCGTAGTCGAGCAGGAAGTGCGACAGGTAGCCCTGCGCCGCCTCGATCCACGGATTGAACTGATCCGGCTCGAGCATGAAGGCCGTGAACGCCTTGCAGGTCTGCGGATATTTCGAGAAGCTGAAGATCAGGATCGGGAAGCCGAGATGCAGCTCCCGCGTCTTGCCGTCGAGACCGGCCGGCAAGTGGGCGTGATTCATGTCCTCGGCGATCTGCGGATTTTCCTTCTTCGCCGTGACATAGATCGAAATGCCGTTGACGGTGAGATGCAGCTGCCCGGCAAGGAACGCCTTGTTGTTGGAGCTGTCGTTCCATGACGCTGTGCCCGGCACGAAATTGTCGTAGAGGCCCTTGACGTATTCGAGCGACTTTGCGGTTTCCGGCGAATTGACGACGACCTTATTGTCCTTGTCGATCAACTTGCCGCCATGCGCCCACAGCGCCCAATGCAGCCAGCCATTGGCGTCGCCCGAGGCGTGGCCGAGCGCCATGCCGGCCGGGGTGCCGTTCTTGTTCATGCCCTTCACCAGATCGGCGAAGCCGGCGAGATCCTTCGGGAACTCCTTGTGGCCGGCCTTTTCCATGGCCGCGACACGATAGTTGACGAGGCCGCCGGTAGCGGCGACCGGAATGCCGATCCACTTCCCGTTCAGCATGCCGTACGCCTTGCCGGAATCGGCCCAGCCACCGCACTTCTTGCCGAGATAATCGGCAACATCGGTGACGTCGACGCACTTGCTCGGGAACAGGAAGGGCAGCGAATAGAGGCCCCAGACCATGTCGAGGCCCTGCCCCGTATTGGCCGCG
Organism: Bradyrhizobium uaiense; assembly: GCF_010811875.1. Classification (GTDB taxonomy): domain Bacteria; phylum Pseudomonadota; class Alphaproteobacteria; order Rhizobiales; family Xanthobacteraceae; genus Bradyrhizobium; species Bradyrhizobium uaiense. Next base: position 1,074 of record NZ_VKHP01000024.1, read on the forward strand.
ACCGACGCCTTCGGCTGAATATCGTCGTAGGATTCGTTGGAGACGTTGATCGTGACGTTGTTGGCCTTCTGGAAGGCATCGACGATCTTCATGAAGGCCACGTCTTCGGCTTCCACGAAGCGCTTCCAGCGCAGCAGATTGATCTTGGCGCCCGGCTCCGGCTTCCATTGCGAGGTCTGGGCCCAGGCCTTGGCATAGCCGAGCAGTTGATCGCTCGACATCGTCGCTGCGGCGGCCAGCATCGTGGCGCCGCCCTTGAGCAGCGAACGGCGGTCGGTGTTGAACATGGACATTGGCAATTCTCTCCCGATTTTTGGTTGTTGCTTAGAAATGATCCCCGCCGCTTGCGCGACGGCCGAAACCCCGGTCGAAATGATGCGCTGACGGGACGTGCGGGCGCGGGTGTCAGCTATTCAGTCGCTTCCCCGTCGAATCGTCGAACAGATGAACCAGCCCGGGATCCGGCTTGAGCCGAACCTTGTCGCCCGGGTTGAACAGATGGCGCTCCCGGAACACGGCGACGACCTGCTCGCCGCCGAGCTTGGCGAACACCTGGGTCTCGGAGCCGGTCGGCTCGACCACCACGATCTCGGCCTCGGCGCCGTCATCGGCGATGGTGAAATGCTCGGGCCGCACGCCGTAGACGGCAGGCTTGCCGTCGGAATTGGCCGGAGCCGATTTCAGCGGCAGCTTGACGCCGTTCGGCCCCTCGAAATAGGCGGCGCCGTTGACCCTGACGCTGCCCTTGAGGAAATTCATCGCGGGCGAGCCGATGAAGCCGGCGACGAACTGGTTCGCCGGCGTGTCGTAGAGCTCGAGCGGAGAGCCCATCTGCTCGACGATGCCGTCATGCATCACCACGATCTTGTCGGCCATGGTCATGGCCTCGATCTGGTCGTGGGTCACGTAGACGGTCGTGGTGCGCAGCCGCTGGTGCAGCTCCTTGATCTCGGTACGCATCGCCACGCGCAGCTTGGCATCGAGGTTCGAGAGCGGCTCGTCGAACAGGAACACCTGCGGATCGCGCACGATGGCGCGGCCCATGGCGACGCGCTGGCGCTGGCCGCCGGAGAGCTGGCGGGGATAGCGGTCGAGCAACGGGGTCAGCGCGAGGATTTCGGCGGCGCGCTTGACGCCGGTCGAGATTTCCTCGGGCTTCGCGCCGCGCAGCTTGAGCGAGAAGCCCATGTTGTCGGCGACGGTCATGTGCGGATAGAGCGCGTAATTCTGGAACACCATCGCAATGTCGCGCTCTTTCGGCTGGACATTGTTGACGACGCGGTCGCCGATCGAGATCGTGCCCGAGGTGATGTTCTCGAGCCCCGCCAGCATGCGCAGCAGGGTCGACTTGCCGCAGCCGGAGGGGCCGACCAGAACGACGAATTCGCCGTCCTCGATCGGGATCGACACGCCGTGCAGGACTTCAAAATTACCGAACGATTTCCGCACGTCGCGAATCTGGACCGACGACATCCACTTCCCTCCTCAAATTCCCGACGGCATACGACGAGTGCCGCCACCGCTCTGTTTTGTTCCGACCGCGCTGGGTGCGCGGCACTGTTGGACTGAGTTTATTGTCCGCAGTTTATCCGGTTTTGGCAATCGTTCGATTAGCAATCGCTTGGTAGCGCTGTCAATATCGGTTTGTCTGCGACGAACGTCGTGATATGAGCGGCAGATGGCCCGAAAGCGCATCACGCCAGGCAAGATCCGGCTCGCCGAAGTTGCGAAGCTCGCCGGTGTCAGCCCGATTACGGCCTCACGCTTCTTCAGGAATCCAGACGCGCTATCGGCCGGCAAACGCGCACGGGTCGAAAGTGCGGCAAAAGAGCTCGGCTACGTGCCCAATCTCGCGGCACGCGCGCTGGCGTCGCAGCGCACCGAGGTGATCGGTGTCCTGATCCCGTCGCTGACCAACAACGTGTTCTCCGATGTGCTGCGCGGCATCTACGACACGCTCGACGGCAGCCGCTACAGCATCCAGCTCGCCAACACCCGCTACAGCATCCTGCAGGAAGAGCGCCTGCTGCGTCTCTTTCTGGCGCAGAAGCCGGCCGGCCTCATTGTCACCGGGATCAACCAGACTGCCGATTCTCGGGCCATCATGGAGACGGTCGATTGCCCGATCGTCCAGATCATGGAGCTCGGCCCCACCCCGATCGACATGATGATCGGATTCTCGCATTTTGACGCCGCAAAAGCGGCCATCGGCCATCTGCTTGCACAGGGTTACCGCCGGATCGGCTTCCTCGGCGCGCGGATGGATCCACGGGTGCAGCGCCGGCTCGACGGCTATCGCGCCGCGATGACCGACGCTGCACTGTTCGATCCGCAGAACATTGTCACCACGGCAATTCCGACCTCGGTGACGTTGGGCGGGACGTTGTTTGCCGACCTGCTCGCCAAGGCGCCTGACATCGACGCAGTATTCTGCGTCAATGACGACCTTGCGCTCGGCGCGCTGTTCGAATGCAAGCGCCGGCACATGGCGGTGCCGGAGCAGATGGCGATCGTCGGCTTCAACGACCTCGAATTCATGGCGTCGAGCGAACCGACGCTGAGCAGCGTGCGCACCAACCGCTACGAAATGGGCAGGAACGCTGCCGCGATGGTGATCGAGACGCTGGAGGGCCGCCGACCCACCGAGCCCGTCGTCGATCTCGGCTTCAGCGTCATTGAGCGGCAAAGCTCGGCGCGACGCGGCTGACATCCGCCCGACACCTGCCTGTCACAAGGGAAGCGAAAAATGACAAAATGGTAGCGCAACCAAGTCCCTTCAACTAAGGTCCAATCCATCCAGCGAAACACCACTGCGTGATCGTCGAGGTTTGTAATGCGCGATGATTTGCGCGAGGTAGAACAACGCTGAACCAGAGCCCTTGTATGGGCCCATCAAGAGTTTGCATTGCGGGAGAAACAGATGACAAAACCCCACACCAACGGGCACAGCGCCGCAGGCGAAACCACCAAGGGCAAGGGCCGCAGGCTCCGCTCCCAGGAATGGTTCGACAACCCGCACAATCCGGGAATGACCGCGCTCTATCTCGAGCGCTACCTCAATTACGGCCTGACGCGCGAGGAATTGCAGTCGGGCAAGCCGATCATTGGCATCGCCCAGACCGGCAACGATCTGTCGCCCTGCAACCGGCATCACCTCGAGCTTGCGCACCGCGTCCGTGAGGGCATCCGCGCCGCAGGCGGCATCGCGATGGAGTTTCCGACCCATCCGATCCAGGAGACCGGCAAGCGCCCGACCGCGGCGCTCGACCGCAACCTCGCCTATCTCGGCCTGGTCGAGGTGCTGTTCGGCTATCCGCTCGATGGCGTGGTGCTGACCACCGGCTGCGACAAGACCACGCCGGCCTGCATGATGGCGGCGGCAACGGTCAATCTGCCGGCGATCGTGCTGTCGGGCGGGCCGATGCTGAACGGCTGGCACGAGGGCCAGCGCACCGGCTCCGGCACCGTGGTGTGGAAGGCGCGCGAGCGGCTCGCCGCGGGCGAGATCGACTATGAGCAGTTCCTCGAGATCGTCGCCTCCTCGGCACCCTCGGTCGGCCATTGCAACACGATGGGCACCGCCTCGACCATGAACTCGCTCGCAGAAGCGCTCGGCTTCTCGCTGCCGGGCTGCGCGGCGATCCCGGCGCCCTATCGCGAGCGCGGCCAGATCGCCTACGAGACCGGCAAGCGCATCGTCGACATGGTCTGGGAAGACCTCAAGCCGTCCGACTTCCTGACCCGCGAGGCGTTCGAGAATTGCATCGTGGTCAACTCCGCGATCGGCGGCTCGACCAACGCGCCGATCCACATCAACGCGCTGGCGCGCCATGTCGGCGTCGAGCTGTCGATCGACGACTGGCAGAAATACGGCCATGACATACCGCTGCTGGTGAACATGCAGCCGGCCGGCTTCTATCTCGGCGAGGAATATCACCGCGCCGGCGGCGTGCCCTCGGTGGTGCGCGAGCTGATGAAGCACAAGCGCATCCATGAAGGCGCGCTCACCGTCAACGGCCGCACCATGGGCGAGAACTGCAAGGAAGCGGCGAAGCCCGACGGCGACGTGATCTGGGGCTACGACAAGCCGCTGGTGAAGGACGCCGGCTTCCTCGTGCTGCGCGGCAATCTGTTTGATTCCGCGATCATGAAGACCAGCGTGATCTCGAAGGAATTCCGCGACCGCTATCTGTCCAACCCGAAGGACCTCAACGCCTTCGAGGGCCGCGCCATCGTGTTCGAGGGCCCAGAGGATTATCACGCACGGATCGAGGATCCCGCGCTCAACATCGATGAGCACTGCGTCCTGTTCGTCCGCGGCACCGGCCCGATCGGCTATCCCGGCGGCGCCGAGGTGGTGAACATGCAGCCGCCGGCGGCGCTGATCAAACGCGGCATCCTGTCCCTGCCCTGCATCGGCGACGGCCGGCAGTCGGGCACCTCGGGCTCACCGTCGATCCTCAACGCCTCGCCGGAGGCCGCCGCCGATGGCGGGCTCGCGATCCTGAAGACCGGAGACAAGGTGCGCATCGACCTCAACAAGGGCAGCGCCAACATCATGATCTCGGAGGATGAGCTGCGCACCCGCCGCGCCGAGCTGAAGGCCAAGGGCGGCTTCCCGCACCCGGCCAACCAGACGCCGTGGCAGGAGCTCTACCGCCAGACCGTCGGCCAGCACGCGACCGGCGCCTGCCTCGAGCTCGCGACGCGCTACCACGACATCGCCGGCAAGGTCGGCGTGGCGCGCGATAATCACTAGCACGGTACCCAACGCCGTCATTCCGGGGTGGTGCGTTAGCACCAGACCCGGAATCTCGAGATTCCGGGTTCGCGCTGCGCGCGCCCCGGAATGACGAACACAAGAAAGGGAAGAAACGCATGTCAGACAGACTGAAGGGAAAGCGCGCCGTTGTCACCGCCGCAGCGGCGGGCATCGGGCGTGCATGCGCGATCGCATTCGCGCGTGAGGGCGCCACCGTGATCGCCACCGACATCAATGAGAGCGGCATCGCCACGCTCGGCAAGGACGGCATCGCCGAGACCGCTCGGCTCGACGTTCGCAGCACGGGTGACGTCAACAGCTTCGCCGGGCGCGTCGGAAAGATCGACATCCTGCTCAACGCGGCAGGCTTCGTGCATCACGGCACCATTCTGGAATGCTCGGACGAGGACTTCGACTTCTCGTTCGATCTCAACGTCAAATCCATGCACCGGACCATCAAGGCGTTTCTGCCTGCGATGCTGAAGGGCGGAGGCGGCAGCATCGTCAACATTTCGTCCTGCGCGGCGTTGCGGCCGCCGGCCAACCGCTATGTCTACAGCGCGTCGAAGGCTGCCGTTTCGCTGCTCACGCGCGCGGTTGCGCTGGACTTCATCAACCAGGGTATCCGCTGCAACAGCATCTGCCCCGGCACAGTCGAGACGCCCTCGATGCTCGAGCGCGCGGCTGCGGCAGGCCCGGACGGACGCGAGAAGTTCGTCGCCCGGCAGAAGATGGGCCGGCTCGGCACCGCTGAGGAGATCGCGGCCATGGCGGTCTATCTTGCGAGCGACGAAGCCGCATTCACCACCGGCGTCGACATGGTCGTCGACGGCGGCTTCATGCTCTGATCTTCAAACCTCTCCCCGCTCTTTGCGGGGAGAGGTCGGAAGCGAAGCTTCGGGTGAGAGGCGAGGCACAATACCTCCGCACCAATATGCGGAGACAACCCCTCACCCCAACCCTCTCCCCGCAAGTGCAGGGCGAGGGAGCAGAACGTCCGTGCGGCCGCACCGAGGAAATCAAAGGACAACACCAATGAACAAGATCGATCTCAACGGCCGCTGTGCCGTCGTCACCGGCGGCGCGCAAGGGTTCGGCCGTGCCATCACCGAGCGCTTCGTCGCTTCGGGCGCCAAGGTCGCGATCTGGGATTTCGACCAGCCGCTGGCCGAGACGACCGCGCGGGCGATCGGCGAGAACGTGATCGCAATCAAGACCGACGTCACCGATCCCGATGCGGTCGACGCCGCGCGCGATCAGACGCTGCGGGCGTTCGGCAAGATCGACATTCTCGTCAACAACGCCGGCATCACCGGAGCCAACAAGCCGGTGTGGGAAACCGACCTGGACGACTGGCGGAGGGTGATGCGCCTCAATCTCGAGGGTCCCTTCATCTGCTGCAAGGCGATCGTGCCGACCATGATCGGCCAGAAATACGGCCGCATCGTCAACATCGCCTCGATCGCCGGCAAGGAAGGCAATCCGAACGCCGCGCACTATTCATCATCGAAGGCGGGCCTGATCGCGCTGACCAAATCGCTCGGCAAGGAGCTCGCGCAGCACGACATCCTGGTCAATGCGGTGACGCCGGCAGCGGCGAAGACCGCGATCTTCGACCAGATGACCCAACAGCACATCGACTTCATGCTGTCGAAGATTCCAAAAGCCCGCTTCGTGCTGGTCGAGGAGCTTGCCGCGATGGTGGCGTGGCTGGCGTCGGAAGACTGCGCGTTCTCGACCGGCGCGGTGTTCGACATCTCCGGCGGACGGGCGACGTACTAGCTCGTTCGCTTCGCCGGCTGCCGCAGCGCGGCGACGAGATGATCGGCGAGCAGAGACGCCGCGCGCGAAAGATTTTGCGCGCGGTGCAGCCGGATTTCGGCCCCCGGCAACCGCGGCATGCCGTCGCGCGCGGTCAGGCGCCGCAGTGTGGCCGGAAAGGTGCCCGACTTCACCACGGTCACGGCGAGCCCCTGCGCCGCGATCGCCTCGACCGCGGACAGGCTGTGGCTGACGAAGGCGAGCCGCCACGGCCGGTTGGCTTCGTCCAGCGCCTGCATCGCCCAGCTCCGGAACAGGCAGCCCTGCGGATAGAGCGCGACCGGCAACGGATCGAGCTCTTCGACACGATGCGCGGCGCTTGCGGCCCACACCGCCTGCTCGGTGCGCAGCAGCTCACCCTCGCCGCGCCCCTCGGGGTGCATCGCGATCACGAGGTCATAGGCTTCGCCGAGCCGGTCCGTCATCGACGACGTCAGCCCGGTCTCCATCTCGACATGGATCAGCGGATAGCTGGCGATGAAATCCTTGAGCAGCGACGGAATGATCAACGTCCCGTAGTCGTCCATCACGCCGAGACGAACCCGCCCGTCGGTGCCGTGCGCACGCACCCGCCCGACCGCCTCCGCGTTGAGGCTCAGAATCCGTCGGGCGTAGCCGAGGAGCCCTTCGCCGGCCGCGCTCAGATCGACACTGGTCGTGCTGCGGTGAAACAGCTCGGCCTGCAACCGCTCCTCCAGCCGCTTCACCTGCATGCTGACGGCCGATTGGGTCCGGTTCAGCGCCGAGGCGGCACGGGTGAAGGAGCGATGGTCGGCTACCGCGACAAAGGCCTGCAGGAGATCAGGGTCCAGGGCGGGCGCGCTCATAACGATCCGTGATTCAATTGATCAGATTTATTCGATTTCCTGATTATGACCTCTTCCCTAGATTGCGCAAGCGGAACAGCGGGATCGAAACGGATGGGCGAAATCTGGGGGGTGTTGGCGGCGGTGCTGTCGAGCGCGCTCGGCGGAACCTCGATCGGGGCGACGCGGTTTCTGGTCGGTGCGATTGATCCGTTGGCGATCGGCGCGTTCCGCTTCGGCATCGGAGTCTTGTTGCTGCTGCCGCTGGCACTGCTGCAACGCGGCAGCTGGCCGCAGCGGGGCGACTGGCTCGGCACCGCCGGGCTCGGCCTGCTGTTCTTTGCGGCGTTTCCGATCCTGTTCAACGCCTCGCTGATCTTCACCACGGCGGCGCGCGGCGCGCTCGCGCTCTCGACACTGCCGCTGCTGACCATGCTGGTCGGCGCAGCACTCGGCGCCGAGCCACTGACCGCGCGCAAGACCATCGGCGTCTTGGTCACGATCCTCGGTGTCTCGATGGCGCTGCTATCCGGCCTCGCCACGGCGCCGCCGGGCGCCTGGCGCGGCGATCTGCTGATGGTCGCAGCCGCGCTGTGCATGGCGCTCTACAGCATCTGGTCGAAGCCCTACATCCGCCGCTCCGGCCCGATCCCCTTCACCACGCTCGCCATGGCGGCCGGAGCTGCGGTCCTCGTCGCAGCCTCGTTGTTGCGCGGCAGTTTTGCGCCGGTCGCCGACTTCGGTGCGCCGCAATGGTTCGGCGCGACCTATCTCGGCGCCTTCGGCGCAGCGCTCACCTTCTATCTCTGGGCTTTCGCTCTGGAGCGGACGACGCCGACCCGGGTGGCGATCTCAGTCACCGTCAACCCGATCGCGGCATCGCTGGTCGGTGCGGCGCTGCTCGGCGAGCCGCTGAGCTGGAATCTGATGGCCGGCATCTTCACCGTCCTTGCCGGGATCTGGATCGCGACCACCCAGCCGCAACAGGCCCGCGTGGTCGCGCCGGATACACACTGAGCCGCGGCCACTCGCCGGCAAAGCCGTCAGCGAATCCGTGCTAGCCTGAGGCCCGGTCCAGGCGAACCCGAGGCGGCACGCAGTTGAATATTTCCCTCTCCGTCGTCTCCGTCTGGGTGCTGCCGCTGGTCATCGCGATCACCTTCCACGAGGCCGCGCACGGCTTCGTCGCGCATCGGCTCGGCGACGACACCGCCTGGCAGCTCGGCCGCGTCAGCTTCAACCCGCTGAAGCACATCGATCCGTTCGGCACGCTGATCCTGCCTGCGATGCTGCTGTTTGCGCATTCGCCGTTCCTGTTCGGCTACGCCAAGCCGGTTCCGGTGAACTTCCGCAAGCTGAACCATCCCAGGCTCGACATGGTCTGGGTGGCGCTGGCCGGCCCGGTCACCAACATCATCCTGGCGACCGCGGCGGCGCTGGCATTCCACGCACTGCCATTGGTTCCGGCCGATGCGGCAAAATGGACCGCGGACAATCTGAAAAACGCGTTCCTGATCAACATTGTGCTCGCGATCTTCAACATGATGCCGATCCCGCCGCTGGACGGCGGAAGGGTCGCGGTCGGGCTGTTGCCGCGGCCGCTGGCGCTTCCGCTCGCCCGGCTCGAGCCCTACGGCATGCTGATCCTGATCGGGCTACTGATCCTGCTGCCCGTGATCGGCAGGCAGGTCGGCCTAAATCTTGATGTTATTTCAACGATACTGCGAACTCTGACCGGCTATGTGATCAATGCCCTTCTCCTCATTACCGGAAACACATAGCTTTCATGAGCGCATGACCCGATCGGAAAACCGGTGCCCGCTTATCGGGGTCATGCATGGGGACAGGAACGCTTCGAGGCCATGGTGATCAAAGCTGCCGATATGCTGATTGCACGACGCGCCGACACGCGTGCACGGGCTGACTTTGCAACCTGGAAGATGATGGCCAAGCTGAACGGCGCCTCTGCGCTGCCGCCAGAAGCGCAGAATTTCCTCGCCATCTACAAGAAGATCGCGGAGCAGATGAGCGACGCCGAGGCCAGCGAAGCGACCATCCAGGAGATGTATCGCACCTACTATGCGGAGATGGGCGGCGCCGGCAAGGCACCGGAGGTTCCGGCGCGCACGCGCGAACCGGTCGCCGACACCGGCAACGTCACCGCGTTCCGCCGCCTGCCCGCCAAGAAGACGACTGCAGCCGATCCGAACGCCAAGCGTCCGATGCCGGTGGCGCTGATCTTCGCGTGCCTCGTCGTGGTCTACGTCGCGATCCGCTACTACTGGAAATAGCGCGCTCCGCGCTTCTCTTCATCTCCGACACTCATGATCGATAACGGACGCCGCGGCATCCGGTCGCGCGTCGGCGGTCGCTCAATCGCCGCGGCGTGGAATATCGCGCGCGGTCGCACGCGTCGGCGCCCTAGGCGATGCGCCCGATGCCGGGCATAATGAGGAACTCAAAAGCAAAAATCATACTGGAGGAAAGATGAAGCGTTCCATTGCAGCAGCCCTGGTCATGACCACGAGCCTCGCGTTCGCCGGCGGCGCATCGGCGCAGACGATGGACAAGGTCGCCAAGGTTGGCGCCCTCGGCGATCAGTCTGGTCTCTATCAGGATATCGGCGGTCCCGGCTCGACGGTGGCGGCGCAGATGGCGATCGAGGATTCCGGGCTGCTGGCAAAGGGCTGGAAGATCGACCTGATCTCGGCCGATCACCAGAACAAGCCGGACGTCGCGGTCAACATCGGCAAGCAATGGATCGATGTCGAGAAGGTCGACGTGTTCGTCGATCTCGCGGCCTCCAATGTCGGGCTCGCGATTGCCAACCTCGCCAAGGAGAAGAACGTCGTCAACCTGAACTCCGGCTCCGCCTCGTCCGATCTCACCGGCGCGCAATGCTCGCCGAACACGGTGCATTGGGTCTACGACACCTACATGCTCGCGAACGGCACCGGCAAGGCGCTGGTCAAATCCGGCGGCGACACCTGGTTCTTCCTCACCGCGGATTATGCGTTCGGCCAGGCGCTCGAGCGCGACACTTCGGCGGTCGTCACCGCGAATGGCGGCAAGGTGCTCGGCAGCGTCAAGCATCCGCTCAACAATGCGGACTTCTCGTCCTTCCTGCTGCAGGCGCAAAGCTCGAAGGCCAAGATCGTCGGTCTCGCCAATGCCGGCGGCGACACCACCAACGCGATCAAGCAGGCCGCCGAGTTCGGTATCGTCTCGGGCGGCCAGCGGCTTGCCGGCATGCTGCTGTTCATCACCGACATCAACGCGCTCGGCCTCAACGTCGCGCAGGGCCTGAATTTCACCGAGACGTTCTACTGGGACATGAACGACCAGACCCGGGCCTTCACCAAGCGCTTCATGGAGCGTTTCAAGAAGAACCCGCCGACCATGGTGCAGGCCGGCGTCTATTCGTCGCTGATCCACTATTTCAAGGCGCTGGAAGCGCTCGGCGGCAATCCGCATGACGGCCGTGCCGTCGTTGCCAAGATGAAGGAGCTGTCGACCGACGATCCCCTGTTCGGCAAGGGCTCGATCCGCGTCGACGGCCGCAAGATCCATCCCGCCTATCTGTTCGAGGTGAAGAAACCGTCGGAGTCAAAATATCCCTGGGATTATTACAAGCTGGTGGCGACCATCCCCGCGGATGAAGCCTGGCTGCCGCTCGAGAAGAGCGTCTGCCCGCTGGTGAAGAAGAGCTGAGATAACGTCATTCCGGGCTCGCCAACGGGTCCGCGCAAGGCGCGGCCCGGAATGACACAGCTACTTCTTCGGCTGATTGAACGTAACGGGGAGCGTGAACGAGAACTGGTCCTCGGTCAGTCCGGCCGGCGGCGCCGGCACCGGATCGGAGCGGTGAACCATCGAGATCGCCGCGTCGTCGAAGGCGGCATCGCCAGACGATTCCGTCACGGCGACCGACAACACCTTACCGAGACGATTGAGCACCAAGGCAAGCTTCACGTTAGCCGACTTGGTCTTGCCCTTCTCGGGGTATTTCTTGTGCAGGTCGAGATAGGCGCTGATCTTCTTGCCCCATTTGGCGGTCAGCGCGAACTTGTCCTTGCCGATGCCCGGGTTGGGCGCCTTGGTGGTCTCCGATTGTCGCGTCGCGTCCTCCAGCTTGGTCGGCGAACGGTCTTCGTGCTTCTCGGAGGCTTCGCTGGTCTCGGTTTGAACCTTGGCGACCTGAGCATCCTCCTCCTTCGGCTTCTTGCTGTTGTCTTCCGTGACGATGCGATCGGGATCCTCGGCCTCAGTCGGTTGAGCCTGGGGAAGATCGGTATCCTTCACCTCGGCCTTCTGCTGCACCATTTCCGGCGCAGCTTCCTGTGCACGGTCCGGCGGTCCGGGTGGCGCTGGGTCATCCTCCTCGCTTGCGGTGGCAAGCTCGACGGCGTATTCCGCGCCGGCAGCACCGAGCCCCTCGTCGCCGTCGTCGCCGCGCAAATTGGTCAGCGCCAGCGCCGCGCCGCCCAGATGCAGCCCGACCGCCGTCACGGCAGCGATCACCCAGAGCCGCTTGGACGTCCGCAGGTCGAGTTCGGGGTTGCTTGACATCGCTGTTCGCCGTCAGGGTTTGGCCGGCTCGGCCTGTAGGGCTGCGGGCGTTCCCGGCACGCCCTCGAGCGTGACCAGCTTCACATGCGTGTAGCCACCGGTGCGCAGCAGCTCCATCACGCCCATCAACTCGCCATAGGGGACCATGCGATCGGCTCGCAGGAAGACGTATTTGTCCCGGCTCATGTCGGGCACCGCATCGAGCGAATTGACCAGATCGGTCCGCTTCACTGCATTCTCCCCGATCGCCAGCGTGAGGTCGGGCTTGATGCTGACATAGGTCGGCTTGTCCGGCTTCTTCTGCGGCGTCGCACTCGACGTCGGCAGATCGATCGGCAAGTCGACGGTCGAGAGCGGTGCCGCCACCATGAAGATGATCAGCAGCACCAGCATCACGTCGATGAACGGTGTGACGTTGATCTCGTGCGATTCCTCGAAATCGTCGTCGCCATCGTTCTCGGAGATCGAGACGGCCATCGCCTACTCCGCCGCGGCACGCGCGTGGGGAGCGCGCGGAACGTCGCCATGGGTGCGATCGAGATCGCGCGACAGCAGCCGTCCTGCGGCACCCGAGGCGCGGCTGACGAGCTCGAGGTAAACCTTCGTGACGCGCGAGAAATGATTGTAGATGATCACGGCGGGGATCGCCGCGACGAGACCGATCGCGGTTGCGAGCAGCGCTTCCGCGATGCCCGGCGCCACCACGGCAAGGTTCGTGGTCTGCGACTTCGAGATGCCGATGAAGCTGTTCATGATGCCCCAGACGGTGCCGAACAGGCCGACGAAGGGCGACGTCGCGCCGATGGTCGCGAGCAGGCCCGTGCCGACGCGGATCTTGCGGGCTTCGGCGCGCATGATCTCGGCGAAGCTCGAGGCCGCGCGCTCCTTGATGCCGCTGTCGCTCGAGATGCCCGCCGACAGACGTCCCTCGCGCATCGCAGCCGCAATGAACGACGACAGCACGCTGCCCTTGGCGCCGAGTGCGAACTGCGCTTCGGCCAGCGACCGCGATTCAGCGATCTTGGCGAGCGCGCCACGCAGCTTGCGCTGCGCCACGGTCAGCTCGACCATCTTGGCGATGAAGACCGTCCAGGTCACGAGCGAGGCAAAGGCGAGACCGAGCATCACCGCCTTCACGATGATGTCGGCATTCAGGAACATGTTCCACGGCGACAATTCGTGCAGGCCGGTCGAGGTCGACTTCAGCGGTTTGGCGTCGCCGCCCGCGGGTGCAGCCCGGGATGCCTCATTCGCCGTCGGTGCCGGAGCCGCCGCGGCAGGTGCCGGCGCGGCTTGTGCCTGAGGCGTCGCGGGCGCCGCCTGCGGGGCCACGGGCGCGGTCTGGGCAGCGGCCGCAGGCTGGGCCTGGGCAGCCGGCGCCTGAGCCACGGGTGCGGGCTGAGACCGGGTCGCGGGCAAGGGCTGCGCGGCAGGCGCCGTTTGCTGCTGCGCCGAAGACGGCGCGGCAAGCATCAGCATCGCCAGCGAGGCGATCATGGCGGATGCAGCGGGGAACTTGAATGTCATCATCAGTTACACTTCAGCCCAGTGACGGATCAGGTTGTGATAAATCCCGGTCAATTTGACCGTTTCAGGGTCATCGCGCCCCAGCCGCTCCACCAGAGCCTGGATGGCAGTATCGAGATCAAAGATCAGGCTGCGCGCGTGTGCATCCCGTACCATGCTCTGCAGCCAGAAAAAAGACGCTACCCGCACTCCCCGCGTGACCGGCGTGACCAGATGCAGACTGGAAGCAGGATAAAGTACCAGATCGCCTGCCGACAGCTTGATTTCATGCGATCCGTAGAGGTCCTCGATGACGAGCTCGCCGCCATCGTAGTCTTCCGGCTCCGATAAAAACAGCGTGACCGACAGGTCGGTCCGGATCCGCAAGCCGGTCAGCTTGTCGCCTCGCACCGCATTGTCGACGTGCAGACCGAAATGGTGGCCGTCGCTTGCCGAATAGCGGTTGAACAAGGGTGGAAAGATTTGAAGCGGGATCGCCGCCGAGATGAACTGCGGGCTTGCCGACAGTGCCGTCAGGATACGGTTGCCGAGCTGCCGCGCGACCTCGCTGTCGGGCGGCAGCTGCTCGTTGCGTTTGACCATCGCGGAAGCAGCACCCGCGGTGGAGCGGCCGTCCTCCCATTCGGCTTGCTCCATGATGCGGCGGAAGTCCGCCACATCAGCCTTGCTCAATACGTTGGGAACACAGACCAGCATCTCGTGCCGCGAAGCCTCCGTCAGTAACGCGCAGACACAACCAGATACGCAGCGCGTCCCGGCGCTTCGAGCACGAACGGTGCCGCGCTCTGGTACAGCGCGTCGTAGTAGCGCTTGTCGAAGATGTTGTTGACGAACAGCTTCATGGTCCAATTCTTGTCGATCTTTGCCTCAGCGAACGCGTCGAAGCGCCAGTAGCTCGGGATCGAGGTGCCCTGGTTGGCCGCGAGGAAGGTGCCGCCATACACCTTGGAGCGATACACCGCCTGCCCGCCGATCTCCCACATGTCGGTCAGCTGGTATTTCGAGAGCATGCTGAACGACTGATGCGCCACGTTGGCGAGCGGCAAGCCGACGTTCGAGGTGTACAGAAGCGTGTTCGCTGGCGGAATATTCGATTTGGTCACTTCCGACTGCATCAGCACGAGACCGCCGAACACGCTCCATTTGTCGGTGATCTTGCCGCCCACTCCGAGATCGATGCCCCGGATGCGATAGGCCGCGCCAGCGCTGATGCAGGAGACAGTGCCGGTCGTACCAGCCGGATAAGGACATGCGGCAGTTGCGGTCGCCGCGGTGATGTTCATGGATTCGCGCGCGTTCTCCTTCTCGGTCTGGAACAACGCCGCGGTCACCAGCAGATGGCGGTCGAACAATTCCCACTTGGTGCCGACTTCAATGGCCTTGTTCTTCTCCGGCCCGAAGATCTGGCTCGGATTGCCATTGAGAACCGGCGCGAGGCCACCATACTGAATGCTCGTGCCGTCAAACTCCGCGCCGACCGGGTTGGATGATGTGGCATAGGCGGCGTAGACGCTTCCGTTCGGCAACGGCTTCAGCGTCAAGCCGAGGTTGAAGTTCGGCATGCCGTAGTCTTGCTGCTGCTGGCCGAAGACGTTGGCGACACCATTGACCGTACCGTAGCCGCTGGTCTTGATGGTGTAGTCGTCATAGCGGACGCCGCCGTTGAGGATCACGAGGTCGTTGTAGTTGGCGCTATCCAGGACATAGACACTCTTCGTATCGACGGTGAGTTTGGTCGGCAGCCCGGACAGCCCCGACGGAATCGGGAACGGAATGTTGGTGTATTGCGGATTGAAGACGCTGACGCCTGAGAGCGATCCGCTGCCGCTGAATCCGCCGGGCAGCGCCTCCGAGTTCAGACCGAGATATTTGTCGAACGAGGACCTTTCGTTGTTGTACTCGAACCCGGCAAGCGCCGTGTGCTTGAAGCCGGCGCCGTCGTTGAACTTGTAGGTCGCCTCGGTCTGGTTGGCGAACACGTCGGTGGCTTGATAGCGGCTCTGCGGATTGGCACTCAGCGTCGAGGCCGAGAGCGGATTGGCCAGCACCGGCGATTCCGGCAGCGTTCCGATGTAGTTCTGGGTCGAACGCGATTCCCGGATCTTGTTGCTGATCGTCAGGTCCGGCGTGATCCGCACTTCGGCATTGATCGTACCGATATCCTGCCCGGTCCTGAAGAAGTCACGATTGACGAAGCCATAGAAATTGTTGCGGTTGACACCGAAATCCGGGAACGGGCCACCGGCGGTGCTCGCCGTACTCGGCCGGTAGTAAGGCACGCCGAAATCCGGGATACCGGTGAGTTCGGTGTGAATGTAGTTGCCGCTGATCGTCACCGCGTCGACCGGCTTCCAGGTGCCGGCGACGAATGCACCATCGCGGTTGTCGGTGACATAGCTGCGGCCGGCGACGCCGGCATCCTGGAACAGGCCGCCGGCACGGATCGCCAGCGTCGGGCTGATCACCTGGTTGACGTCGAGCGTCACCCGCTTGGTGCGATCGGTGCCGAACGAGGTGTCCATGTTGTAGAAGCTCTTGTCCGTCGTCGCCTGCTTGGTGACGATGTTGATCGCGCCGCCGGTGGTGCCGCGGCCTGCGAAGGAGGAGCCCGGGCCGCGCAGGATCTCGACCTGCTCGGTGAAGAAGTTCTCGCGAACGCTGACGCCGGCGTCGCGCACCCCGTCGATGAAGATGTCGTTGCGCGCATCGAAGCCGCGGATGAAGAAGCGGTCGCCGAACGCATTGCCGCCCTCGCCCGTACCGAGCGTGACGCCGGCGGTCGACAGGATCGCCGATTTCAGCGAGGTGGCGTTCTTGTCTTCGAGCACGTCCTTGGTCAGCACCGTGACCGACTTCGGCGTGTTCAGGATCGGCTCGGGATACTTTCCGGATGCCTGCAAACGATCGCCCTTGTAGGGCGCCGCCGGATCCGCATAGCGGTCGCGGTCGGCGGGAAGACCACCGGCACTGGGAAACGGCACCGGCGCCTGCTGTGCCTGCTGGTTGTTGCGGCGCGCGGCGCGGCGCAGGGCGTTGCGGGCGCGGACCTGGTCCGACGTGGGCTTTGACGTGACGGGCCGCGGGCGAGCGACCGGGGCATCGACATTGACCGGCGGCAGATTCGATTGCTGCGCTTCGGCTCCCGAAAACGACGCCACCGCGATCAGGCTCGCGACCGCGGAGACCTTCGTCGCGGAATGACCGGTATCATTGGCCGAACCGACCGCGGCATCGAAGCGCAGCGATCGCGGCGCCTTCACATTGCTCATTTCTTGCACGCCCCCAGAAAACCAAGTTCGTTCGCGAAATCACGCTGCGACGAACTGTCTCTTTCGGTTATCGAGCGTGAGTTTTTTTATCAATGCGACGAGCGCCACACTTCGCTTGAATCGCCCCAATTCAAAGCGATTCTAATCTGTGGTTTGAAATCGTTCTAAACTCCAGTTTTTAAGCGTTCTAATTGCCGTTCTAAACTGGTGTCATTGGCCGCGCCGTGCACGGCCCGTCAATGCGCCTCCCCGATCACTCGGCGCTTGGTGGCTTCATCAGCGAAAACAGCTCGTCGATGGTCCGCTGTGCGACCTGACGCACGCGGTCGCTGTTGTCGAGGCCGGCGATATTGACGCCGTTGACGACAGCTTTGATCTCGTCGCGGAAGTCGGTGAGAAACCGCAGCGGATCACGCTGCTCGCTGGCGACGCGCGCGATCAATCCGGTGACCATGATCTGGCATGCCATCATGCGCCCGTTCAATTCGTCCATCGCAGCCCTCATCCTCTCGCATCGTCGCTGCGCGATATGGACGACATCCCGGCGTGTTTCAACCGGGTCGCACAAGCCGCTGAACGGATGGAGAGCAAGTCTGCGCGACGAGGCGCGCGCTATTTCGCGGCGATGTGCTCGGCGTCCTCGCCGAGCGACTTGATGCGATCCTTGACCGCGCGAAGCGTCGCAAGGCCGCTTTCGACATGCTTGTCCGACACGTCGCGGAGCACGTCGCCGGCGATCGCATCACGCAAGCTGTCGAGATCGTCGACGAGGCGACGCCCGGTTTTGGTCAGGAACAGACGATTGGCGCGGCGATCCCTGGGGTCGGGACGGCGTTCGAGCAGGCCATGCTCGACGAGGCGATCAAGCAGGCGCACCAGCGAGATCGGCTGCAATTCGAGCACGTCGGCGAGATCGACCTGGGACAATCCCTCCTGCTCGCGCAAACGGAAGAGTACAATCCACTGCGCGCGCGTGGTGCCTCGCGCCTTGGCGCGATGATCGATATAATTGCGCAGCAGCCGGGAGCTCTCGACGAGCTGCGCAACGAACTGGCGTTTGAGATCGAGCGACATAGGGGTCCTCGGTGCGTTTCCCAGACGGAATGTTTCTGCTCGTTTCCGACCTAAACCTTTCCAAATGTTTAGGATTCTCAAGCCTTGGTGTGTTTACACATTAAGTGCACGCATATTATATCCGCAAGCTCTGTGAACCGTTTCGATCACCCTTTATTGTTACGTCGAACCCAAGAGTCCGCATGTCAAAGTCACGCACCATCGGTTGGGTTTTAGTGATCGCTGCGGTCTGTGCCGCCGGCTATTACGGCTGGCAGAAACACACGAGCGACCAGCAGGCGGCCGAAGCCGCACACAAGCGTTCCGCCCAGCGCCCGGCCGTCCCGGTCAAGATCTCGCCGGTCGAGAAGGCCGACTTCCCGGTCTACCTCACCAGTCTCGGCACGGTGCAGGCGTTCAACACCGTCCAGGTCCGCACCCGGGTTGACGGCCAGATCACCAAGATCGCCTTCAAGGAAGGTCAGTTCGTCAAGGCGGGCGACACGCTGGTCGAGATCGATCCACGGCCCTATCAGGCGACGCTCGACCAAGCCAAGGCCAAGAAGGCCCAGGACGAGGCCAACCTTGCCAATGCCAACCTCGACCTGCAACGCACCACAAGGCTCGGCGAGTTCGCGACGCGCCAGCAGTTCGACACCCAGCGCTCCACCGTGGCCCAGCTCACGGCCCAGATCGCGGCTGACGACGCCGCCATCTTCAACGCCCAGACCCAGGTCGACTACGCCACCGTGAAATCCCCGATCGACGGCATCGTCGGGCTGCGGCTGGTCGATATCGGCAACATCGTCAACGCCTCGGCCCAGACCGGCATCGTAACGATCACCCAGATCGAGCCGATCACGGTGATCTTCACCGCGCCGGAAGACCAGCTGCCCGATATCAAGGCGGCGCTGGCGGTAGCGCCGCCCAAGACCATTGCCCTGACCACAGACGGCAAGCGGGTGCTGTCCACCGGAACCCTGTCGCTGATCAACAACCAGGTCGACACGACGAGCGGGACTGTCCGGCTGAAGGCGGTGTTTGATAACAAGGACCATGCGCTGTGGCCGGGCCAGTCGGTTTCGACCCGGCTTCTGGTCAGAACCTTGAAGGATGCCACCGTCGTCCCGGATGACGCGGTGCAACATGGCACCGAAGGGCTCTACGCGTATTCAGTCAATCAGGAGAACAAGGCCGAGCTTCGCAAGCTCAAGGTCAGCCAGTCGATCGACGGCAAGTCGGTGATCGACGAGGGCCTGACGCCGGGACAGCAGGTGATCACCGCGGGGCAGTACAAGGTCTCGCCGGGAACCCTGGTGACGACGGCGGTGGCGAGCTCGGATCCGTCCCAGTCGAAGGTTACGCAGGAATGAGCGACGGAATTTCCGCACCATTCATTCGCTTCCCCATCGGCACCTCGCTACTGATGGCGGGCATCCTGTTCGTCGGCCTCGTCGCCTATCCGCTGCTGCCGGTCGCACCGCTGCCGCAGGTCGACTTCCCCACCATCCAGATCACCGCGAACCTGCCGGGCGGCAGCCCGGAGACCATGGCGAGTTCAGTCGCCCAGCCGCTGGAGCGCCAGTTCGCGCAGATCCCCGGCATCGCCCAGATGACCTCGACGAGCTATCTCGGCACCGCCTCGGTCACGATCCAGTTTGACCTCAACCGCTCAATCGACGGCGCCGCCAACGACGTGCAGGCCGCCATCAACGCCGCCAGCGGTCAACTGCCCAAGAACCTTCCCTCGCCGCCGACCTATCGCAAGGTCAATCCGGCGGACGCGCCGATCATGCTGCTGTCGGCGACGTCGGACACGCTGCCTCTGACGACGGTCAGCGACTCCGTCGACGCTCAACTTGCCCAGCAGATCAGCCAGATTTCCGGCGTCGCGCAGGTCGTCATCGGCGGCCAGCAGAAGCCGTCGGTCCGCGTTCAGATCGACCCGGCCAAGCTCGTCGCAAAGGGCCTGTCGCTGGAGGACGTCCGCGCCGCGATCAACATCGCAACCGTCGACAGCCCGAAGGGCAATATCGACGGCGCCACCCGCGCCTACACCATCTATGCCAACGACCAGCTGCTCACGGCGGAGCCCTGGAACGACGTGATCATCGCCTACCGCAATGGCGGGCCGCTGCGGATCCGCGACATCGGCCAGGCCGTTACCGGGCCCGAGGACGCCAAGCAGGCCGCCTGGGCCAACGGCAAGCGCGGCGTGTTCCTGGTCGTGTTCAAGCAGCCGGGCGCCAACGTCATCGACACCGTCGACAAGATCAAGGCGGCGCTGCCCCGGCTGGTCGCGGCTATCCCGCCGGCGGTCAAGATCGAGATCATCAGCGACCGCACGACCACGATCCGCGCCGCGGTGGAGGACGTCCAGTTCACCCTGCTCCTGACCATCTTCCTGGTCGTGATGGTGATCTTTGCCTTCCTGCGCAGCTTCTGGGCCACCGTCATCCCTGCCGTGACGGTGCCGCTGGCATTGCTCGGCGCCTGTGCGCTGATGTGGGTATTCGGCTACACGCTCGACAATCTGTCGCTGATGGCGCTGACGATTGCGGTCGGCTTCGTGGTCGACGACGCCATCGTGATGCTGGAGAACATCAGCCGCTATATCGAAGAGGGCGAGCGGCCGATGGCCGCCGCCTTCAAGGGCTCCAAGGAAATCGGCTTCACCATCGTGTCGATCAGCATCTCGCTGGTCGCGGTGCTGATCCCGCTGCTGCTGATGGGCGGCATCATCGGCCGCCTGTTCCGCGAATTCGCGGTCGTGCTGGCGATGACGATCTTCGTCTCGATGTTCGTGTCGCTGACGCTGACCCCGATGATGGCCTCGCGCTTCCTGCGCGCCCATAATGAGGAACGGCACGGCCGTCTCTACAAGCTCAGCGAGCGCGGCTTCGATGCGATGCTGCGCGGCTATCAGAACGCGCTCGACGTCGCGCTGCGCTGGAAGTTCACGACCCTGATGATCTTCTTCGCGACGCTGGCGCTGTCGATCTACATGTTCGTCATCATCCCGAAGGGCTTCTTCCCGCAGCAGGACGTCGGCCTGATCACCGCGACCTCGGAAGCCAATCAGGACATTTCGTTCGCCCAAATGAAGGGGAAGCAGGAGGAGCTCAGCAAGATCGTCATGCAGGACCCCGGCGTGGCGACGGTGGCGATGGCGATCGGCGGCAGCGGCCGGGCCGGCAACAACGGCAACATGTTCATCACGCTGAAGCCGCTGAACGAACGTGATGCCAACGCGCAGCAGATCATCGCCCGCCTGCGGCCCAAGCTGGAAAAGGTGCTCGGTGCCCGGCTGTTCATGCAGGCCGCCCAGGACGTTCGCCTCGGCGGTCGTCCGACCCGCACCCAGTTCGAGTTCACGCTGCAGGACGCCAACCTTGCCGAACTGAACGAATGGGCGCCGAAGATCCTCGGCAAGATGCAGACGCTGCCGCAGCTGCGCGACGTCGCCACCGACCAGCAGACCAACGGCACCACGGTTGAGCTCAAGATCAACCGTGACACCGCCTCACGCTACGGCATCCAGCCGCAGCTGATCGACGACACGCTCTATGACGCGTTCGGCCAGCGCCAGGTGACGCAGTATTTCACCCAGCTCAACAGCTACCACGTCATCCTCGAGGTGCTGCCAGAGCTGCAGGGCTCGATCGACACGCTGAACAACATCTACCTCAAGTCGCCGCTGACGGGCGAACAGGTGCCGCTGTCGACCTTTGCGAAGTGGACCACCGTGCCGGTGCGGCCGCTGTCGATCAGCCATCAGGGCCAGTTCCCGGCGATCACGATCTCCTTCAACCTGGCGCAGGGCGTAGCGCTCGGCCAGGCGACGGAAGCGGTGCAGAAGGCAATGGTGGACCTCGGCGCGCCGCCGACCCTGAGCTCGAGCTTCCAGGGCACTGCGCAGGCGTTCCAGCAATCGCTGTCGACGGTGCCGCTGTTGATTCTGGCTGCGCTCGTGGTCGTCTACCTGATCCTCGGTATCCTCTACGAGAGCTACATCCACCCGATCACCATTCTGTCGACGCTGCCGTCGGCCGGCGTCGGCGCGCTGGCGATCCTGATGGCCGCCGGCTTCGACTTCTCGCTGATCGCGCTGATCGGCATCATCCTCTTGATCGGCATCGTGAAGAAGAACGGCATCATGATGGTCGACTTCGCGATCGCCGCCGAGCGCGACCAGCACATGGAGCCGGTGGCGGCGATCCGTCAGGCCGCCCTGCTCCGCTTCCGCCCGATCATGATGACGACGATGGCCGCAATGCTCGGCGGCGTGCCGCTGATGCTCGGCACCGGCACCGGCTCGGAGATCCGCCAGCCGCTCGGCTACGCCATGGTCGGCGGTCTGATCGTCAGCCAGGCGCTGACGCTGTTCACGACGCCCGTCGTCTATCTCTATCTCGACCGGCTCTCCAACGCGTTTGCGAATTGGGGCCGCTCGCCGCGCGCCGACCACGACGCTGACGACGGCGAAGACGGTTCGGTCAAGCAGGCCGCCGAGTGACTTGACTTTGCCCACATACCGGCACATCCGAAAGATGATCATTTCGGAGCCGGTACCGTGAAGATTGTCGCAACGTCGTTTGTCGTCCTGTTCACCGCGTTCGGCCTGGCCGGCCTTGGCCACGCCCAGGCGCCCAAGGGCAAGACTACGCCCGCGCCGGTCGCGGCGGCCGCTCCCGCCGCCCCTCAAGGTGACGCCGCATCGCCCAACAACACCGGTTGGGTCGCGCGCTGCACCAGCGCCAGCCGCGAGGCGCCGCTCGAATGCGCGATGGAGCAGACCGCGGTGCTCACCAAGACCGGACAGCTGATCGTGCTGGTCAATATCCGCGTCCCCGGCGACACCCGCACGCCGGTTGCGCTGATCCAGCTTCCGCTCGGGCTGAACCTGCCGGTCGGCGCCAAGCTGCAGGTCGACGACGGCAAGGCCGTCGATGTGCCGATCCAGACCTGCGAGGCGCGCGGCTGCTACATCAACGCGCCGATCGCCGCCGACGTCCTGACCCAGCTCAAATCAGGCAAGCAGCTCAAGATCTCGTTCCAGAATCTCGGCAAGGAAACCATCAGCATCCCGATCCCGCTCGCCGACTTCGCGACGGTCTACGACAAGATCAAGTAGCGCTGCTTCTATTGCTACGAATACCGCCAAATAGAGCGAGCAAGACTCGCCAAACGCGCCTGCCTTTTCTCAATTGCTTTACGGTTCCACGCTTGAAAAGCAGCAACGTTTTGCGTTGTCAGGAGTTCGCTTTTGGCAAAGTCAGTTTCTTCGTAGGAAAGCCTTTATTTCCCAGCTTCTCGTTTATCTTGGTCAGTAAACACATGTTCCCTAATCGAACGACGCAATCCTCCACAATCTCGGGATCTGCGGTTAAGATTGCTTTCCAATCAGCCCCTGGCTTCTTGGGCAAGATATGCTCGACCGTTAGCACGGCCGGCTCCCACTCACCCGCCATCTTTCCTTTGGCGAGACGTTGCTCTTCCTTCTCCAGCGCTCGCAAGAAGTATTGCGCCTTCTGATTGGTTCGTTCGCTCTTTAGGGCGAATGCAGCTTCGAAATCTTGATCAGACGGATAGACGTCCTTCAGCTCTGCAAAGGCCACGGCCGCAGTCTTTACGTGCCCATCGAAAATAGATTGAGCCAGCTTAGCCGCAAAAATTACAACTGTCGTTGCCAACCGTTGTTGTCCGTCGAGAATGGTGTAAGCATTTCCGCTATACAGAAAAACAAGCAAGCCAAGAAAATAAGACTCGGACTTTTTGGAGAGGGCATCTATCACGTCATCAAACAGTTGCTTAACGTCGTCATCGCCCCACGCAAAGTCACGCTGGTGCGATGGAACAATGAAGCGACCTTCCTGGAGAAGCCGCGCTATCCCGTATGCAGGCGCTTCAGAGAGAGCGTCAGTCATAGCCCGAACCAATCAAATTCAGAACGATAAATGAGGAAGGTAGCACAAGGTAGTTTTCGCAACCAAATTGGGAAAATAGTCTATCTTAAGTTTCAACAGATAATTGCGCTTTACAAGTCGTTGCCGCGCGCCGTCTGCGCAATCCCCACGCCATCGCCGTCAAACGCGTGATCGTCACACATGACGACCATCATCTGCAAAAACGTGCCAGCCGGCGCCTCGCATCGATTCCCGGCTTCGCCGTCGCTGGTGCGTGTGATGCCGCCCCCCCGAACCGTGACCGACGGCTCCTTGCGAGGCAATTCTCCTAACGTGGCCCCGCAACACTGCACGGCGCGATAGGCATACAGAATGATCCAGAGCCGGCGAGTACGACACAACTTTCAATGCGTCCCTGGAACCAATATAGTGCACAGAGTAGTCGACGTCGGGTACGTTGATGCTCCGCATTCGAGCATCCACCTCTCGTCAACCCGCTTGGATGGGTGGTATGAGGAAGTAGAGGACGCGGCATGATAGTGAAATTGCTGGACGATGTGGCCCCGGACACATGGCAAGAAGCAGCTGCCCGACTCAATGACGTGGGAGTTTTTGCTAACGAAGGCCGCAAGTTTCCCGAGCCTAGTGTGCTTGAAGGTAGCGCATCTGACCTGGATCGCATTCTTCGCGCACAGGGATATAGAGGGGGTCAAATTGGGTTTGCTGAAATAGATCCTCCGAAGGAAGGCGCGTCCCTACTCGTCTTTGATATCAGCCAGATCGCAGACGACGGCTCTGCCGAAACTCGCTGGTATGAAGATTACCGACGACGGTGGAAAAAGCGCGTTACGGATCGGGTAGATGACTGGCTAAGGCGATTGTACCTGCTTAAGGAAGCGATGAGGGATTGGCTGCCTGAAGGCTTCTCGCTCAGAGACCGCCCCTCTGTACCGATCTACGAAGAGATGATGCGCAAGTTCAACGTTGCGTCATCCGCGATGCCCTCTTTTGACATTTTGCAGGGCACCACACCGATTATGCGCGTCCAACCTAAAGGTCTTTGGACGATAGGAGCCAACGGGCGCGTTGATTTGGTAGGCCGCCGAGGAACATTCATTTTAGTCGATCAAAGCGAGGCGCTTTCGACGACTTCGCAATGGGAGTATTACGCGCCCGGCAATCCTAGGGCAGGAATCAAGTTCGACAAGGAAGCGTTCATCAAATTGCTGGTGTGAAGTGTCAATTTTCTCCGAAATCATTGACCAATGGGTCATCGCCGAGACCGCTTTTAGCGACATTGAATCTAGAGCGTTCGCAAACGACGACGAACCTCTTTTTGACAATGCAAGCGAAATGCGCAAACGCAATGATCAGGCCTATTTCCTCTATTTGTTCACTCGATTTGAGGCTGCTGTGAACGAAGCCGTTGTTATTGTTCGCGGCAACAGGACACTACCCTCCATTCCTTGGCCAGAGCGTCGGATGTGGGAAACTATGAACAACAGAGAGATCAAGAACGTGGCGTTCCTCACTCGCGTGGAAATTCTAATGGATAAGTCGAGTAGCGACTACGCGACTGTGAAGTCGTACTACGATGGCCGCAACAAGGTTGCACATGGTGGAGTATGGGATGAGCAGTTTGTAATTCCCTCAATCGCAAGCACCATGGAAACCTTGATGCACGGGTTTCCAACAACTTGAATGTTGGAGCTTGCTTACGTCCGGATGCGTCTGGCCCATGTCGGCCGCAAACTGCGGCAGCGATGGTAGAGCATGATGCGCAGATCGGGGCACAATCGCCTTCAGCTGATCGCAATCCTGTTTGCGATATCAGGCGCGGCAGCAGCCGCGGAGCCCCTGCCGTCGCCGCCGGCATCGACAGGCCAGCCTACGATCCGCGACGTCAGGATACGGCCGCGAACCGAGCTCCCCGACGGCGGACCGTCGTCGACGCGGTACAACGGCGTAGCGCTGCCCGACGCCGACGTGAAACACGTTCGCACGACACGCGAGCGGGCCGACGAGCCGGTGCCCGCGCTCGAGCCGCTGCGCCCGCCTGCCGGCCGTAAGGCGCTGCCTACGCTAGCGCTCGCGCTTGTAGAGGAACGCGTTGTCCGGCTGCGGCATGCCGATCGTCTTGTAGAACCCGATCGAGTCGGGCGCCGACAGCAACAGGCACATCGACTCAGGCCCGGCGAGGCGCCGCGTTTCCGCGATCAGGCGCTTGCCGATGCCGTGCCCCTGGTACTCCCGATCGACCGCGAGATCCGACAAATAGCAGCAATAGGCGAAATCGGTCAGCGCGCGCGAGACGCCGACCAGCTTGCCCGCCTTCCGCGCCGTCACGATCAAATTCGTATTGGCGATCATGCGCGCCATCCGGTCGGTATCCGCGAGCGGACGCCGCTCGCCGAGGCCCGACTGGCGCAGCACATCGATGAACTCGTCGACGCCGATCGACGATTCGCGGGCATAAAGAATTTCGTCCATCAGCTTAAACCTCTGTCGCAATATCCCGGACCACACGCGCGAGACCATGGTGGATTACGCCGGGCTACTCCACCCTCGATGCTGTGACGGCACACGCGGCGTTGCATCCGGTCCCGCATCAGCCGCAGGCGCCGGGCCGGGCAATCTCGTCGGAATTTGGGAGGATTGTTGCGCCACGGAGGCAGATTGGCTGGGGAACCTGGATTCGAACCAAGACAAACAGAGTCAGAGTCTGTTGTGCTACCGTTACACCATTCCCCAAGAATTGCCCGTGGTATCAACAGCTTAGCTGGATGACTGGACATCTCGGTGCAGCGGGTTCGCCTGCCAAATCAGCGCCCGCGCGAGAGCGACCTTCTACCTGCTTGGTCCCACGCTTGGCAAGCATTGTTGGCGAGGGATCGGCGTAAAATCGCCGGCCGGGACACCACTGATCCGACCAGACGAGGCCTGAGGGTTCACAGGTCGGCCAGCAATTCCAGCAGGAGTTCGGGATGGGCGGCAAACAAGGCTCCGATGCCGAACCCAGCAGTGCCGAACCCAATAGCGCCGATTCAGCCGTGCCACCCAAATCCAAGCACCGCGCCCATCAGGGTTGCAATCCAACCACGGAAGCCGTCCAGACGACCCGAACCGCGACCACCAGCGCCTTGACCATTGATGTCACACGCAATCAATTCCCTGAGCAATCGCCTCCGACGCCGGGGGCTCGCCGCGCTTCCGCGCCCACTTCACGACCACATCTCTTGTTTGACGCGCCTCACTGGCGGGCCGTTCACCCACCTCCCCCGGAGTTGATCGCCCACAGGCAACCGAGCGTGAGAGCAAGATGAGATTAGGCTGTGGCCGCGAATGAAGGCGCGTTCCCTCTCCCGCCTGCGACGTGGAAGCTTCAGTTGCAGAAGCCCGCAAAGGCCATATGCGACAGTCTTGGTCGAGGGAGACTTGGGGCGAAGGAGACTTGGGGCGAGGGACATTCGCACAATTTTCGGAATATTAGAAGTTTGCCCCTGAGTTGCCCGACGTGTCAAGTTGCTTGGCCGGACGCCGGCCACCGCCGGCTCCTTTGCATGGGGTTGTTTTCGATATTTTGGCAGCGCCCGCTGTCGCATGCATCGCACGTTCGTGCGAGATCGAGCCGTGGCGTCTTGTTGAATGCCTACCGCAGCCGTCAGTACAGCCCGCCGGTCCCCGACCGCATCACGGCCCGATCCGCATCCGGCGAAATCGGCTGCTGGGTGCCGTCGATCACGTCAGTGCCGGCGACCAACGAGGAATCATAGGCCGGCGGCGCCTGGCCCGGCTTGAAGGCTTCGAGCACCACGCCCTTCTGTCCGGACGAGGCGCGCAGGCCCGTCTTGGCGTCGACGAGCACCAGCCGGATGCCGACCGGCTGCTTGAACGGGGTGGCCGGCTTGTCGGCGAGCGCGAGCTTCAGGAAGTCGCGCGCGATCGGCGCCGCGGTGTGACCGGCCTGCGCGTTGCGGCCGAGCGAGCGCGGCTTGTCGTAGCCGACATAGAGACCGACCACGAGGTCCGGCGAGAAGCCGACGAACCAGAGATCCTTGGCCTCGTTCGAAGTCCCGGTCTTGCCGGCGAGCGGCTTGCCGACGTCCTTTAGCGCCGTGCCGGTACCGGCCTGAATCACGCCTTCCATCAACGAGGTGATCTGGTAGGCGGACATCGCGTCGAGCACCCGCTCGCGACGGTCGACGAGCTGCGGCTCGGGCTGGCTCTTCCAGCCCTCCGGCGCGTCGCAGCCGCGGCATTCGCGCTGGTCGTGCTTGAAGATGGTGTGGCCGTAGCGGTCCTGGATGCGGTCGATCAGGGTCGGCTTCACGCGGACGCCGCCATTGGCGATCATCGAATAGGCCGTGGCCATCCGCATCACCGTGGTCTCGCCGGCGCCGAGCGCATAGGCGAGATAGTTCGGCAGCTCGTCGTAGACGCCGAAGCGCTTGGCATACTCGCCGATCAGCGGCATGCCGATCTCCTGCGCGAGCCGCACCGTCACGGTGTTGAGCGACAGGCGCAGCGCGTTGCGCAGCGTCACCTGACCCTGGTACTTGCCGGTCGAGAAGTTCTCCGGGCGCCAGACATTGCCCTGCCCCTGGTCGATCTCGATCGGCGCGTCGATCATGACGGTCGATCCGGTATAGCCGTTGTCGAGCGCCGACGAATAGACGATCGGCTTGAACGTCGAGCCGGGCTGCCGGTAGGCCTGCGTGGCGCGATTGAACTGGCTCTGGTCGAACGAGAAGCCGCCGACCATCGCGAGCACGCGGCCGGTATGCGGATCCATCGCCACCATCGCCCCCGACAGTTCGGGGATCTGGCGCAGCCGGTACTGGCCCTCGATGGCGCGGCCGTCCTTGAAGAGCGGGTCGGCATAGATCACGTCGCCGGGTTGCAGCACCTGCGAGACCGCCGTCGGCGTCTTGCCCTTGCTCCTGGCCCAGCGCACGCCGTCCATCGTGATGATGCCGGTCTCGCGCTGCTTGCTGATGGCGCCGCCGAGTTCGCGGCCGGGCTGGAAGCCGATCCGCGCCGACTGGTCGTTGCTCTCGAGCACAACAGCCATTCGCCACGGCGAGATGTCGGAGAGCGACTTGATTTCGGCGAGCGGCACGCCCCAGTCGGCGGAAAGATCGATCTTCTGGATCGCGCCGCGATAACCCTGCTGCTCGTCATAGTTCACGAGCCCCGCCACCATCGCCTTGCGCGCCATCACCTGGACCTTGGGGTCGAGGGTGGTGCGCACCGACAGGCCGCCTTCATAAAGCTTCTTCTCGCCATAGCGCTCGAAGATGTCGCGGCGGACCTCTTCCGAGAAATATTCGCCGGCGAAGGTGTGCGCGCCGTTGCTGCGGTTGGTGACGGTCAGCGGGTCCTTGCGCGCCTTGTCGGCGTCGGCCACGCTGATCCAGCCGTTCTCCTGCAGGCGGTCGATCACGTAGTTGCGGCGCTCGATGGCGCGCGCATGGTTGCGCACCGGATGCAGGCTGGCCGGCATTTTCGGCAGCGCCGCCAGATAGGCCGCTTCGGCGACCGTCAGTTCATTGACGGACTTGTCGAAGTAGACCAGCGAGGCCGCCGCGATGCCGTAGGCGCCGAGGCCGAGATAGATTTCGTTGAGATAGAGCTCGAGGATCTTGTCCTTGGAATAGGCCCGCTCGATTCGCATCGCCAGCAGGGCTTCCTTGATCTTGCGACTGAACGACACCTCGTTGGTCAGAAGGAAGTTCTTGGCGACCTGCTGGGTGATCGTGGAGGCGCCCTGCGGACGACGATTGGAACCGAAGTTCTGGACGTAGGAGACGCCGGCGCGCGCCATGCCGGTATAATCGATGCCGCCATGCTCGTAGAAATTCTTGTCCTCGGCGGCGAGGAAGGCGTTGATCACGAGCTTCGGCACCGCCTGGATCGGCAGGTACAGCCGGCGCTCCTTGGCGAACTCACCGAGCAGCGAACCGTCGGCCGCGTGGACGCGGGTCATCACCGGCGGCTCGTAGTTCTGGAGCTGTGAATAGTCGGGCAGATCCTTGGAAAAATGCCAGAACAGCCCTGCGACGGCGGCCAGACCAGCCAGGAACAGGATGGTTCCTGCGGTGAACAGGAACCCGAAGAACCGCAACAGAAATTTCATCGACCAGATTTCCGTGGCGAATACGTCGCTCGTTCTGAGCGCGCTGCGTGCCACTTAGGCCGCCCGGTATATCGGTCGCTCCCCTGACCTGCAATTCAGCACCGGATAATTAAAGCGCGCCAGGCGTCAAACTTATGCCATAGAGCCCGGCTCGCGCGCGCTGCCAAATCAGCAGACCTTCCTGGCCCGGCCTGGCGAGCCCCCGGGTGGCAGCGTCCACCGTACGCTACGGCGCCGCTCGATTCGCGTGTGCCTCGCCGAATCCTGCTCCCCCTTGATCGTCGCGCTTGCGCCGACGGCGCGCTGCGAAAGGAAAGCGCTGGACGGACCGACCGCTTTCCCCAACCCGGCTGCCGTTGCGGGCAACGAGTCACCAGAAAACCGGTGGACAGTCCCGCGGCGCCCACCGGATCAATGATTTGTTAACTATAACTACCGCAAGTTGTTGGCATACACGCAACTCGCGACGGGCTGATTTCCATGGCACTGCGCGGATTTAAACGGCCTTTTGCGGTCGACCAGACCGTACTCGGATTTCCAAAACCGCCCACGTCGGCCATGGGCACGGAAGCCTTGGACCTCGTCTATCAGGCGGCGGACTTGTTCCGCAGCATCGAGGACAGGGCTCGCGCCGGGGAAGCCCGCGCCGAGGCTGCCGAACAGGCGCAGCTCGAAATCATCGCTGCCACCGAGCGCAAGCTGAGGGATGCGTCGCGGGCGCTCGAAGAGGCCCGGCGGCGCATCGAGTCCCAGCAGGAGCAGCTCGATGCGGCTGAATTCCGGGCCCAGGCCGCCGAAGCCGAGGCGCGTGAAGCCAAGCAGTCGCTGGCCCTGGTCGAGGACGCGATCCGCCGGCGCCTGCTGCTGACGAGCGGGCACGACGACGGCAGGTCGAGCGCCGTCGCCTGAGGCGCGGCCGATTTCGCCCGCTGCGGCCCTGCCCGACCGCCACCACGCGATTGTGCAACGACAATCAGTAGCCGCTAGCGAGCCCCGAGTTACGGCGCGGATCGTTCGCGCCATAGAAGCGGTTGTTGCCGACCGGCTCACCACCGAGCGCCGGCGCGCCGATGACGATGACCGCGAGGTGATTGGCCGGCTGCGGCGGACCGAACTTGTGGCCCATCCCTTCCAGGATCTTCCGCGTGTCCGGCGACAGCGTGTAGTCCTCGAGGTTGGTCGGTTCCGGAAGCCACTGCTGATGAAAGCGCGGCATGTCGACGGCTTCCTGCGCGTTCATGCCGTAGTCGACGGCGTTGATCATTGTCAGCAGCACGGCCGTGATAATGCGGCTACCGCCCGGAGTGCCCAACACCATCACCGGCTTGCCGTCCCTGGTCACGATGGTCGGGCTCATCGAGGACAGCGGGCGCTTACCCGGGACGATGGAATTGGCCTCCCCCTGCACCAGGCCGTAGAGGTTCGGCACGCCGACCTTGGCGGTGAAGTCGTCCATCTCGTCATTGAGCAGCACACCGGTCTTGGCCGCGGTCACCTTGGCGCCGAACCAGTCGTTCAGCGTGTAGGTGACCGACACCGCGTTGCCGTCCTTGTCGGCGATCGAGTAATGCGTGGTGTTGCTGCCTTCGTGCGGCGGAACGCCGGGCTTGATATCCCTCGATACGCCGGCCTTGGCCGGATCGATCGCGGCGCGGATCTTGGCGGCGTAATTCTTGTCGAGCAGGCGGTCGAGCGGATTCTTCACGAAGTCGGGATCACCGAGATAGCTGTTGCGGTCGACATAAGCGTGCCGCATCGCCTCGATCTGATAGTGCACCGCCTGCGCGGAGTGGTAGCCGAGCTCCTTCAGCGGATAGCCCTCGAGGATATTCAGGATCTCGCAAATGACCACGCCCCCCGAGCTCGGCGGCGGCGCCGAGACCACGTGGTAGCCGCGATAATCGCATTCGACCGGCGCGAGTTCGCGGACTTTGTAGTTGTCGAGATCCTCCTGCGTGAGCAGGCCCTTGCCGGCCAGGCTCGAGGCGACGATGGCCGCCCCCACCCAGCCCTTGTAGAAACCGTCGGTGCCGCGCTTGCTGATCTCGCGCAGCGTCTCGGCGAGCTCGTGCTGCGTCAGCCGCTCGCCGACCTGGAACGGCTTGCCGTTGTTGAGGAAGATCGCCGCCGAGGCCGGATCGTCCTGAAAATCCTTGGTCGAGGTCTGCAGCATGCTGACGTCGCCCTGGTCGAGCACGAAGCCGTCCTCGGCGAGCTGCAGCGCCGGTGCGATCACGTCCGCACGCTTCATCGTGCCGTATTTCTCGCGCGCATATTCCATCCCGGCCACCGAGCCCGGCACGCCGACAGCGAGATGTCCCTTGGTCGACAGGCCGGGGACGACGTTGCCGTCCTTGTCGAGATACATGTTGGCGGTGGCGCCCTTCGGCGCGGTTTCGCGGAAATCCAGGAAAGTCTTGCGCCCGTCGGCAAGCTGGATGGTCATGAACCCGCCGCCACCGAGATTGCCGGCGGCGGGATAGGCGACCGCAAGCGCGTAACCGACCGCGACCGCCGCATCGACGGCGTTGCCGCCCCGCTTCAACACCTCGACGCCGACCTGCGTCGCGAGATGCTGCGCCGAGACCACCATGCCGTTCTCGGCAGCGACGGGCGCGACCGATGCCGCGCGACCCGGCACCGCCGACATGAGGCCGACCGAAACAATCGCGGCGACTATCCACCGCGCGTGCGCTGTTGAATTTTGCATGGGAGCCTCCCCGGGGAATGCCGACGTGTCGCGGCTTGCGGTGCTATCTCAACGCGTACATTTAGCAGGCCGCTCGCTTGCGCACTATAGGCGCGCGCTCCGCTCAGCGCTTACCCGCAACCGGCTATGGCCGTCTGCCATAGGCCGCGTAGCTCACAAGCCCGATCACGAGCCACACCGCGAGCCTGATCCAGGTGTCGAGCGGCAGGCCGAACATCAGGAACAGCGAAGTTCCAGCGGCAGTCGGCGCCGCCAGCCAGTTCGCGGGCGCGATGGGCGCACACGGCGGAGAAAAGCCTCCGGCGGGCATGCCGGAGGCTTCGGAGGTCGTACTGAAGATGGAAGGAACACCTCTTTTGGTTGTGGTCAATGAGACGTTTTAAAACTCAACTTCCCGAAGCGATCTCTCGCCGATAGTTCACCAGTTGCGCTGAGCGCGGAGGAGCAAGAGAACCGTGTTCTGATCCTTCAGCTCGTAGATCGCGCCGGGCTTGCCAATGGCGGGGCTGCCGGGGAAGGCGATCGTGCCGGCCATCTTCTGATCCAGATGGGTGTAGGTGAAATCTGCCGAGAAGGTCAGGTTCTTCACCGGGGTCCACTGGGTCTGGGTACCGAGCTGCGCGATGTTGTAGTCCGGGTTGCATGCCGTCAGGGCCGAGCCAGCACCGAAGAAGTTGCTGAGCGAACCACCGACACCATTGCCAGCCGGGCCGCAGATATAGCCCTTGGCCGTGTCGGTGTAGCGGACGCCAGCATAAGCACCGTAGATGCTGGTGTTCCAGTTCGGGTTCCAGTTGTGCACATATGCACCGCGGAAGCCCCAGGTCTTGATGGTCTGCTGCTGACCGCCGGTGACGAACACGGTGTCAGGCGCGATGCCAAAGCCGATGCTCTGGTAGGCGCCGGGAACACCGGTGCTGCCGAAGATCGTGTTCTGACCAGCCGAGCCGGCAAGGTCCTGGATGTTGTAGCGGGTCGCGCCGTCGGTGTAGACACCCTGCAAGTTGATGGTGTCGCCAGGTCCGGTCGGGATGTTCTTGATCGACAACGCCAACTGACCAGCCCAGCCCCACTTGTCGTCCGGATGACCGGTCAACTCGGTGCCGCCGTAGTAGGCCGCGTGGTTATCATGCGCTGCGAACGACGCCTGGAACAGACCCCAGGCCTGATCGACGCGCAGCATGGCCACGAAATCCGGCGCGATCGTGCCGGCGTAGTCGCCGATGCCGAACACGTTGGTGTTGCTGGGAACGCCGAAGTTGACGGGCGCACCGAGGTTGACGACGCCAGCCTGATAGTAGGCCGTCTGATCCTGAGCCGACAGAGACAGCGACACGCCGTTGCCAAACTCAGCGGTGTAGGTGAACTGGTTCACACCAGTGATCGTGCCGCCGCCGCCGACGAGACCGTCGAAGTTGTTGCCCGGATAGGCGGTCCAGGGAGCAGAGAACTGCGAGACCGCCTTACCGATGGTGAAGCCGGCGAACTGGATGAAGGCGTAGTAGACGCCAACCGTACCAGCCGCAACCGCACCCGTATTGGCGTTGTTCGGCGCCTGAACCGTGCCGATCGGCGAGTAAACGGTCGCACCATTGCCCTGGCCGGCGTAGCTGTCCGAGGTCCAGTTGAACGTCGCATCGAAGAACGTGCGGACCACGCCGTATTCGGTCGCAGTGCGCGTATCGATGTTCAGGTCTTCACGCGAACGCCAGGTGTAGCCGTTGGTGAAGCGGTTCCGAGCGCCAGCGGCGCCCGAGGTGTTGCCGGTGTTGTCAACGTTCGAGTTCGCCAGGACGTCGACGCGCAGGTAGCCGCCCAGCTTGATGCAGGTGTCGGTGCCCGGGATGTAGTAGAACCCTGGACCATAGAGCGAGCAAACCTTCACGTACTCGACCGCTTTGGCCTTGACTGGAAGATCGGCCGCCTGAGCTCCCCCGGCTGCGACGAGAACCGCCACCGAGCCGAGGATAAAGCTGTTCGAAATTTTCATGTTAACCCCCAAGTTCACGTATGTCAGGAAAGGCCACGGATCGCTCAGTCGCTCAGCGCCTTCGACACACCCTCCAAATGCTCCGAGGGTCCGCCCATTCCTCACCGATTCTGAAAGCGCGAAAATAGCGTAGCGGATGGTTGTACCGGGGCCTTACGAATTGTTCTGATAAGCCTCATCAGCTCTGCGAATGAGGCAGCCGGGTCGACCGTTGCGGTGGACGCGCTTGGGAACGCGCCTTATGCGCCGCTCGCTCGCAGCCGGCTGTGACGCCGGCCATAGGCCGCATAGATCGCAAGCCCGATCACGAGCCACACCGCGAGCCTGATCCAGGTGTCGAGCGGCAGGCCGAACATCAGGAACAGCGACGTTGCAGCGGCGGCCGGCGCCACCAGCCAGATCGCGGGCGCCTTGAACGGCCGAGGCAATTCCGGATCGCGGACACGCAGCACCAGCGTGCCGATCGAAACCACCGTGAACGCAAACAGCGTCCCGATCGAGACCAGTTCGCCGACCAGCCCGATCGGCAGCAGGCCCGCCAGGACCGCGGCAATGATGCCGGAGAAGATGGTCGAGACGTAGGGGGTCCGGAAGCGCGGATGGATCTTTGCGGCAAAGCCCGGCAACAACCCGTCATGCGCCATGGCGCGAAAGATCCGCGGCTGCGCCAGCAGCATGATGAGGATCACGGATGTCAGTCCGAACAGGATGCCGAGCTTGATGAACGGACCGAGCCAACCGATGCCAACGGCATCGATACCGACCGCGATCGGATCGGGCACGCTGAGCCGATCATACGGCACGATACCGGTCAGCACGAAGCCGACCGCGACATAGAGCGCGGCGCAGACGACCAGTGAGCCGAGAATGCCGATCGGCATGTCGCGCTCCGGCACCTTCGCTTCCTGTGCGGCAGTCGAGACTGCGTCGAAGCCGATATAGGCGAAGAACACCACCGCTGCGCCACGGATCACGCCGGACCAGCCGAACACGCCCGGACCGGCATTCGGCGGAATCAGCAAGCCCTCCGGATTGCTCGACGTCACCCAGTTCGCGAGCGTCACCGAGGAGGCCGCGGTGGCGAGAAACAACGCGATGACGACGAGCTTGACCACGACGACGAAGCTGGTGAAGCGCGCGGACTCGCGAATGCCGACCACGAGCAGCGCGGTGACGAAGGCGATGATCGCCATCGCCGGGATGTTGACGACCGCACCGGTCGATGACCACGCACCGCTGTTGGCGTCGTAGGCGAGCGGCGCCGAGGTGAATTGCTGCGGCAGATTGATGCCGAAATCGCGCATGAAGCTGACGAAATAGCCGGACCATCCGACCGAGACCGCGATCGCGCCGACCGCGTATTCGAGGATCAGGTCCCAGCCGATGATCCATGCGATCAGTTCGCCGAGCGTGGCATAGGCATACGTGTAGGCGCTGCCGCAGATCGGCACGGTCGACGCCATCTCGGCGTAGCACAGGCCGGCGAAGGCGCAGGCGACGGCACCAAGCATGAAGGAGAGCGTGACGGCGGGACCGGCATTGGCGGCCGCCGCGTGCCCGGTCAGCACGAAAATGCCAGCGCCGATGATGCCGCCGATGCCGAGCGTGACCAGTTGCAACGCCGACAGTGAGCGCTTGAAGACCGGCGTCTCCGCGTCGCCGTCGGCCCGTGCCGCCTCCCGCAACAGCTCGGAGGTCGACTTTCGATCCCAGAAGCCAGCCAGGGTGTCCGTCACGCCAGATGCCCTCCGCCGCTCGGGCCCGGCGGGACCCGACGCGATCAGTGGACTATAACGCGCCTAACGTCAGGTCGTTCGCGCGGATGGCGACGGCCGGAGCCCTTATCCACCACCAAGCGAGGTACCGCGCCCTCATTGGCAGGGATGACGGCGACCGTCGCGGGCAAGGAAGGTGCCGGACGCCGGGTCGAACGAACGATAACGGGCGCAAGAGGACGGTGCCGGCGGGATGGTGCCGTAGGCGTTCTCCGGGTTGCCGCTGCGCTGCGTCGCCTGCGCCTCGCCCCATGGCGTGAGAGCACCGCCGTTGATCGCGCTCCGCCCCGGATTCTGGGCGTCAAAAAGTGCCGGCTCCGATATCTGGGCCGCCACCGGCGTGAACGTCATTCCCACCAGCAGCACAGCGGCTGCAACGGCCTTGAGCCCGGCCATACGACCTCTCCGATGCATCAATTGAAAATTGCCATGGGGCAGCAGGAACGCCCTCGTGCCCGGGCTTGATGTGGTCACGATCAAATTCCGGGCACAGGGGCAGCATGTCACAATGCTGCGAGGCTGCCCCAGTGGAGCACAACGACTGCGGTTCGCGACTGACGTCCGGCTCGCCGCTCAGCGGTTATGCACGTCAGGCCGCGGGTCGGAGACGAACCCGTCGCGGTTCGGCATCTTGACCGCCGCAAGCGACTTCGCGTCGAGCACGGCATTGGCCGGCACGATGCCGTTCAGGCTGAGGATGTAGGCGGACACCGCGTAGACGTCCTCATTGCTCAGCGACTGCGGCGCATTCTGCGGCATTGCGCGGCGGATGTAGTCGAACAACGTCGGGGCATACGGCCAATAGCTGCCGACGGTGCGGATCGGTTTGGGGCTCGCCAGCGTACCCTGTCCGCCGACCAGGCGATCGCCGACGCCGCCCTGCCCGCTGTTGCCATGGCACGCCGTGCACTGCTCGGCGAACACGGCGCGGCCGCGTTCGACACTGCCGCTGCCCGGCGGAAGGTTGGAGCCGTCGCGACCGATATCGATGTTCCAGCCCGCGATCTCCGCAGGCGTTGCCGGACGCCCGATGCCAAAGCGATCCTCGGCCTGCGCAGCAGCGGCAAGCATCGCGATCGCCCCCACGAGAAACGCCGCCTTGAGCTTACGCCTGGCCATTGGTCACCTCGCCATTCGCATCGATGCGCCAGGGCCAGATTGCGTTGTTGTGGTAGAACGAGTTGAGGCCACGCACCGCCACCAGTTCTGCCAGCGTCGGCTGGATGTAGCCGGTCTCGTCGATGGCGCGGCTCTGGATGACGGCGGGAGTGCCGTCCCAGTGCCAGGGCAAACGAAAGCGCGTGAGCGCACGCGTCAGCACCGGCTCCTGAAGTTCGGCCTGCTGCCAGCTCTTGCCTTCGTCGAGCGAGACCTCGACGCTCTTGATCTTGCCGTGGCCACTCCAGGCGATCCCCGTGATCTCGTGAAAGCCATGTGTGGTCAGCTTCTGGCCGCCGGACGGCCGCGTGATGATCGACTTGGCTTCCATGTAGAAGGTGAATTCGCGCGACGTGCCGTCGGGCATCGGGTCGGTGTATTTCGAGGTCTCCTCGCGCGAATAGGCTGGCTCGGCGACGACCTTGAGCCGGCGCAGCCATTTCACGTTCATGTTGCCCTCGAAGCCCGGCAGCAACAGGCGCAGCGGATAGCCTTGTTGCGGACGCAGCCGCTCGCCGTTCTGGCTGTAGACCAGCATGGCGTCGTCGAGGCATTTCTCGATCGGGATCGAGCGCGTCAGCGCGGCCGCATCGGCGCCCTCGGCAACGATCCATTTGGCTCCCGCCTGCACGCCCGCTTCGTCCAGCACCGTCTTGAGCGGCACGCCGGTCCATTCCGCGCAACTCAAAAGGCCGACGAGGTCCGAGGCCGTCTTGCCGTAGGGCTTGGTGTAGACCGGATTGCCGGAGCACTCGAGGAAGTGAATCCGCGACTGCGACGGAAAGCGGCGGATGTCCTCCATCGTGAACACCAGCGGGCGATCGACCATGCCATGCAACATCAGCCGGTGCTCGGCCGGATCGATGGTCGGCACGCCGCCATGGTGGCGCTCGTAGAACAGGCCGTTCGGCGTGATGATGCCGTCGAGCTCCTGCAACGGCGTACGGCCCGAAGCGGAGATATACTGCGGCAGCGTCTTCGAGATGTTCTTGATGACGCCTTTCTCGTGGACCGAGGGCGCGCCGTAGGGCTGGCTTCCCATTGGGTCGCCCGGCGTTTTCATCCATTCCGGTACGCTGGGCGGAAGATTATTCCCTTGTTCGGCAAGCGCGGTAGAACCGGCAACTCCCGCGATCGCGGAGCCACCGGCCAGTGCTGCACCCGCCTGAAGGAAACGCCTGCGAGACGCCTCTCGCACGCGCTTGTCCGTCGTGTGTTCGCTCATCGACGTTTTCCTCTGACGTTAGGCGATGCAGCCTAACACCAAACGCCCGAGGCGAGGCAATGGTCCCGCGCGCAGAGCTGCATCGACGACGCCTCGTGGCGGTCACATCTGTTCGCCGGGCATTTCGCTGGCCCGCTTCACCCAGGCGGCGAACTGGGCTTCGTCGAGCTCATCGTTCTCGTGAATGTCGAGATACCGCGTATGCTGCTGCTTGGACTCGCCCGGCGGCACCGGATGCAGCGACGCGCCGCGAAAGAACGCTACTTTGACGTAGCGCGCGAAGACATGGATACCGAGAAACCAGCCTTGCCCTTCCATGCCGTAGAGCGGCGAATTCCACTTCACCGCCTTGTGCACGCGGGGGATCGTGCGCACGATAAGCGCGTCCAGCTTGCGTCCGATATCGCGCTTCCACCCCGGCATCGCCGCGATATAGGCTTGCACGGGTGCGTCACCATACCCCTTCGCGATCTGCGGATTGCCGCCCGAGAGCAGGCGCGGCTTCGCAGTATCGCGCTTCGCGGCGCTCTTCACGCCCTTTTTGGTACCCTTCTTCGCGCTTTTCGCCGACGTCTTGGGCGTCTTGCCAGCCATTGTGCTTGTTTCCATCGGTTCACGTATCGCGCGCGGCGTCGGCCGCTCGAACAGGATCATATCGACCATGCGCCCATGTTGTCGTCATCGACCGCAGGCGTTCGCGGCGGCGTATCGACGCGCGCGACCTTGCGCGCTGCGGCCGAAGCCTAACCGGTCACCGGCGGCGTGCCGTGGGTGTGGAATGACTCGATCGTTTTCAACCCCCAGGCCTGTCCCTTCTTGCGCTCCTCCTCGGTCCACACGATCGGCTTCCAGTCCGGCGCTAGGATCAGGCGGGCGCCAGCATTGGCGACCTCGACGCGGTTGCCGCCGGGTTCATAGACGTAGAGGAAGAAGGTCTGCTGGATCGCGTGCTTGTGCGGCCCGGTCTCGATATGGACGCCGTGCTCGAGGAAAATATCCGCGGCCCGCAAGATCTCCTCGCGGCTGTCGAGCGCGTAGGTCACATGATGAAACCGGCCACGCTTGCCGTAGTGGTCGCGCGTGTAGGCGAAATCGTAGCTCTTGTTCGACATCGTCATCCACATCGCCGCTTCCGTGCCGCCGTTGAGCACGATCTGCTCGGTGGTGCGGCATCCGAGGTAGTTTTCGAAAAACAGGCGATTGGCCCTGATATCGACCGCGAGGCAGTTGAGATGATCGAGCCTGCGGACATTGACGCCGCGCGCCGGAAAGCGCTGCGCCTGGTTCTTCAATGCGGGCTTCAGTTCGGCCGGCGCCTCGTACCATTCGGTCTCGTAATAGAGTTCGATGACGTGGCCGTCGGGATCGCGGCAGCGGAATGCCGGTCCCTGCCCCATGTCATCATCGACCCAACCGATGTCGAAGCCCGAGCCCTTCAGCGCGGCGACGCGGCGTTCGAGCGCCTGCGGGCTGCGCGCCCGCAGCGCCATGTGCTCCATGCCTGAAGTGCTCGATGCGGTCAGCTTCAGCGAATAGCGCTCGTAATCGTCCCAGCCGCGCAGATAGACCGAGCCGCCCTTTCGGCCGCTGACTGTCATGCCCATGACGTCGACGAAG
Organism: Bradyrhizobium uaiense; assembly: GCF_010811875.1. GTDB lineage: Bacteria > Pseudomonadota > Alphaproteobacteria > Rhizobiales > Xanthobacteraceae > Bradyrhizobium > Bradyrhizobium uaiense. The sequence continues at coordinate 41,398 of NZ_VKHP01000024.1, forward strand.
AATTTCAGACTCTCGTCCGGCTTCGGCGTCAGCAGCTCCATGTGCCCGAGATGAGCGAGATCGAAGATCGGTTCCGGCTGCATGGGGCGGTCTCCTTCGGCGACGGCGCCGGATCGACGTCGTTCCAATCGGGCGGCGAGCGGCGGCGCGTCGATTTGTACCAGTGTACAAAGGATTAGGTCCAGTCAACAAATTGGTGGCGCCGGCGACCGCGGCAGCATCGCCAGTCAGCCCTTCGACGCCACCACCGGCGCCGATCGGTGCGGCCGGGACGCGGTCGCCGACACCGTCAGCGCGACGGCGAGCGCGCACACCATGCACAGCTTCATCCGCGCGGTGCGGCGATCGGTCATCGGCAGGAAGAAGAAGAACGCGATCGCCAGAACGAGCAGCGCATTCACGAGATAATACATGGCCGAGCCCTCTTGTTGCGGATCAACAAGATGGCCGGCCCGGCCGCGGCGGTCCGTGGCCGGAATCACAGAGTGAATGCGGTCGAGGCCGGCGGTCAGGCGACCGAGACGACCTTCTCGCGATGCGACGACAGCAGCTTGCGGATCTCGACATCCGGCACCGGCCGGCTGAACAGATAGCCCTGCATCTCGGTGCAGCCGATGACGCGAAGCAAATTGCGCTGCTGCTCGGTCTCGACGCCTTCGGCGGTCGTCGTCATGTCGCTCGCGGCGGCAATGTTCACGACGGCCTGGACGATCGTGGACGATGCGCCGGTACCGGCGAGATCCTTGACGAAGGCGCGGTCGATCTTGATCTTGTCGAACGGGAAGCGCTGCAGGTAGCTCAGCGACGAATAGCCGGTGCCGAAATCGTCGAGCGCGATGCGGACGCCGAGCTCGCGCAACTGGTGCAGGATATCGAGTGCGGCCTCGTCGTCGCGGATCAGCACCGCCTCGGTGATCTCGAGCTCGAGCCGCGAAGGCGCGAGCCCTGACGCCGCGAGCGCAGCGGCGACGTTCAGCGCCAGCGTCTCGCTCTTGAACTGGATCGGAGACACGTTGACCGCGACATGGATATGGTCCGGCCAGTTCACGGCTTCACGGCACGCGGTGTTGAGCACCCAGTGCCCGAGATCGTTGATCAGGCCGGTATCCTCGGCGACCGGAATGAAATCCGCGGGCGAGATGGTGCCGCGTTCGGGATGACGCCAGCGCAGTAGCGCCTCGCAGCAGCTGACCCGGCTGTCCTCGAGATGAAGCAGCGGCTGATAATGCAGCTCGAAGCTGCCGTCGACGATGGCCTGGCGCAGTTCCAGCTCCAGGCTGCGCCGCGCCTTGGCGCGCGCGTCCATGCCGGCCTCGAAGAAGCGGTAGGTGCGGCGGCCGTCGCTCTTGGCGCCATAGAGCGCGAGGTCGGCGTTGCGCAGCAATTGATCGAGCTCGAGGCCGTCGGCGGGCGCGACCGCGATGCCGATGCTGGCGTCGGTGGTGATCAGGTGCCCGCTGCACTCGATCGGCTGGCGGATCGCCTGATAGATCGCGGCCAGCAGCTGCATGGTCTGGGTCTGGTCGCGGACCGCGGTCTGGATCACCGCGAACTCGTCACCGCCGAGCCGCGCCGCGACATCGCTCTGCCCGAGGCAGGAGCGCAGGCGATCGGCAATTGCCCTGAGCAGTTCGTCGCCGATCTGATGGCCGAGCGCATCGTTGACGCTCTTGAACTCGTCGACGTCGATATACATGACCGCGAGCTGCTCGTCGGGCCCGATCGCCCTCAACGACTGTTCGAGGCGCTGGCGGAACAGCACACGGTTGGGCAAATCGGTCAGCGCATCATAATGCGCCATGTGGGCGATCTTGTTCTCGGTGCGCGTGCGCTCGGTGATATCCTCGATGGTCGCCACCCATCCGCCGTCCGGCAGCGGCGTGTTGACGATCTCGATCGCGCGCCCGCCCGGCGCCTGGGTCAGCTGACGCGTCGCCTTGCCGAGCTTCACATTTCGGATGATGGCATCGCAGAACTCGTCGACGTCGCCGTCGAACGAGCCGGTCTCCTGTCGGTGCGCAATCAGCCGCTGCATGGTGCAGCCTGGCTTCGCCACGTCGGGCGAAAGCCCGAACATCTCGATATAGGGACGGTTGCAGATGATGATGCGCGCTGACGCATCGTAGAGCACGAGCCCTTGCGGAATGTTGTTCACGGCCGTGATGAGATTGCGCCGCTCGGTGGCGAGCCGCGCGTCGGAGACTTCGTGCCGCTTCAGTAACAGGAAGACGATCGTGGCCATGATCGCAAATGCCGCCATCAGCAGGCCTTCGCGCTCGCTCCACTGTGCAGTCACTGTTCCGAGCAGGCTGCCGACCAGCAAACCGGCACAGAATGCCAGACCCTTGGTCGAGCCGGCGTCGGCATTTCCTGACGATGAATTGAGGTGTTCGATGCGCACGCTGATCTCTCCCGAGCGCGGCATCGTTACGCAGCACTAATGGAAAGGTCGTTACAACTCGCAGTTAGCAATCGGTTACACGTTACCAGGAGTCCGCAAACGACAAATCGCGCCAAGAACCCCGTAAACCTACGGAGCCATCGACGCACTCCTCCGAGATGGTGAATTGCGCATTAACGAAAAAACCGCGAAACAGTCGCGGCTGTGCCAGAAAGCGACGATTTCGTCGCCGATGCGCGTAACGGCGCACAATCTCGCGGTACGATAGAAACAAATCGTCACCGGGAAGGTGTAGATTTAGCCGATGCGAAACCCCGGCGACTTAACGGTTTTTCCAATCCCGGGCGGGCATATTGGTCCGAACATTTAGATTTCGAGAACGAGCCAGGCGAGAACTGTGACATCCTTCGGACGTGTGATCTCTGTGCGCGGCTCGCAGGCCCGGATTGGGCTACTGGCGGGCGGCCAGATGCAGCTTTCAGAAATGCGGGCAACCGTGGGCCGGTTCGTCAGCATCCGCTGCGCGAGTTCGGTCATCGTCGCCATGATCACCGAGGTCACCTGCGAGCACCTGCCGCCGTCCGACGAGTATATGGCGACCGCCTCGGTCGATCTGCTCGGTGAGATCCTTGGCGGCGACCGGCCGAAATTCCAGCGCGGTGTAACCCATTATCCGACCATCGGCGACAGCACCGATCTGATCACGAACCAGGAGCTGCGCACGGTCTATGCGCCGAGCGGCTCGGACCAGATCAATGTCGGCACGCTGCAACAGGATCGCTCGGTGATCGCCTATGTCGACGTCGAGGAAATGCTCTCCAAGCATTTCGCGGTGCTCGGCTCGACCGGCGTCGGCAAATCCACCGGCGTGTCGCTGCTGCTCAACGAGATCCTGAAGTCGCGGCCGAACCTGCGCATCTTCCTGCTCGACGTGCACAACGAATACGGTCGCTGCTTCGGCGAGCGCGCGCAGGTGCTCAACCCGCGAAACCTGAAGCTGCCGTTCTGGCTGTTCAACTTCGAAGAGGTCGTCGACGTCTTGTTCGGCGGCCGGCCCGGCGTGCCCGAAGAGCTCGACATCCTCGCCGAAGTGATCCCGATGGCGAAGGGCATCTACACCCAGTACCAGAACTCGGATCGGGTCGGTCTCGGGCTGAAGCGCGTCGATCCCAAGCAGGTCGGCTACACCGTCGATACGCCGGTGCCCTATCGCCTCGTCGACCTGATCTCGCTGATCGACGAGCGCATGGGCAAGCTCGAGAACCGCTCCTCGCGCATCATCTATCACAAGCTGATCTCGCGCATCGACGCGGTGCGCAACGATCCGCGCTACGCCTTCATGTTCGACAATGCCAATGTCGGCGGCGATACCATGGCCGAGGTGATCAGCCATCTGTTCCGCCTCCCCGCCAACGGCAAGCCGATGACGATCATGCAGCTCGCCGGCTTCCCCGTCGAAGTCGTCGATTCCGTGGTGTCGGTGTTGTGCCGCATGGCGTTCGATTTCGGGCTGTGGAGCGACGGCGTCTCGCCGATGCTGTTCGTCTGCGAGGAAGCGCACCGCTACGCCTCCGCCGACCGCAATATCGGCTTCGGACCGACCCGCAAGGCGGTGTCGCGCATCGCCAAGGAAGGCCGCAAATACGGCGTCTATCTCGGCCTGATCACCCAGCGTCCAGCCGAACTCGACGCGACCATCATCTCCCAGTGCAACACGCTGTTCACGATGCGGCTCGCCAACGACCGCGACCAGGCGCTGCTGCGCTCCGCGGTGTCGGACGCCGCCGCCAATCTGCTGTCGTTCGTGCCTTCGCTCGGCACCCGCGAAGTGCTGGCGTTCGGCGAAGGCGTGGCGTTGCCGACGCGGCTGCGCTTCAAGGAGGTGCCGCCGCATCAGCTGCCGCGCGGCGAGGCCACCATCGCAACGGTGCCGTCGGTCACCGCCGGCCATGACATGCATTTCGTCAGCGCCGTGCTAGAGCGCTGGCGCGGCGCCACCTCGCATCGCGACAGCCCGAGCGGCGACGCCAATTTCAACCCTCCGGCGCCGCCGCGCACCATGGCGCCCGCCGAAGCGCCGATGTTGCAGCCGTCACTTGGCCTCGATCCGGACCGCTTCTCGCTTCTGAAGAAGCCGCTGCGCTAGCATCATTCCGCCAAGGCGCCGATGCGCCTTGCGCCCACCCCGTCATCGACTATGGTTTCGCGTGACGCCGCATCGATGCGGCATGCCGGAACCATCTCATGACGCAGCCGACCGCAAAACGCTTCCCGACGCCCGCTCTCGACAGGCTCCCCGAGGATATCCGCACCCGCATACTGGAGGTGCAGGAGAAGTCCGGCTTCGTGCCGAACGTGTTCCTCACGCTGGCCTATCGCCCCGATGAATTCCGCGCCTTCTTTGCCTATCACGACGCGCTGATGGAGAAGGACTCCGGCCTCTCCAAGGCCGAGCGCGAGATGATCGTGGTGGCGACCAGCGCCGCCAACCAGTGCCAATATTGCGTGATCGCCCACGGCGCGATCCTGCGCATCCGCGCCAAGAACCCGGAGATTGCCGACCAGATCGCGGTCAATTATCGCAAGGCCGACATCACGCCGCGGCAGCGCGCGATGCTCGACTTCGCCATGAAGGTGAGCCGCGCGGCCGAGGAGGTCGCGGAGGCGGACTTCGCCGCGCTCGCCGTCCATGGCTTCAGCGACGACGACGTCTGGGACATCGCTGCCGTCGCGGCGTTCTTCGCGCTCTCGAACCGACTAGCGAACGTCACCGGCATGCGGCCGAACGCCGAGTTCTACATGCTCGGGCGGCAACCGAAATAGAGGACGGCTTGTAGAGGACATCTTGGCAGACTGGAGCGAAATCGTCCTGCGTCTCGGTGCGGCGACCCTTGCCGGCGGCGCGATCGGACTCGACCGCGACCTGCGCGGCAAGCCGATCGGCCTGAAGACGCTGGGTCTCGTCAGCCTTTCGACCGCTACCGTCGTGCTGCTTGCCTTGCAGGCGGTCGATCCCGGGAAATTCACCGATGCCGTCAGCCGCGTGATCCAGGGCGTGCTGACCGGGATCGGCTTTCTCGGCGCCGGCGTGATCGTCCGGCGGGGCGATCAATATCACGTCCATGGCCTGACCAGCGCCGCATGCGCGTTCTTCGCCGCTTGCGTCGGCATTGTCTGCGGCGCCGGACATTGGCCGATCGTCCTCACCGCGCTCATGCTGGCATTCCTGCTGCTGACTTTCGGCAAGCGGACCGAGCGGTGGCTGCACAACGTGCTCGGCGGCAAGGAAGATCCTCCCCAACCGGAGGCCGCGCCCGGTCAGTCGTCGGATGCCGGCCCGCACCAGCCGGGCAGATAGACCGCTCCTCCACTGCGTCCCAGCGCAAGCCCCTTCTCCAGCGCCTTGGCGAAATTGTTCTCCACCGTCTTGCGCGGGATGTGGCGGCGCAGGAAATCCGCCCACAGGAATTCGCTGAACGGCGTCGTGTCCTTGGCGAAGCCGCCGGCCCGGCGCATCTCACCGGCAAGGCTGCGGAACGGATCGTCCTTGAGATCCTTGATCGATTTCGGAATATCCCTGAAGTGGCAGCGCTCGCCCTTGGAATTGTAGGGATAGACCCAGCGCTTGTTGTCCATCACGCCCCAGAACACGTCACGCTCGACCATCGTGAGATCGCCGATCACCGTGACCAGGATGTCCTTGACGCCCTCCTCGTGCAGCGCCCGCGCCATGTGATGGTGGTCGACCACGTAGTAGCGATCGTCGGGTCCGTGAACGACCGGGATCATGTGCTTGCCCAGCAGCTCTGCGCGCTTCTTGTCCGAGTTGTGCTCGCGCCAGCGCTTCCGCTTCTCCTTCACCTCATGCATGCCGACCGTCATCTGGGTCGGCCGTAGCGACATGATCGGGACCGGTTTGACATAGGGCTCGCGCGTATGGGCCATGAATTGTACTCCCGTTTGACCGGCACTCCGGAATGGGTTCCATTATGACATGATGCCACAGGCAGACGAAAGGGCCGGTTCGGCGGAATGGCTTTGAGAGCAAACGAGCGCCTGAAGGCCCGCACGATCCGCCTCGGCAACCGGGAGGTTGTGACCGAGGGGTTGGAGCTCAGCTTCTGGGCAGACATCAGCCATCGCTGCATGACGGCATCCTGGCCCGCCTTTATTGGCGGTGCAGCATTGGTGTTCGTCGCCTTCAATGCCGTGTTCGCCTTGCTCTATTGGCTCGGTGATCACCCGATCGCCAACGTACCCGACGGCCAGTACGTCGACTACCTCTATTTCAGCATCGAAACACTTTCGACCGCCGGCTACGGCGACATGCACCCGCAGACCCATTACGGGCACTTCATCGCCACCATCGAGCTCTTCACCGGCATCTTCTCGATGTCGCTGATGACCGGACTGATCTTCGCGCGCTTCTCGCGGCCGAGCGCGCGGCTGCTGTTCGCCGACTATCCCGTGATCTCGAACCATGAAGGCCAGCTGACGCTGATGATCCGCCTTGCCAACGAGCGGCACAACATCATCGCCAATGCCACCGCGCGGCTGTGGCTGTTCAAGAACGGCGTCAGCAAGGAAGGCATGCCCTATCGCCGGTTCTACGAACTGCCGCTCTCGCGCAGCGAAAGCCCGGCGCTGGCGCTAAGCTGGACCCTGTTTCATGTGATCGACCAGCACAGCCCGCTGCACGGCCTCGACGCCGCGGACCTGGAAGCCGTCAATGCCGGTCTCGGCCTCATCGTGTCGGGCTACGACGACGTTGCAGCGCAAACCTTGCATGCGCGAAAATCGTACGAACATTCCGACGTCCGCTTCGGCCATCGCTATGTCGAGATCCTGCAGGCGACCGACGACGGCCGCCTCAGGATCGACTACAGTCGGTTCCACGAGACCATCGAGGGATAAATACTACCTCTGCGCGCATCAAGATTTTAGGTGTGATGTGCAGCGAACGTGCTACACATAAACGGCGACGCGACCGGACTGACAACAGTGAAGACGCAGCGGCCAATTTCCTCGGATGACGAGCACGTGGTGCTCAAATTCCGGCCGCGTACCTCAGCGCAGCCGCCAGGCAAACGCGAGGAGCGGGTCCGTTCGACCCGCCCCGCTTCCATCGCTCCTGTTTCCGTCGCCAACGACCTCTCTCGCTATGAGAAGCCGCGCGAGGAGCCGGACGATTTCCGCCAGCGCATGCTCGCCAACATCGCCGCCTTCGCCTTCACGGTGGCACTCACCGCCATCGGTATCTGGCTCGCCATGAGCATCGCCGATTTGCGCAAGACCCAGGATTGCGTGCTGATGGGTCGCCGAGATTGCGCGAAGATTACGGTGATGCCGCGCAGCTAGGCTCACCGGAACCGTGCCCAAAAACCGTCCTTGCCAGGCCGGCCAAGCTCCATTGAACTAACGGCCCTGCTCCGATATACGGGCACACGACTCCGGCAGCAGCAATAGGGAATTCCGGGGCAACGTGCCCGTCTCCTCCAAGTCGACCCGGAATTACCTTCAATATATCAAAGGCTTAATGATGTCCTCCACATTCGAGCAGATCGCCAACATTATCGCGGAGACCTGCGACATCCCGCGCGATACGATCAAGCCGGAGAGCCACGCGATCGACGATCTCGGGATCGACAGCCTCGACTTCCTCGACATCGCCTTTGCCATCGACAAGGCATTCGGGATCAAGATGCCGCTCGAGAAGTGGACCCAGGAGGTCAACGACGGCAAGGCCACGACGGAGCAGTACTTCGTGCTGCAGAATCTCGCCGACCGCATCGACGAGCTGGTTGCAGCCAAGAACGCGGGCACGGGCTCGGGCTCGTAATCGCCCATCATGCAGCTTGAAACCTTTCAGCTGATCGATCGGGTCGTCGACCTCAACCTCGACGCAAGGACCATTGTCGTCGAGGCGGACGTCCCGCCGGACAGCCATTCGGTGTTCACGGGACACTTCCCGGGCTACCCGATCATGCCCGGCGTGCTGCTCACCGAAGCGATGGCCCAGAGCTCCGGCTGGCTGATCCTCGGTCTGACCAAGTTCGAGCGCATGCCTTTCCTCGCCATGGTCAAGGAAGCCAAGATGCGTGGCTTCGTCAGCCCCGGATCGACGCTGACGATCGAAGCCAAGATCGAACACGAAGGTTCAGGCTTCACCGTGACCTCGGCGAAAGTCCGCGTCGGCAAGGAGCTCAAATGCAACGCCGAGCTGACCTTCCGTCATATCCCCTTTCCCAGCCCGGACTTGCGTGTGCACATGGACGCGATGGCCAACAAGATCGGGTTTCCGCTGCAGGCAATGAGTAATGGCTGAGAAGGAAGTCTGGATCACCGGCGTAGGCCTGCTCTCCTCGCTCGGCGAGGGGCTGGATACGCATTGGGATGCGCTCGGCGCCAAGCGCGTCAATGCCGACGAGAAGCGCCTCGCGCCCTACGTGATCCATCCGATCGCCCCCGTCAGCTTCGACGCCCAGATCCCGAAAAAGGGCGATCAGCGTCAGATGGAGATGTGGCAGCGGATCGGCACCTATGCTGCCGGGCTGGCGCTCGATTCCGCCGGTGTCAAAGGCAATCAGGAAATCCTGTCGCGGATGGACATGATCATCGCAGCCGGTGGCGGCGAGCGTGACCTCAATGTCGACCTGGCGATCATGAACGCCGACGCGCAGGGCAAGCTGCCCCCTGCCCTGCTCAATGAAAAGCTGATGAACGAGCTGCGCCCGACGCTGTTCCTGGCGCAGCTCTCCAACCTGCTCGCCGGCAATATCGCGATCGTCCACGGCGTGTGCGGGACGTCGCGCACCTTCATGGGCGAGGAAGCCGCGAGCATCGACGCCGCGCGGATCGCGGTCGCGCGCATCGGGGCCGGACAGAGCGACATCGCCCTGGTCGGCGCGGCCCATAATGGTGATCGCGGCGACCTGCTGATGCTCTATTCGTTCGGCGACTTCGCCCTCAAGGATCAGCATACGTCGGTCTGGGCCCGCAGGAACAACCCGGGCTTCGCGATCGGCTCCGCCGGCGCCTTCCTGGTGATGGAATCGCGCGAGCACGCCGAGGCACGCGGCGCCACGCCATACGCCAAGCTGACCAAGGTGGTCGCCGATCTGGCCAAGCGCAAGCAGCCCGGCGCAGTGAAGCAATCGCTGCAGGCGATGTGGCCGCAGCTTGGTGTCAACGATGCCAATGCCATGCTGATCACGGGTGCGACCGGCGCGGAGCCTGCGACCGCCGAAGAGCGCGAATTCCTCGGTCAGCACCCCGGCCTTGCCGTGCGCGCCACCGGAACGACCTTTGGGCACACCATGGAGGCGCAGTTCCCGCTCGGGCTCGCGCTGGCCGCGCTGTCGATCTCGCGCGGCGCGCTTTATCCGGCCAACGACCCGACCGGGCTGGAGGTTGAAAAGACCAAAGCGCCAACCCAGATTGTCGTGTTGGGGGTCGGCCACTGGCAGGGCGAAGGCATGGCACTGGTCGAGGCCGTCAAGTAATTCGGCGCAAGCACCGACGGGGACACCATGACAGCACCACGCGATAAATTCGGCCGACCGATCGTTGTCGTGACCGGCATGGGAATCGTGACGTCGCTCGGCGGCGGCAAGACCGACAATTGGAAACGCCTCAGCGCAGGCGAGTCCGGCATCAAGACCGTCACGCGCTTTCCGCTCGACAGCATGAAGACGACGATGGCCGGCGCCGTCGATTTCGTCACCGTCGATCCGTTCTCGTCGACCAGCCTGTCGCAGCGCCTCGCGGAAATCGCCGCCGAAGAGGCACTGGAGCAATCCGGCATCGGCAGCAAGGGCGACTTCCCCGGCCCGCTGTTCCTGGCGGTCGCGCCGATCGAGACCGAATGGCCGCAGCGGCTCGAAGTCGCGCGCGACGTTCCGACCAAGGACTTTGGCATCATCGAATATCTGGCAACCTGCAGCGGCGGGAAGTTTGCGCACTTCCACCGGCGCTTCACGTTCGGTTCGGTCGCACTCAGCCTCGCCGAAACTTTCGGCACCAAGGGATCGCCGATTTCGCTCTCGACGGCTTGCGCATCCGGCGCGACCGCGATCCAGCTCGGCGTCGAGGCGATCCGCCGCGGCGAAACCGATGCAACGCTGTGTATAGCTACCGACGGCTCGGTCAATCCGGAAGCCATGGTGCGATTCTCGCTGCTGTCGGCCCTTTCCACCCAGAATGATCCGCCGCAGGCCGCCTCCAAGCCGTTCTCGAAGAACCGCGACGGCTTCGTGATGGCCGAAGGTGCCGGTGCGCTGGTGCTGGAGAGCTACGACGCCGCGATGGCGCGTGGCGCGCGCATCCTCGGCGTCGTCGCCGGCTGCGGCGAGCTGACCGACTCCTTCCACCGCACCCGCTCGGCGCCCGACGGCAAGCCGGCGATTGGCTGCGTCCGCAAGACGCTTGCGGACGCCGGCATGGAGCCCGAGCAGATCGATCACATCAACGCGCACGGCACCTCGACGCCGGAAAACGACAAGATGGAATATCTGGCCACATCGGCGGTGTTCGGCGAGCACACCAAGAACATTCCGGTGTCGTCGAACAAGTCGATGGTCGGCCACACCATCTCGGCCGCCGGCGCGGTCGAGGCGATCTTCTCGCTGCTCACGCTCGAGCATCAGCGGATTCCGCCGACGATCAATTACGAGGTGCCCGATCCCGCGATCCCGTTCGATGTGGTGGGCAACAAGGCGCGCGATGCCAAGGTGACCGCCGTGATGTCGAACTCGTTCGGGTTCGGCGGGCAGAACGCCTCGCTGATCCTGACGCGCGAACCGGCCTGATCCACGCCTCGCCTCGTCCGATGAAACGCCTGCTCCTTCGTACCCGGGCGCGCCTGCGTGACGCAGCAAAGCCCGTGACCAACGTCGCCATTGGCGCGTTGACGACCGGGCTGCTGCGCACGACGCGCTATTTCGATCCGGAAAAGACCGCACGATTCTTCGGCCACGCCGCGCATTTCATCGGCCGCCGGTTGCGTGAAGATCGCATCGGCCGCGAGAACCTCACGGCCGCCTTCCCGGAGAAGTCGCCGCAGGAAATCGAAGAGATCCTGACTGGCGTCTGGCACAACCTCGGACGGATCGGCGCCGAATTCGCGCATATCGACCGCATCTGGGACCATGACCCCAAGAATCCCGACAAGTCGGGCCGCGTTGAATTCTCGGCGCGCAGCAAGCAGCTGTTCGATCAATTGCGTGACGACGGCAAGCCGGCACTATTCTTCGCCGCACATCTCGGCAACTGGGAGCTCTCGCCTATTGCCGCCGCCGCGCATGGCCTCGACGCCACGATCCTGTTCCGGCGGCCGAACATCGAAGCAGCCGACCGCGCCATCGAACGCATCCGCGCCGTCAATTTGGGTACGCTGGTGCCGGCCGGCCGCGACGCGCCGCTCAAGCTGGCGCAGGCGCTTCAGCGTGGCCAGCACGTCGCGATGCTGGTCGACCAGTATTTGACCAACGGCGTTCCCGTCACCTTCTTCGGCCGCAAGACCACCGCGAACCCGCTGCTGGCGCGCCTGCGCCGGCAGATCGATTGCCCGATCCACGGCACGCGGATCATCCGCCTGCCCGATGGCCGTTTCCGCGGCGAGGTCACCGAGGAAGTGAAGCCGGTGTTCGACGCGTCCGGCCAGGTCGATATCCAGGGCACGACGCAGGCGATCACCGACGTCGTCGAGGGCTGGATCCGCGAATATCCTGATCAATGGCTCTGGCTGCACCGGCGCTGGCGGTAGCGATCCGTTACGTCCGCCACTGGCATCACAGACCTTCGCGATCGAGCGACGGTACGTTCCCTCCGCAAGCGATTACCCATACACGCGAACGCTCGCTGTCGACGACGCCGCCCAAGACCGCCGCCATCGCCAAGGCGCCGCTCGGCTCGACCCGGATGCCGCAGGTCTCAAGCAGCAACCGGGCAGCGTATTGCACAAGCTCATCGCTAACAGCGCATACCTGAACATTCGACCATTGCAGAATTTCGAAGGCCCGCACTCCGATCTGCCGGGAGCGCAAGGCATCGCATAGCGTATCTCCAGGAGGATCAATCCGGATCGGAATGCCAATCTCGCGGGCACGCGCGTAGCGTTGGTGAGTCTGCGGTTCTGCAACATAGATTGCAGTCGAGATGGACCAGGAGCGCAAAGCAAGGGCAACGCCAGCAGCCAGCCCACCGCCGCCACAGGCAACAATCACGGCATCAGAGGCTGGGCCACTTGCCTGAATGGCAGCTGCAATCTCCGAACCCAGCGTGAAGCTTCCGGCAATCATCTCGACGTCTTCGAACGCGTGAAGGTTACGCCAACTGCGTCGATGGGCCTCCATTCGAGCGCAATCGACCAACTCCGACCGCTCGACGATCTTTACCTCAGCTCCGGTTTTTCGGGCCTGCTCCCTTTTGAAGGCCGCTACGTCCGCGGGCATGACCAAACAGGCGGGCTTGTCCAGCGCCTGAGCGGCCAGGCCGACCGCAATCGGAAAGTTTCCTGATCCTGCGGCGACAACTCCTCGCTCAGCATTTCTCGTCCCAAGGATAGCTCCTCGAAACTTGAACGAACCGCCATATTGAACGGTCTCGTCTTTGACGAGGATTGTTCGCCCGGTCACTGCGTCCAACGCGGCGCACGATCGTATGGGTGTCTGCAGCGCCCGGCCTGCAATAAATTCGAGATCGTCACGGATCAAATGAATCGGCTGACGGGGCATCCTGGCCTCTGCGGCAATCGCAAACGAGTACCAAGGGCTAATCGGACACGCCTGCACAGGTGTCCAATCAGCTGTTGTGACTGCTCGATTTATCTTGTGAACGCCTGAAGTATCTCAGCTCGTCATAGGGCAACAGCGTCGTGCCTACACGCAGCCTAGCGCCCCGTCTTCACCCGCGTCCACAGCCGGTTGATGATCCGCTGCGTCGCCGGATCGCGCGCCGTGATCACGAACAGCTTCTTCTGCATCGCCGCGTCGGGATAGATGTTCCTGTCGTCGAAGATCTTGGGGTCGATCAGCTTCTGGCTCGCCAGATTGCCATTGGCGTAGGACAGGAAGTTCGAGTTCTTCGCCGCGACGTCGGGACGATAGAGGTAGTTGATCAGCTCATAGGCCTCAGCGACGTTCTTGGCATCGGCGGGGATTGCGAGATTGTCGAAGAACATCTGCGCGCCCTCCTTCGGGATCGTGTAGCCGATCTCGACGCCGGTCTTGGCTTCCGCCGCCCGGCTGCGCGCCTGCATGATGTCGCCCGACCATCCGACCACGAAGCAGATCTCGCCCGAAGCCAGCGCGCTGAGATATTCGGACGAATGGAATTTGCGCACATAGGGCCGGATCTTGGTGACGAGATCGGCGGCCTTCTCGAGGTCGGCCGGCTTGGTCGAATTCGGATCGAGACCGAGATAGCTCAGCGCCGCCGGCAGGATGTCGTCGGCCGAATCCAGCATGTGGATGCCGCAATCCCTGAACTTGGCCAGGTTCTCCGGCTTGAACACCATGTCCCAGCTGTCGATCTTCGCGTCAGGTCCGAGGATATTCTCCGCCATCTTGACGTTGTAGCCGATGCCGGTGGTGCCCCACATGTAGTTGGCGCCGTAGTTGTTGCCCGGATCGTAGGTCGCGAGTTGCTCCGTCACCACCGGCCAGGCATTGGCGAGGTTCGGCAGCTTCGACTTGTCGAGCTTCAGGAACACCTTCGCGGTGATCTGCCGCTGCAGGAAATAACCGGTCGGCACCACGACGTCGTAGCCGGACTTGCCCGCGAGCAGCCGGGTCTCCAGCGTCTCGTTGGCGTCGAACGTATCGTAGACGACCTTGATGCCGGTTTCCTTGGTGAAGTCCTCGAGGACTCCCGGCGCCATGTAGTTCGACCAATTGTAGAAGTTGACCGTACGATCCTCAGCGCCGGCGGAGGCCGAGAGCAGCAGGAGCGTCGCGACCGCGCCGACGATGCTGACGAGACGACGGTGCTGCTCTCGCATCCTGGCCCTACCTCTTGCGGCGGTGAACCGCGTCCGACAGCCGCTCGAGCGCGGTATCGAGCGTCGAGTCCTTCTTGGCGAAACAGAAACGCACAACGGACGTCACAGCATCCTGCTCGTAAAACGCCGACACTGGAATAGCCGCAACCTTGTAATCCTGCACAATTCGCCAGCAGAACTCAGCATCGGTCTCGTTGAGGCCGAGCGGCGATAGGTCAACGGTGAGGAAATACGTCCCCTGCGACTTCAGCACCGGAAAGCCGATGCTCTCGAGCCCCTTGGAGAGACGGTCGCGGCTCCGCGCCATGTCCTTGCGCATGTCGAGGAAATAATCGTCTGGCTTGCCGAGGCCGTACGCAACCGCGGCCTGCAGATTGGGTGCCGTCGTGAAGGTGAGGAACTGGTGCACCTTCGCCGCCACGCGCAGCAGCGGCGGCGCGGCGCAGACGAAGCCGATCTTCCAGCCCGTCAGCGAGAAGATCTTGCCGGCGCTGCCGACCTTGATGGTGCGATCGCGCATCCCCGGAATCGTGATCAGCGGGATGTGCTCGCGGCCGTCGAACACGACGTGTTCCCAGACCTCGTCGCAGATCGCGACCACGTCGAACTCCTGGCAATACCGCGCCAGCAATTCGAGGTCCTCGCGCGGATAGACCACCGCGGCCGGGTTGAGCGGATTGTTGAACAGCACCGCCTTGGTCTTGTGGTTGAAGACGCTGCGCAGCATCTCCTCGTTCAGCCGCCACTCCGGCGGGCCGAGCCGCAACAGCCGCGGATGCTTCCATCAACGGCTACAACCAGTATCCGTCGATGATGGGCATTCCGGAGCTCCGTCAGACGACAGCTACGCATTGTGGCATCCTCCCCAGGGTCACGACCAAGCACGTGCCGCAGATGTG
>NZ_VKHP01000251.1 GCF_010811875.1 Bradyrhizobium uaiense
GGTCATCGCTGCTTCCACGCTTTCGATTTCACCTCTCCCGCTTGCGGGGAAGGTCGTATCGCATCTTCGATGCGATACGACCTTCCCCGCAAGCGGGAGAGGTGAAATCGAAAGCGTGGAAGCAGCGATGACCCTTGACGTCACGGCAACCCGTCTGTTCTCCGGCGCTGACCACAACATCCGGGACAATGTCGTACTCCGGCACGATGGCGGTCTCATCACCGGTATCTCCGAAGCCACAGCCCCAGGCCCGCGCTCCCTGATCCTGCCCGCCTTCATCAACGCCCACGACCACGCCCGCCCGCGGGCGTCGAGCTTCGGTGCGGTCGGCATGCCGCTGGAAAGCTGGCTGCTGCGCACGGTGGTGGGCGCGCCGGTCGATCCGTATCTGACCGCGGCCTCCGCGCTGGCGCGCGCGGCGCAGGTCGGCTGCGCGGCGATGATGGTGCACTACACGCGGCCGAGCGGCACCATGCCGCTCGTCGAGGAAGCCAGGGCGGTCGCCCGCGCCGCCGCCGATGTCGGCATCCGCATCGCCTTTGCCATCGCGGTGCGCGACCAGAACCCGATCGTCTATGGCGACAGCGAACCGGTGCTGTCAGGCCTTGCGGCCGACGATCGCAAGACGATCGAGGAACTGTTCGTCCGCATGCCGATGTCGCCGAAAGCTTATATCGAACTCACCGATGCGATCGCGGCGGCGATCGGCGGGCCGAAGGTCGACGTGCAGCTCGGGCCGGCCGGCGTGCAATGGTGCTCGAAGCCGCTGCTGGAGGCGGTCGCGGAGAATTCCGCGCAGACCGGCCGGCGTATCCACATGCACCTGCTCGAGACGATCTATCAGCGCGCCTGGGCCGACCAGCATTTTCCCGATGGCATCGTCCGCTATCTCCGCGACATCGGCTTCCTCTCGGAGCGGCTGACGCTGGCGCACTGCATCCACGCCCGGCCCGACGAGATCGAGATGATCGCGGCATCAGGCGCGCGCATCGTCACCAATTTCTCCTCCAATCTGCATCTGCGCTCCGGGCTGGCGCCGATCGCGGCCGCACACGCTTGCGGCTGCGCGATTGCGGTCGGCGTCGACGGTCTGGCGCTCGACGAGGACGATGACGTGCTGCGTGAGATGCGGCTGGTGCAGATGATGCATGGTGGCCTCGGCTTCAAACGGACCTGGACCCCGCCGGAATTCCTCGCGCTCGCGATCCGCAACGGCCGCCGCGCCACCGGCGCACCGGGCACGGGCGAGCTTGCCGCCGGTGCGCCGGCTGATTTCGTGCGTATCGATCTCGATCGCCTGGAGCGCGACCAGATGATCGACGCCGATCCGCTCGATCTGCTGTTCGCGCGTGGCAATGCGCAGCTTGTCTCCGAGCTTGTGGTCAATGGTCGCACCGTCGCCAAGGCCGGCCGGTGCCTCGGTGTTGATCTTCCCGCAATTGAGCAGGAACTGCGCGGCATCGCGCGCGCGAGCGCCGCCTCATACGCGCATGTCTTGCGCGCATGGCCGCGACTGTCGAGCTCGTTGCAGCATTGGTTTGAAGCGCAGCCCACCTGCAATTAGCTGCACAATCGTCGTTTCGCGCCGAGCAGCAACTCCAGTCGATCTCTCGCTAATTCCGTCAAGCGGAAGAAAATTCCACTTGCATCACACAGACGGCGCGGCTTCAAGTTCAGGCAACAAGAAACTGAATCAGTCGCTGTCACCGGCTGGTCATGTTGTCGCGAGGAAGCCTGATGGGCGCGTTGTCGCATCTGCGGATTGTCGAGATCGGAAGTGCTGCGGCGACAAGCTATTGCGCGCGGCTGTTTGCCGATTTCGGCACCGACGTGCAGAAGGTCGAGCCGCCTGGTGGCGATCCGATCCGCCGCACCGCGCCGCTGACGCCGCAAGGGCACAGCGCATGGTTCGCGTTTCTCAATTTCAACAAATCGAGTGTCGTGCTCGACAAAAGCGACGCGTCGCGGCTGCGCGGGCTGATCGCTGACTGCGACATCCTGCTCGACGGGCGCGGCATCGATACGGCTGACTGTCCCAACATCGATCTCGATGCGATCAAGCGGGACAATCCCGGCCTGATCCATCTCGACCTCTCCTGGTTCGGCGATCGCGGTCCCTACGCCGGTTTCGCAGCAACGGACTCCACGATCCGCGCGCTGACCGGGCTTGTGAAGCTGGTCGGACCCGAGCAGGGGCCGCCGATGCACGCGCCGGATTTCCAGACCGGCATCCTGGGCGGGCTTTGGGGCTTCATCGCCGCCGCCTCCTCAGTGCTCGGCCGCATGCAGGACGGCTGCGGGCGCACCAGCCATCTCAGCCTGTTCGAGGCCTCTATCGCCGTCACCGAGTACATCATGTTCGAGGCGTTCCAGCGCGGCGACATCATGCGGCGGATCGGCGTCAACCGGTTCTGGCCGACCTTTCCGGTCGGAATCTACGAGACCAGGCAAGGCTGGCTCGGCGTCACCACGGTGACCCCGGCGCAGTGGCGCGCGTTTTGCGAAATGCTCGGGCTCAACGATCTGCGCGACGATCCGACGCTGGTCATGGGCGTCGACCGGCTGCAGCACGTCGCCGAGATCGAAGCCAAGATCCTGCCGAAGCTGAAGCAGCGTACTGCGCAGGAATGGTTCGCCGAAGGCCTCAAGCGCAAGATCCCGATCGTGCCCGTGCCGGAGATCTCGGATCTCATCGCCGATGAGGAGAAGCGCGCCCGCGGCGCCATCGTGCCGATCACGATTGGTGACGAGGCCGGCCTCTCCGCCGGCACGATGCAGCGGCTGATGGGGACGCCGCCACTGCGCGGTGGCCGCGTGCCTGATCTCGGTGAGCAGCAGGCGAGGCCCGAGGCCGCGCCGCGTGTGCCGGCGCCGAAGCCGGCTCCGACCAATCGCTTGCCGCTCGAAGGCATCCGCGTCGTCGACTTCTCGATGGGCTGGGCCGGGCCGATCTGCACCCGCACGCTCGCCGATCTCGGCGCCGACGTCATCAAGATCGAGGCGACCCAGTATCCGGACTGGTGGCGCGGCGTCGACCGCCGTCCGGCCTATGTGCTGGAGCAGATGTACGAGAAGTCGGTGCGCTACTGCATCATGAACCGCAACAAGCGCGGCATCACGCTCGATCTCACCCGGCCGAAGGGACTTGAGCTGGCAAAGCGCCTGCTCGCCGATGCCGACCTCGTGGTCGACAATTATTCGGTCGAGGTGCTGCCCAAGCTCGGCCTCGGCTACGACGTGCTGAACAAGCTCAATCCAAAGCTGGTGATGATGTCGATGTCGGCGTTCGGCGCCGGCAGCGTGCATCGTGATTGCCGCGCCTATGGCTCGACGCTGGAGCAGGGCTCCGGCCTACCGAGCGTGATCGGGGATGCCGGCGGCCCGCCGGTGATGAGCCACACCGCGTTCGGCGACGCTGTCGGCGGTCTCAACGGCGCCGCCGCGGTGCTGACCGCGCTGATCCATGCGAAGCTCACGGGGCGGGGCCAGTTCATCGATCTCGCCCAGATCGAATGCATGATGCCGTTCGCCGCGCCCTGGATCGTCGCGCATTCGATCGACGGCAAGGAGCCTTCGAAATACGGCAACAGCCATCCGGATTTCGTGCCGCATGGCTGCTTTCGCTGCAATGGCGAAGACAACTGGATCGTCGTCGCAGTGTCCGACGATGCGATGTGGCCGAAACTTGCGCGGCTGCTGGGTCGTGCCGACTGGGCGTCGAACGAGACGCTCAAGACGGCCGCTGGCCGCCGCGCTATCGAGACCGAGATCGAGGCTGCGATCACGGCCTGGACTTCGGCGCGCGATGCGGATGCTGCGATGGCCGCGCTGCAATCTGCCGGTGTTGCCTCCGGCGTCGCGCGGTTGCCGATCGATCTGCTGCAAGACCCGCAACTGCACGCCCGCGGCTTCATCCAGCAGGTCGACCGCGCCTTCATCGGACAACATCCGCAGCCATCGATGCCGTTCCGCGAGG
Organism: Bradyrhizobium uaiense; assembly: GCF_010811875.1. Lineage (GTDB taxonomy): Bacteria > Pseudomonadota > Alphaproteobacteria > Rhizobiales > Xanthobacteraceae > Bradyrhizobium > Bradyrhizobium uaiense. The sequence goes on from NZ_VKHP01000251.1 coordinate 3,977, forward strand.
GCGATGCGCCGTTTGCGATCCGCTCGGTGCCGCCGACGCTCGGCGAGCACAACCGCGAGATCCTCGGCGGCATGCTCGGCCTTTCCGACGCGGAACTTGAAGAGCTCAGCCGCGAGGGCATTATCGGCACCGAGATGCTGATGGAGGAGCAGCTGGTGAAAGAGAAGAAGCGGGCGGCGGGTTGATGGGCGAAGGCCAGCTGGCACAGCGCAAGTCGGAGGTTGCGCGCGAGGGCGCGCGGCCGCTGCTGTCCGTGCGCGGGCTCGGCATCCGTTTCAAGACCACGCAGGGCATCTGGCAGGCGACGCGCCGGATCGACTTCGACATCGCGCCCGGCGAGCGCGTCGGCATCGTCGGCGAGAGCGGCTGCGGCAAGACCATCACCGGCCTCTCGATCCTGCGGCTATTGCCGGGAAATTTCGCCGGCCTCGATGGCAAGATCCTGTTCGATGGCGTCGATCTCGCCTCCTGCAGCGCGCGGCAGATGCGGGCGATCCGGGGCAAGCGGATCGCGATGATCTTCCAGGAGCCGATGAGTGCGCTCGATCCGGTCTTCACGGTCGGGCACCAGATCGCGGAGACGTTGCGGGTCCACAGCAATGTCGGCGAGGAGGAGGCGCGCGCCAGGACGCTGGAGATGCTTCGCCGCGTCGGCATCGCCTCGCCGGAGCGGCGGATCGACGATTATCCGCATCAGCTCTCCGGCGGCATGCGCCAACGCGTGATGATCGCGGCCAGCCTGATCTGCGGGCCGCAGCTTCTGATCGCGGACGAGCCGACCACCGCGCTCGACGTCACTGTGCAGGCGCAGATCCTCGAGCTGCTGCGCGACATCAGCGAGACCTCGAAGACCGCGCTGATGCTGATCACCCACGATCTCGGGGTCGTCGCCGAGACCTGCACGCGGATGATCACGATGTATGCCGGCGAGGTGATCGAGGACGCCACCGTCGACGAGGCGCTGGTGCGGCCGCTGCATCCCTATACGTCGGGCCTGTTGCGCTCGCTGCCGCATCTGAGCCCGCGTCACGGCCGGCTGCCGTCGATCCCGGGCCGGGTGCCGTCGATCACCGAGATGCCGGCCGGCTGCCGCTTCCGCGCCCGCTGCGCGCATGCGGCGAAAGGCTGCGAGGCCGAGCAGAAGCTGCAGGATGCCGGCGGCGGCCGCAAGGTGCGTTGCTGGCGCTTTGCCGAGCTCAATCTGCCCGGCGCGCTGCATCCGCCGGACACGTCCGCCAGCGCCAGGGTTGCGCGCCAATGACCGCAGCATCCGCTGAACAGCGCGGCGAGCCCATCGTCTCGGTGCGGGATCTCCAGGTTCGCTTCCAGACCTCGGACCGCCGCGCCACCGTGAAGGCGGTCGACGGCGTCAATTTCGACGTCCGCCGCGGCGAGACCTTCGGCATCATCGGCGAGTCAGGCTCGGGCAAGACCACGATCGGCCGCGCGCTGGTGTTTCTGCTCAATCCCAGCGCCGGCGCCATCCTGCATGACGGTATTGATCCGCTGGCGCTGTCGCGGCGGGAATTCCAGAGCCATCGCCGCGACTACCAGATCATCTTCCAGGATCCGAACGCCGCGCTGAACCCGCGCATGACCATCCTGGCCTCGGTGCTGGAGCCGCTGGAGCTCGCCCGTGTCGGCAGCCGCACTGAGCGCGAGCGGCAGGCGCGGGAGGCGCTGGAGCGGGTCGGCCTGCCGCAGGAGTTCGGCGAGCGCTATCCGCACCAGTTGTCCGGCGGCCAGAAGCAGCGCGTGGTGATCGCCCGTGCGCTGACGCTCAAGCCGAAGCTGATCGTCTGCGACGAGGTGGTGGCCGCGCTCGACATGTCGATTCGCGGCGACGTGCTCAATTTGTTTGCCGACCTGCAGCGCGACCTCGGGCTCACCTACGTCTTCATCACGCATGATCTCGCCGTGGTCTCGCATATCAGCGAGCGCGTCGCGGTGATGTATCTCGGCCAGTTCGTCGAGCTCGGGCCCACCGAGGAGGTCGCAGAGCGGCCGCTGCATCCCTACACCATCGCGCTGCTCTCCGCCGAGCCGCGACCGTTGCCGTCGTCGATGCGGCAGGAGAGCCGCATCGTGCTGCAGGGCGAGGTGCCGAGCCCGATCGACCCGCCGTCGGGCTGCCGCTTCCGCACCCGCTGCCCGCACGCGCAGCCGCTCTGCACCGAGCGGGTGCCGGAGTGGCGCGAGCTGAAGCCCGATCACTGGGTGGCCTGTCATTTTGCCGACCGCCCGAATTTTTCGCCGAACTGACGAAACTGGAGACGACGCCATGACGATGACGACACGACGCGAAGCCTTGGCGCTGATCTCGGCCGCACTGGCCGGCACCACGCTCGGCGGCCGCGCGTTTGCGCAAGGCGCGCCGAAGAAGGGCGGCACCTTGCGCATCTCCGCGCCGGCCAATCCGTCGAGCCTCGATCCGGCGACCGGCGGCGCCGGCTCCGATCACGCCTTCCTGTTCACGATGTACGACACGCTGACCGAATGGGAGTTCGACACGCTGAAGCCGAAGCCGGGCCTTGCCGAGAGCTGGAAGTTCACCGATCCGAATACGCTGGTGCTGAATATCCGCGCCGGCGTCACTTTCCATGACGGCACACCGCTCGACGGTGAAGCCGTCAAGTTCAACCTCGATCGCAACCGCGGCGATGCGAAGTCGAACATCAAAGCCGATCTGCTGTCGGTCGCCTCGGTCGAGGTCACCGGCCCGCAGCAGGTGACCTTGAAGCTGAAGACGCCCGACACCGCGCTGCCCGGCATTCTGTCCGACCGCGCCGGCATGATGGTGTCGCCCACTGCGCTGAAGGCGGCCGAAGGCGGCGTCGTCACCCGCAAGCCGGTCGGCGCCGGCGCCTATGCCTTCGTGAGCTGGGCCGACGGCGAGAAGATCGTGGTCAAGCGCAACGAGAAATACTGGAAGCCGGAGCGGCCGTATCCCGACGGCATCGAAATCTCGATCATTCCCGAACTCACCACCGGTGCCCGCTCGGTCACCGCCGGCCAGAACGACCTGATCTATCAGCTGCCGCCGCGGCAGAAGGCGATCATCGAGCGCGCTTCGAGCGTCAAGGTGGTGCACGGCCCGACGCTCTATGTGTTCCAGATCTTCCTGAACTGGGCCAGGCCGCCGTTCGACAACATCAAGGTTCGCCAGGCGCTCAACTTCGCGATCGACCGCGAGTCCTTCGTCAAGGCCGCGCTCGCCGGCCTCGCAGAACCGGCCTACATGAACCTGCCGAAGTCGCACTGGGCCTATGATGCCGAGGTCGCCAGGCTCTATCCCTACGATCCCGACAAGGCGCGCAAGCTGCTCGCCGAAGCGGGCTTCAAGGAAGGCACCCCGATCGAGATCGGCGGTTACACCGATCAGGATTCGGTGCAGCGCGAAGAGATACTGCTCGAGCAATTGCGCAAGGCCGGCATCAACGTGAAGTTCGTCAACGGCACTGTCGCGGAAGCCTCTGCAGCCTTCTTCGGTCCGGAAAAGAAAGGGGCCGGGTTGCTGTCGGCCTGGACCGGACGGCCCGATCCGAGCCTGACCTATTCGCTGATGTTCACCAAGGACGCCTATTACAATGGCGGACGTGCGCCAGTGCCGCCCGAGCTCGAAGCCGCGATCAAGGAATCGCGCGCGTCCGAGGATATCGAGGTCAGGCGCAAGGCCTTCTCCACGGTGCAGCGGCTGGTGATGGAGAATGCCTTCGTGGTGCCGCTGGCGTTCCAGTTCGAGCTGGTCGCCATGAACAAGAAGGTGCAGGGCTATCGGCCCAATCTGCTCGGCAAACCGAAATACGACGACGTCTGGTTGGAAGGCTAAGCGATGGCGCGACGGTCACCAGTCAAGGTCATCGGCAGCCGCCTCGTGCAGGCGCTGCCCGTGATCGTGCTCGCGACCTTCATGGTGTTCTCGCTGCTCAAGCTGGTCCCCGGCGATATCGCCGTGACGCTGGCGGGCGACAACGCGACCGACGCGCGGATTGCCGAGATCAGGACAATCTACGGCCTCGACCGGCCGTTCCTGGTGCAATATGGCGCCTGGCTCGGCCATGTCGCGCAGGGCGATCTCTCGCAATCGCTGCTGACCGGCGAGAAGGTCGCGGTTTCGATCGGCCGCGCCTTCCCGAACACGCTGCTGATCGTGGTGATCGCGCTGGTGCTGGCGCTCATCACGGGCATTCCGATGGGCGTGCTGGCGGCGATCAAGCCCAACGGTTGGGTCGACAAGCTGATCAGCATGCTCGCCTCGCTCGGCGTCGCGGTGCCTGGATTTTGGCTCGCGATGATCCTGGTGGCGGAATTCTCGCTGAAGCTGAACTGGCTGCCGGCGACCGGCGCAAAGTCCTTCAGCGCCTCGCCGATCGATGCGATCCGGCACGCGCTGCTGCCTGCCATCGCGATCGCGGCCTATGGCATGGCCGAGGTCGCACGCCAGCTCCGCGGCGCATTGCTGGAGGTGCTGTCGTCGCAATATGTCCGCACGCTGCACGCCAAGGGGCTGTCGATGTCGCGCATCCTCTGGCAGCACGGCCTGAAGAATGTCAGCGTCAATCTGCTGACGATCATCAGCCTGCTGGTCAACCGCATGCTGGCGGCGACCGTCGTGATCGAGGCGGTGTTCGCCATTCCCGGTCTCGGCAGCCTGATCGTGCGTGGCGCGATCCAGCGCGATTTTCCGATCGTGCAGGGCGTCGTCTTCTCCATGGTGGTCGTCGTGATCGTGGTCAATCTGGTCACCGATCTCCTGTGCGCGGTAGTCGATCCGAGGATCGAGCAATGACCGACACCGCGCTCGCATCGCTGAAAGCACCGGCCAGGCCGACCCGGCTACGGCGTTTCCTGCGCTGGCTCGCGGGGGATTTGCGCGCCGCGCTGTCGATCCTGGTGCTGCTGGTGCTCGTTGTCGTCGCCATCGGCGCGCCCTGGATCGCGCCCTACGCGCCGACCGCTCAGGACGTCAACAACATGCTGGCGCCGCCGGGGCCGCTGCATCTGCTCGGCACCGACGATCTCGGCCGCGACATCTTCTCCCGCCTGATCTACGGCGCGCCGGCCACCGTCTATGCCAGCCTGCTTGCGGTCGGCGTCGCGGTTCTGATCGGGCTGCCGGTCGGCCTGATCGCCGGCTATTTCGGCGGCTGGATCGACGACATCATCAGCCGCATCATCGACACCTTCCTGTCGTTCCCCGCCATCGTGCTGGCGATCGCGGTCACCGGCGCGCTCGGCATCGGGCTGACCAACGGCATGATCGCAATCGGCATCACGATGTTTCCTGCGCTGGCGCGCATCGTCCGCGCCCGCACGCTGATCGTGCGGCAGGAGCTTTATGTCGACGCGTCCAGGGGCTTTGGCGCGCCGACCTGGCACATCCTCTGGCGCCACGTGCTGCCGAACACGCTGCAGCCGGTCATCGTGCAGGTGACGCTGCTGCTCGCCGCTGCGCTGCTGGCCGAAGCCAGCCTGTCGTTCCTCGGCCTCGGCATCCAGCCGCCGGATCCGAGCTGGGGCGCCATGCTGGCGCGCGCCTATCAATACATGGAGATTGCCCCGGAGCAGATGTATGCGCCGGGCCTTGCCATTCTCGTCGTCTCCCTGGCCTTCAATGCGCTCGGGGAGTCCTTGCGTGTCGTGCTCGATCCGACCATGAAGGATCGTTGACCTTTGGTGAAGATGTCATGTCGTTGAAGAAATTGCTGATTGCCAACCGCGGTGAGATCGCGATCCGCATTGCCCGCGCCGCGGCCGATAGCGGCCTTGCCACGGTCGCGATCTATCCCGCCGACGATGCAGCTTCGCTCCATGTCCGCTCAGCCGATGAGGCGCACGAGATTCCCGGCCGCGGCGCGCGCGCCTATCTCGACATCGAGGCCGTGATCGCGGCCGCGAAGGCTGCGGGCTGCGACGCGCTGCATCCGGGTTACGGCTTCCTCAGCGAGAACACCCAGCTGGCGCGGCGCTGCGCCGAGGAGAAGATCGTCTTCGTCGGCCCGTCGCCGGAAGCGCTCGATCTGTTCGGCGACAAGGCCAAGGCAAAGGCGCTGGCGAAGACATGCGGCGTGCCGATCATTGCCGGCACCGCGGGCGCGACGTCGCTCGACGAGGCAAAGGCCTTCTTCGCCTCGCTCGGTGCCAATGCCGCCGTGATGATCAAGGCGATCGCCGGCGGCGGCGGACGCGGCATGCGGGTGGTCGAGGATGCAGCGAAGCTCGATGAAGCCTATGCGCGCTGCCAGTCCGAGGCCAAGGCGGCCTTCGGCAGCGATGCCGTCTATGTCGAGCGGCTGATCCGGAAAGCCCGTCATATCGAGGTGCAGATTATCGGCGATCGCCACGGCGCGATCAGCCATCTCTGGGAGCGCGAATGCACCATCCAGCGCCGCAACCAGAAGCTCATCGAGGTGGCGCCGAGCCCGTCATTGAGCGAGGGCCTGCGCGGGCGCATCATCGAGGCGGCAAAGCAGCTAGCGACCGCCGCGCGCTACGACAATCTCGGCACCTTCGAATTCCTCGTCGATGATGAGGCCGGCGAAGGTGAGGGCGCCTTCGCCTTCATCGAGGCCAATCCGCGGCTCCAGGTCGAGCACACCGTCACCGAGGCGGTGCTCGGCGTCGACCTCGTGCGGTCGCAGCTTGCGGTCGCCGCCGGCGCCACGCTGGCCTCGCTCGGGCTGGCGCAGGCCTCCGTGCCGCTGCCGCGCGGCTATGCGATGCAGCTCCGCGTCAACATGGAGGTGATGGACGAGAAGGGGCTGACAAAGCCGACCGGTGGCACGCTCAGCGTGTTCGACCTGCCGTCCGGCCCCGGCGTCCGCGTCGATACGTTCGGCTATTCCGGCTACCGGACCAGCGCCGCGTTCGACTCGCTGCTGGCAAAGGTCATCGTACATTCGCCGAGCCCGAAATGGACCGAATTGGTGCACAAGGCATCGCGCACGTTACGCGAATTCCGCATTGGCGGCGTCGCCACCAACATCCCGTTCCTCGGCGCGATTGTGGCGCACCAGAGTTTTGCGCGGAACAAGATCAGCACCAACTTCATCGATACCCATGTGGCGGCGTTGGTCGGCGCCGCGCGAGAGCATGCCGCTCCACTGCTCGAGGTGAGCGAGGCGGCTGCGACCAAGGCTGTCACAGCCGAGGCGGCCCCGGAGGGATCGCTCCCGGTGGCTGCGCCGTTGCAGGGCACGATCGTGGCGATTGAGGTCGCGGAGGGCGATCTGGTCCGTCCGGGCCAGCAGATCGCGGTGCTGGAATCGATGAAGATGGAGCATCTCGTCACCGCGCCGCATGGCGGCCGGGTGACGAAGATCGCCGGCGGCCCCGGCATCACCCTGATGCATGGCGAGCCGATCCTGTTCCTGGAACCTGCCGAGGTCGACGGCCATGCCGCAGAGGAAGCAGCCGCGATCGATCTCGATCACATCCGTCCTGACCTTGGCGAGCTGATCGCGCGCAAGGCGATCACGCTGGACGAGAACCGCCCGGCCTCGGTCGAGCGCCGCCGCAAGACCAACCAGCGCACCGCGCGCGAGAACATCGCGCAGCTGGTCGATGAAGGCTCGTTCGTCGAATACGGCTCGCTCGCGATCGCGGCACAACGCCGCCGCCGCAAGGTCGAGGACCTCATCAAGAATACGCCGGCCGACGGCCTGATAGCAGGCGTCGCGACCGTCAACGCGAAAGACTTCGGCGCCGACGGCGCGCGCTGCATGGTGATCTCCTACGACTACACCGTGCTCGCCGGCACCCAAGGGCACATGAACCACAAGAAGATCGACCGAATGCTCGGCCTCGCCGAGCAGTGGCGCATGCCGCTGGTGTTCTATGCCGAGGGCGGCGGCGGCCGTCCCGGCGATACCGACCGGCTTGGCATGACCGGCCTCGACGGTCCGTCCTTCGTGCAGTTCGCCAAGCTCTCGGGGCTCGTGCCCGTGATCGGCGTGGTCTCCGGCTATTGCTTCGCCGGCAATGCCGCGATGCTCGGCGTCTGCGACGTCATCATCGCCACCAAGAATGCTTCGATCGGCATGGGCGGTCCGGCGATGATCGAGGGCGGCGGGCTCGGCGTCTATCATCCGGCCGAGGTCGGCCCCGTCTCGTTCCAGTCGCCGAACGGCGTGATCGACATCCTGGTCGAGGACGAGGAAGAGGCCACGACGGTGGCGCAGAAATATCTGTCCTATTTCCAGGGCGCGGTGCAGCACTGGAAGGCGCCGGACCAGCGGCTGCTGCGCCGTGCGATTCCCGAAAATCGTCTCAGGGTCTATGACATCCGCAACGTGATCGACCTGATCGCGGACGAAGGCTCGGTGCTGGAAATCCGGCGCGATTTCGGCGTCGGCATGATCACGGCCTTCATCCGCATCGAAGGCAAACCGTTCGGCCTGATCGCCAACAATCCGAAGCATCTCGGCGGCGCGATCGACGCTGCGGCCGGCGACAAGGCCGCGCGCTTCATGCAGCTGTGCGACGCCTTCGATATCCCGATCGTCTCGCTGTGCGATACGCCGGGCTTCATGGTCGGCCCCGAAGCCGAGAAGACCGCGATCGTGCGCCACGTCGCGCGGATGTTCGTCACCGGCGCCAGCATCACGGTGCCGCTGTTCGGCATCGTGCTGCGCAAGGGCTACGGCCTCGGCGCGCAATCGATGATCGGCGGCGGCTTCCACGCCTCGTTCTTCACGGTGGCCTGGCCGACCGGCGAGTTCGGCGGCATGGGCCTCGAAGGCTATGTCCGCCTCGGCTTCCGCAAGGAGATGGAAGCGATCGCGGACCCGGTGGAGCGCGAGAAGTATTTCCAGACCAAGGTCGCCGAGCTCTATGCCAACGGCAAGGCGGTCTCGATCGCCTCGGTGCTGGAGATCGACGAGGTGATCGATCCCGCCGACACCCGCCACTGGATCATGGCCGGCCTCCGCTCGGTGCCGAAGCCGGAGCCGCGGACGCATCGCAAGCGTCCGTGCATCGACGCGTGGTAGACTTGGATAGGCCGCTTCGATTGTACGTGAGGTGAGCACGCTGCGCGGGCTCCCTCTCCCCTTGCGGGAGAGGGTTAGGGAGAGGGTACCGCACGACGAGTTCTCTCCGTATTGGTCACGGCACAGCGAAACTTTGCGAGGACGTTGCCCTTATCAGTCAACTCGCCTGGGGCCACC
>NZ_VKHP01000252.1:0-5000 GCF_010811875.1 Bradyrhizobium uaiense
CCGGGATGATCGATCTCGGTCACGAACCGCCGCTTTCAGTCGACGGCACCGAGGCTGCGGGAGGCGGAAGATTCGCTCGGCGGCGGCAGGCGGTCACCCTTGTGCAGGCTGACGACGCGATCATTGCCGGTAAAGGCGCCGCGTAGCGCGCCTTCGACGCGCTCCGGCACCTTGGCGAAGGTCATCTCGCCGTCGAGCGACGCAAAAACGGCGCCGCCGATCAGGGCCGCGCCACATAAGCCAGTCAGAATGGTGCCGCTGAACCATTGAACGGAGACACGGCGGCGATCGATCACCGCAGCCTCGGTGCCGTCGACTGAAAGCGGCGGTTCGTGACCGAGATCGATCATCCCGGTCTCGCGCCCAATGCCGCTTCCGCGTGACGCCCGTTGGCTCAACCCTGTATCCCCCCAAATTCCAGCAACTGCGATCGTCCTCTGCTCGTCCTCATCTCCACCTCGCTCCCTCCGAGAGGGAATTCGGCAGCGTGGCGAGCCACACGCATCGAAGTCGAAGAGACGAAGGCCATTCGCTGGCCGCGATCCCGAACGTCAATGGTGTGCAGATCTCTCGATATTGCTCGGCCGTGCAGGGAAGAGGCGACGGGTTCTTGGAGAAAATCGCCTGGTCCCTCAGAAAAACCACCCGTGCCCCCACAGGTTACGAGCGGTTCAGTGCATGTCTTATAGCCAGAACGTCGCAGGATTGTGGCTCAAGTGCGGCATTTAGGGTGGAAAAGTTTCCTGAAGCAGGTCCATGCCGCCGCCCCGCCTGGAGGGGCTCGGAACCCGTCCGGAAGGGGCTGACGGGCCCTCCGGCGACAAACTTTTTTTCAAGTTTTTTACCACGCGCGCTGGGTGGCGAATTTTTACCTCCGACCTAAGCCACGGAAAGAACGTGAATTTCTTCGCGCTGCACAAGCGATTTCGGCGTGCGACGATTTGTTGACAATGGCCGTTGACAATCCCGAGGGGTGGGGACTATAAACCAACCACTGAGCGCGGCGCCGCCGGGTCACTGACCAAGGCGAGCGAACGCGCCACTGATGCTCCTCACCTCGTTGATGAGTGACACAACAGCCGACATAAATCGGTTGAGGTTCACTGTCGGTCGGTGAAGGGTAGAACCACCCTCCAAGGGTGTGGGGTCATCGGATCCCGGGCTGTTTGACAAGTGAAGATGAAGAAAGAGAAACGTGGACGGCGGAGTCCTTGCGTCTCTCGGAAAACTTGAAAGCTTCGGCTTTTGACTTCTGAGAGTGGACGAAAGACTTCGGCGGTACACGTTTTAAAGGTTACACCATCGTTGCCAGCGATGTGAATCGTCGGCAGCTCATCGGCTTCGGTCGGTGAAGAATGGTGGGACCTCGTCAAACGTTGTGATCAGCCGGTTCAAAGGTTTCAAGTCCAACTTGAGAGTTTGATCCTGGCTCAGAGCGAACGCTGGCGGCAGGCTTAACACATGCAAGTCGAGCGGGCATAGCAATATGTCAGCGGCAGACGGGTGAGTAACGCGTGGGAACGTACCTTTTGGTTCGGAACAACACAGGGAAACTTGTGCTAATACCGGATAAGCCCTTACGGGGAAAGATTTATCGCCGAAAGATCGGCCCGCGTCTGATTAGCTAGTTGGTGAGGTAACGGCTCACCAAGGCGACGATCAGTAGCTGGTCTGAGAGGATGATCAGCCACATTGGGACTGAGACACGGCCCAAACTCCTACGGGAGGCAGCAGTGGGGAATATTGGACAATGGGCGCAAGCCTGATCCAGCCATGCCGCGTGAGTGATGAAGGCCCTAGGGTTGTAAAGCTCTTTTGTGCGGGAAGATAATGACGGTACCGCAAGAATAAGCCCCGGCTAACTTCGTGCCAGCAGCCGCGGTAATACGAAGGGGGCTAGCGTTGCTCGGAATCACTGGGCGTAAAGGGTGCGTAGGCGGGTCTTTAAGTCAGGGGTGAAATCCTGGAGCTCAACTCCAGAACTGCCTTTGATACTGAAGATCTTGAGTTCGGGAGAGGTGAGTGGAACTGCGAGTGTAGAGGTGAAATTCGTAGATATTCGCAAGAACACCAGTGGCGAAGGCGGCTCACTGGCCCGATACTGACGCTGAGGCACGAAAGCGTGGGGAGCAAACAGGATTAGATACCCTGGTAGTCCACGCCGTAAACGATGAATGCCAGCCGTTAGTGGGTTTACTCACTAGTGGCGCAGCTAACGCTTTAAGCATTCCGCCTGGGGAGTACGGTCGCAAGATTAAAACTCAAAGGAATTGACGGGGGCCCGCACAAGCGGTGGAGCATGTGGTTTAATTCGACGCAACGCGCAGAACCTTACCAGCCCTTGACATCCCGGTCGCGGACTCCAGAGATGGAGTTCTTCAGTTCGGCTGGACCGGAGACAGGTGCTGCATGGCTGTCGTCAGCTCGTGTCGTGAGATGTTGGGTTAAGTCCCGCAACGAGCGCAACCCCCGTCCTTAGTTGCTACCATTTAGTTGAGCACTCTAAGGAGACTGCCGGTGATAAGCCGCGAGGAAGGTGGGGATGACGTCAAGTCCTCATGGCCCTTACGGGCTGGGCTACACACGTGCTACAATGGCGGTGACAATGGGATGCTAAGGGGCGACCCTTCGCAAATCTCAAAAAGCCGTCTCAGTTCGGATTGGGCTCTGCAACTCGAGCCCATGAAGTTGGAATCGCTAGTAATCGTGGATCAGCACGCCACGGTGAATACGTTCCCGGGCCTTGTACACACCGCCCGTCACACCATGGGAGTTGGTTTTACCTGAAGACGGTGCGCTAACCCGCAAGGGAGGCAGCCGGCCACGGTAGGGTCAGCGACTGGGGTGAAGTCGTAACAAGGTAGCCGTAGGGGAACCTGCGGCTGGATCACCTCCTTTCTAAGGATGATCCTTCAGCGAGCTCACGCTCACTATCGGATCGTTTTAGAAACATTCAGGGGCCAGCAATTTCAGGATTGTTGAGCTCCATTGGCGGGATTTCGCCGTCTTCGTTTCTCTTTCTTCGCGGACGAACACGCGCCAGGGGCTGAGCGCTGTGCGTCGCACCGATGCAAGTCGGGTGCGCGCCGGCATGTCTCTCGTGTTAGGGGCTTGTAGCTCAGTTGGTTAGAGCGCGCGCTTGATAAGCGTGAGGTCGGAAGTTCAAGTCTTCCCAGGCCCACCAGCCTTCGCGCTTCGCTGCTTCGGCTAGGCAGGCCTTTCAAGATGAAGGCTGCTGCGCCGTAGCTTTGGCGAAGGCGAGCGGGTATCAACAATGCGCTTCGTCTTCTGGTACGGGGCCATAGCTCAGCTGGGAGAGCGCGTGCTTTGCAAGCATGAGGTCGTCGGTTCGATCCCGTCTGGCTCCACCAGATGGAATTGAAGCTCGACAATGCGCCTTGTGCAGGAGCTCTGTTCAAATCGTCCGCGAAACATCACTTCGCACTCATTGGTCCGGATGGACGGTGACGTGCGTGTTTTCTGACATCGTAAAGAGGAGATCGATCCGAGTTTGGATCTGCGAAGCAATTCGCGGGTACCATTCCTAATCTCCAGATCGTTTTCGGCGCTCGCGCATCGAAATTCATCGCAAGATGAGTGAGGTGAGCGAGTTGTAAAACGATCTTTGTAGCGAAGCTTGACCGCCTCGCTATCGGGCCGATCTTACGAAGCAAGCTGGTCTTTCTAGTCAATGTCCGGCTGTGCAATCGCATTCATCGAGGATGCACGCCTGAGACTTCGGTCTTCTGGCAGTTGTACAGACAACATTCTGCCGAGTGTGTGGACATTGATAATGAGAGCAATCAAGTGCCTTAAGGGTGTTCGGTGGATGCCTTGGCGCTGAGAGGCGATGAAGGACGTGCTACGCTGCGATAAGCCGTGGGGAGCTGCGAAGAAGCTTTGATCCACGGATTTCCGAATGGGGAAACCCACCTTCGATAGCTGGAACTCCAAGATCTCCGATCTTGGGGTTTGGACAGTCATGTTTGAGACCAAGCCGCGAGGTTTTGGATTTCCAGTTATCAAGTGAAGGTATGAGACTTCCGAATAAAATAGGAGGTTTTAAGCAAACCCAGGGAACTGAAACATCTAAGTACCTGGAGGAAAGGACATCAATCGAGACTCCGTTAGTAGTGGCGAGCGAACGCGGACCAGGCCAGTGATACATCAAAGACAATCGGAACCAGTCAGGAAAGCTGGGCCTCAGAGGGTGATAGCCCCGTACGAGTAATGCGATGATGTATCCACGAGTAAGGCGGGACACGTGTAATCCTGTCTGAACACGGGGGGACCACCCTCCAAGCCTAAGTACTCCTCAGCGACCGATAGCGAACCAGTACCGTGAGGGAAAGGTGAAAAGCACCCCGACGAGGGGAGTGAAATAGACCTGAAACCGGACACCTACAAACAGATGGAGCCCAAGATACGTTCTGGGTGACATCGTACCTTTTGTATTATGGGCCAGCGACTTAATTTAACGAGCAAGCTTAAGCCGATAGGCGAAGGCGCAGCGAAAGCGAGTCTGAATAGGGCGTCAAGTTCGTTGTATTAGACCCGAAACCTAGTGATCTAGCCATGAGCAGGTTGAAGGTGAGGTAACACTCACTGGAGGACCGAACGGGTGTCTGTTGAAAAAGACTCCGATGACTTGTGGTTAGGGGTGAAAGGCCAATCAAACTGGGAAATAGCTGGTTCTCCGCGAAAGATATTTAGGTATCGCCTCGGATGAATACCTCAGGGGGTAGAGCACTGGATGGGCTAGGGGGACTTACCGTCTTACCAAACCCAACCAAACTCCGAATACCTGAGAGTACTATCCGGGAGTCACACGGCGGGTGCTAACGTCCGTCGTGGAGAGGGAAACAACCCGGACCTACAGCTAAGGCCCCTAATTCGTGGCTAAGTGGGAAAGGATGTGGAAATCCCAAAACAACCAGGAGGTTGGCTTAGAAGCAGCCATCCTTTAAAGAAAGCGTAACAGCTCACTGGTCTAAATAAGG
>NZ_VKHP01000252.1:7500-12963 GCF_010811875.1 Bradyrhizobium uaiense
CACGATTGCCGGTCATCGTCTACGACCAAAGTTCATGGGCCGTTCATTTCGATTTCCGTACTAGTTCCACTCAAGAAGCTCGGCGACAAACCTGCCTCAACAAGGAGACTTCCATGCGTGAGATCGTCCGTCCCGTACTTGCTGCGTTGAGCGTCGCGTGTCTTGCGACGTCCTTCACCGCAGCGTCGAACAGCGGCGCATTCGCGCAGGCCAAGCAGCAGATGGCGCCGGCGCCCGCACAGGCTGCTGCTCCGGCCCAGGATCAGGCCGCGCCGATCAAGCAGATCGCGCTGACCGACAAGCAGATCGACGGTGCGATCGCCGCTGCCAAGGAAATGGACCCGATCACCGCAAAACTTTCGCAGGACGCCAAGCCCGATCCGAAGGTCGTTGCCCAGCTCGAGGCCATCGCCAAGAAGAACGGCTTCGCCGGCTATGACGAGTACAACAGCGTCGTCGACAACATCTCGCTGGTGCTCGGCGGCTTCGATCCGCAGACCAAGAAGTATGTCGGTCCCGAGGCCGTGGTGAAAGCGCAGATCGCCCAGGTCCAGGCCGACAAGAAGATGTCGGCCAAGGACAAGAAGGATGCGCTCGCCGACCTCAACGAAGCCCTGAAATCGCCGCCGCCCGCGGTCGAGAACAAGGGCAATATCGATCTCGTGACCAAGAGCTACGACAAGCTGATGGAAGAGTTCGGCGGCAGCGACGACAACTGAGCCGTCATCCGAATCGAAGCCGAATCAAGAAAGAGCCCCGGAGAAATTCTCCGGGGCTTTTTTTGTATCTCACGCATTGCAGGTGCGAGGGAAAATCGGCGCTGCGGGTCTCATCCGATACCTGTCGGTCCTGCCGCAATCTGCTACGCAAGGCAGGTGAGTTGACGGGAGTTCAAGGACATGGCCAACAAGAAAGTCGTGATTGCCGGCGCGACCGGCCTCGTGGGCAGCGCCGCTTTGCGGCACTTCGGAGCATCCGATGATTGCGAGCGCATTGCGTTGTCGCGCCGTAAGCCGCGCGGTCTCTATGGCGCGCGGCATGTGCCGATCGACCTCACCAGCGCCGAGGATTGCCGCCGCGCCGCGGCCGAACTCGGCGGTGCGACGCATCTGATCTATGCCGCGCTCTATGAGGCGCCCAGCCTCGTCGATGGCTGGCGCGATGCCGGGCAGATCGAGACCAACGACCGGATGCTGCGCAATCTGATGGGCGTGCTCGAACCCGCAGCGCCTGATCTCAAGCATGTCGCGCTGCTGCAGGGCACCAAGGCCTATGGCGTGCATGTCCGGCCGCTCACCGTGCCGGCGCGCGAGGGGCGCTCCGAAATGTACGAGCAACCGAATTTCTATTGGGCGCAGGAGAATTTCCTGCGTGAGCTGCAGCGGGGCAAGCGCTGGCACTGGAGCATCCTGCGCCCGGTGCTGATCATCGGCGAAGCCATGGGCGGCGCGATGGATCTGATCCCGCCGCTCGGCGTCTATGCGGCGGTGCTGCGCGAGCAGGGCAGGCCGCTGGATTATCCCGGCGGCGCGCCGCGCGTCGCGCAGGCGGTCGACGTCGATCTCCTGGCGCGCGCAATCGCCTGGTCGGGCGATGCCGAGACCGCGCGCAATGAAGCGTTCAACGTCACCAATGGCGACGTCTTCACTTGGGAAAATATCTGGCCGGCGGTCGCAGATGCGCTCGAGATGGCGCCCGGCCGGCATGTGCCGCTGTCGCTGGCGCAGGAATATCCGAAGTGGATTCCGCGCTGGGACGAGCTGCGTAGGAAGCACGATCTGATCGCGCCCGGTCTGGAAGAGTTCGTCGGCCTGTCGTTCCAATATGCCGATTACAGCATGCGCTATGGCCAAACTGAGTCGGGTCCGCCCTCGATCGTGTCGACGGTGAAGATCAACCAGGCCGGCTTCACCGAGATGATGGACACCGAGGCGATGTTCCGGAAGTGGTTCAAGCTGGCGAAGGCGGGCCGGCTGCTGCCGTAGTTGTTCGGCGCGCTCTCTCTTCTCCCTCGCCCCGCTCTTGCGGGGAGAGGGCGGGGTGAGGGGCATCCATCCGGCGGGCACTTTGCTGTTTGTTGAGCAGCCTGCCTCGCCCCTCACCCGGATCGCATCTTGCGATGCGATCCGACCTCTCCCCGCAAAGAGCGGGGAGAGGTGAACGAAGACACTACCGCGAAAACGCCTGCTCCATCGCCTTGCGCGTCTTGATCGTGTCGTTGCTCTCGTCGACCTCGACGTCGTTCCAGCGCACGACAGCCCCGTGGGCGACGTCGTTCTTCAGCTTGACGCGATGCGCGAGCCCGATCGGCAGTGCGCCGGCGGCGAGGCTGGCGGAGGCGGGCATCAGCTTGCCCCACACCGTGTAGCCGCCTTCGCCGTCGAGCATCTCGCCGGCGCGCAGATTGCGTTTCGCCACCGCTGCGACGTCGCCGCGGAAGCCGCGCGGCTGCCCGGTCGGCTCGTTGCGCAGCGCCGCCGACAGCACGGAGATGTTCAGCTCAAGCCCGATCAGGTGATACGGCTTGTACATCGCCGCATAGCGGCCGGATGAGTCGGTCTTGAGGCCGTACTGCTTGAAGCAATCGGCGGCATAATCATTCGGCGCCTCCAGCACCACATAGACACCCCAGCGCAGATCGCGAAACACCGGACGGCCGTCGCGCTCCAGCGACGACACCACCTCGACGATGCCGGATTTTTCCAGCACGCCGCCCTTGTCGCGCGGCCGCATCACATGCGGCAGGTCGTCGACGCCGCAGGGCGGAAACAGCAAGCCTTCCGACGGCACGTCGAGCGTGCAGGCGTTGGCGATCGCCGCCATCTCGATCGCGGATTTGGTGCCGTCGAGGAAGGAGTTGAACATCTGCGGGTTCATGCCGGCGGATTGCGCTTCGCCCGCGGTGAGCCCGTAATGCTGCCACACGCCCTCCGGCGTCACGTCGTGATAGGCCGGCAGATATTTGGTGCCCTTGCCGGCGGCGACGACGCGAAAGCCCGTGGCGCGCGCCCAGTCGACCATCTCCGCAGTCAGCGCCGGCTGGTCGCCATAGGCGAGCGAATAAACCACGCCGGCCTTGCGCGCTTCTTCGGCGAGCAGCGGTCCGGCCAGCACGTCGGCCTCGACATTGACCATCACGACATGCTTGCCGGCTGATATCGCCGCGCGGGCATGGCGGATGCCGACGGCGGGATTGCCGGTCGCTTCCACCACGACGTCGAATGCGCCGCCGGCGATCGCCCGCGCGCCGTCATCGGTGAAGGTGGTCGCATTGATCCGTGCGTCGTCCCAGCCGACCGTGCGGCACGCCTCGCGCGCGCGGTCGCGGTCGAGATCGACGATCACAGGCACTTCGAGCCCCGGCGTGTGCGGCACCTGCGACAGGAACATCGAGCCGAATTTTCCGGCGCCGATCAGGACAACGCGCACCGGCTTGCCGGCGGCGGCGCGGGTTTTGAGGAGGTGATGCAGGTTCATGTGCTGGTTACCAATGCTGCAGTCGCACGGGGGAGCGCGCGACTATTCAAAACTCGTCATTCTCCGGTGCGCAATTGCGCACCTGAGGGCGCGACTTCGTCGCGCCCCGGAATGACGACTGAGAGCTTACTCCGCCGCCTGCCGCGGCGCACGGGCGAGCCGCAACAGCGCGTCGTCAGCGACGGTCTGGATCGGCGTGAAGTCGCGGTGCGCGATGTAGTCGGGCCGCGTCGGGGTACGGATGTAGTTCGAGACCGCGTTCAAGGTCAGATAGACGATCTTGCGCGGGTAGGGCGTGATGTTGCCGCTCGATCCATGCACCAGATTGCCGTGGAACATCAGCATGCCGCCGGGCTTGCCGGTCGGGGCGACGATGCCGCCCTGCTTGACGAGGCGGGTCACCGTCTCCTCATCGAGCGTCCACAGCGGGTAGGACGTGGTCTCGAGATCGTGCGAGGCTTTCAGGTCGCCGGCGGACTGGCTCTGCGGCACCAGCATCAGCGGGCCGTTGATCGGCATCACCTCGTCGAGGAAGATCGCGATGTTCATCGCGCGCGGCTCCGGCATGCCGTCGTCGCGCTTCCAGGTGCCGTAATCCTGGTGCCACTGCCAGACGTCGCCGGTGAAGGCCGCCTTCGCGTTGATCTTGAACTGATGCATGTAGACCTTCTCGCCGAACAGCTGCTCGATCGGGTCGATCATGCGCGGATGGGCGCCGAGGAGGCCGAACGCCTCGTTGTAGAGATGCGCGGCAAAGGCGGTGCGCGGCGCGCCGCTCTTCTCGCGCCACACCTCGGGGCGGTTGGCGTCATAGATCGAGACCGCCTCGCGCGCGAGCAAGTCGACCTCTTCCTGGTTGAACAGTTCGGGCAGGAACAGCCAGCCTTCGCGATGGAAAAATTCGATCTGCTCCGGGGTCAGTTTCATGCTGCTTTCCTCCTGTTGTTATCTTCTGTTCTCTCTTCGTCATGGCCGGGCTTGACGGCTTTGTTCGTTCACGCGGCCACGTCGATTGCCCTCAGCTTCTCCTCGGTCATCCGTCCTGCCGTCTGCGCATGCGCCAGTGCGGCGGCTTCGGCGGCGGCAGCATTGCCGGAGAAAATATGCGCAGCGATGGTCTCGTGTTCGGTCCAGGCGCTGCCGCGGTAATCGAGCTCCGCGAGCACGGTCGCCATCGAGCGGCGCATATGCGGCCATTGCGGCGTGATCATTTCCTCGATCGCGGAATTGCCCGCCAGCCGATAGATCGCGCTATGGAAGTCGACGTCGAGCGCGATCAGGCGCGCCAGCGGAGCGTTGTCGTCGATCGCGCGTCCGGCTTCGAGCGCGCTCTCGAGCTGTGCGCGGGCCGCGGGATCGTCCCTGACCCGGCCGGCCGCGAGTCGTGCCGCCAGCGCGTCGATGGCGCCGCGAACTTCATAGAGCTCGCGGATCCGCTGCGGATCGAGCTGCGTCACCTCGAAGCCGCGCTTGCCGCTTTCGGCGACGAGGCCCTGACGATGCAACAGATGCAGCGCGTGCGAGATCGGCTGGCGTGAGACGCCGAGCCGTTCGGCAAGTTCGTTCTGGGTGATGCGCTGACCGGGCAGCAGCGAGCGGTCGATGATCGCTTCGAGCAGCCGCCCATAGACCTGGTCGATGAGGTTCGGAAGCGGGTCCAACGGGATCATGCCATCAGTCCAATATGGAATACGGAATTCCGTATTCCGAGATGAAGCTACTGCGGGTTGTGAGAGCGGTCAAGGCGTCAGTTTGCGGCGCCGCTAACCGATTGAGGAATATTCATTTCTTCCGAGATTCGGCGGCCGTGATCGCGTCGGTTGCGGTGATGGGGCAGTCTCAATTCTCCAGCGGAGCAAGCGGCACCCCTCTCCCTGACCCTCCCCCGCAAGGGGGGAGGGAGCCTGATCCGTGTGCTCACCTCACGCGTTGATCGTCGCGGTGTGTCTCACGGATACCGCCCCTTGCGGGGGAGGACAGCCCGCG
>NZ_VKHP01000253.1 GCF_010811875.1 Bradyrhizobium uaiense
CGCTGCCGATGAACGAATTCCTGCAGCAGAGCTTCAAGGAGATCGGCATCGATATCGACTTCAAGGTGGTCGAGCTCGAGACGCTTTATTCGCACTGGCGCAAGGGCGCGGCCGACGAGATGAACACCGGCATCACCGCCAACAACATCGCCTATGTCACCTCGGATCCGCTGTATGCCATCGTGCGGTTCTTCCATTCCGGCCAGGTGGCGCCGACAGGCGTCAACTGGGGCGGCTACAAGAACCCGAAGGTCGACGCGCTGATCGACGAGGCCAAACAGACCTTCGACAGCACGAAACAGGATGCGCTGCTGGCGCAGGCGCACGCGCTGATCGTCGACGACGCCGCGCTGGTGTGGGTGGTGCACGACACCAATCCGCACGCGCTGTCACCGAAGGTCAAAACCTTCGTGCAGGCACAGCACTGGTTCCAGGATCTGACGCAGATCGGGGTGGAGTAAACCGCTCCACCGTCGTCCCTGCGAAAGCAGGGGACCCATAACCACGAATGGGTGTTGTTAGAACGCCGTCCGGCCGCTTGCCCTTTCCGTCGGCCGCGGCGTATGGGTCCCGGCTTTCGCCGGGACGACGCCGGGTTTGTGGCGTCTATTTTCGTCGTCAACCGGGACGACACGGAGTTTGCGGCGCCTATTTCGTCGTCAACGCAAACGCGCCGTCCCAATCGTCCGGCGGCGGCTCTTTCTGGAAGGCGCGGATGCGCGCCTCATAGAGGCGGTAGAGGTATTGCAACGACTGCGCCTCGTCGGTCTTGCGGCCACGCTCGATCGCGGCCAGCGCGCCGTCCCAATCACGGCCGCGGTAGCAGGCGAGCATCTCGATGGTCAGGTTGCGCAACCGCTGGAAACGGCCCGATTGGGCAACGTCCTCGCGGCCGGCGATCGCATAGATCACCTCGGGCTCCTTCTTGCCCTTGACCATGATGAAGTCGAGCTCGAGGATCGCGAACTTCTCCTTCACCGCGAGCGCGGTCTTCGATCCCACGATGATCGGGAAGCCGTACTCCTTGGACTGCCCCTCGAGTCGCGCCGCTAGATTGACGCTGTCGCCGAGCACCGAATAATTGAACTTCAGATCGGATCCCATATTGCCGACCACGCAGGTGCCGGTGTTGAGGCCGACGCCGATGTTGAGCGGCACATAGACGTGACCGCCGTCCTTGGCCTCCTGCTCGCGCGTCTCGTTGAGCTGGTCGACGCGCTCCAGCATGTCGAGCGCGGCCTCGCAGGCGTTGAGGTGGTGTTGCTTGTCGTCGAGCGGCGCATTCCAGAACGCCATGATGGCGTCGCCCATATATTTGTCGATATAGCCTTTGCGCGCGAGGATCGCGTTGGTGAGCGGGGTGAGGAAACGGTTCATCAGCGCCGTGAGGCCCTGCGGGTCGCGCTTGTAGGTTTCCGAGATCGAGGTGAACCCGCGCATGTCCGAGAACATGATGGTCATCTCGCGCTCCTCGCCGCCGAGCACGAGCCGCTCCGGCGACTGCGCCAGCTGCTCAACCAGCGCCGGCGACATGTACTGCACGAATTGCGACCTGATCTGCCGGCGCTGCTGCTGCTCGCGCACGAAGGCGGAGAAGATCAGGGTGAGATAGATCGCCGTGGTCGACATCAGCGGATAGGTGAAATCGATCAGGAGCCGGTGCTGGGAGTAGAAATACCAGGAGGTGCCGATCAGCACCGAGGCAAACAACCCGCCGACGACGACGAGCGTGATCGGGCCGAACTTCGGCGCGAAGGCGATGACCAGGAGCCCCATGATCAGCGCCGCGAAGAACTCGATGCCGATGCCGTAGTTCGGTTGCGAAACCACGTCACCGGTCAGCGCGCTCTCCAGCACCTGGGCGTGAATCTCGACGCCGGGCATCGCCGGCGTCACCGGCGTGGTCTTGATGTCGTTGAGCCCGACTGCCGAGGTGCCGATCACGATCAGCTTGCCGGCAATTCTGTCCGGCGACACGCGCCCGTCCAGCACGTCGACGGCCGAGACATAGATCGAGGGGTCGCGGCGGGCGTAGTGGATCCAGAGCTGGCCGTGGAGATCGGTCGGGATCGCGAAGCCCTTGAGGCCCAGGCTCTTGATACCGGCCTTGTCGGCCTTGATCAGGATCGTGCCCGAGCCGCTCGCTACCCGCAGCATCTCGAAGCTCAGCGACGGCATGGTGACGCCTTGCGCCACCATGATCATCGGGACGCGGCGCACGATGCCGTCGCGCTCCGGCCTGATCGTGAACAGGCCGCGGCCTGCGGCGGCCTCCTCCAGCACCGGCACGTTGCGCAACAACCCCGGAAACATGAACATAAAGGGCTGCGGCTCCTCGCCGAGCGTCGCAAGCCCGGTGACCGGAAGCCTTTCATTGAGGTCGGCGCGCACGTTGGGGCCACCGGATTCGCCGAGCACCACGCGCGAGCTTCTGATGGCCTCGGCGAAGATGCTGTCGTTGCTCGGCAACTGCCGCAGCCTGGCCCGCATTTCCTCGTCGAGATTACTGAACGTATCGGCCGCGATATCGGGGTTGAGGCGATCCGGCTCGGAGAACACCGCGTCGAACGCGATCACCACGGCGCCGAGCCGGGTGAGATTGGTGACGATGTCGGCGAGCCGCGTTCGCGGCCAGGGCCATTGCCCGAGCCGGGTATCGGCGAGGCTCTTCTCGTCGATATCGACGATGGTTACCGGCCGCGCGGTCTTCCGGCGCGGCTCGATCACCTGGAACGTGTCGAACGTCCTGACGCGAAGCTCCTGCACCGGAGCCGGATCCACGACCCGCAGCGCGGCGATGCCGATCAGCAGCCCGACGCAGGCGAGCCGCGCATAACCGAAGCGCCGTCCGAACCACCTTCGTATCGCCTTCAGCCGTCTCATGCCGTCTGGATATCACGCGCGCGGAGTTGTTCCAATCGCCGCAAGCTGCGCAATGCACAATCAGCCCGGTCAAATGCACCGCCCATGGCGGCGCGGCCAGGAGATCCTTCAGGTGACGTGAAGCAGGAAGTCGTTGTGGCCAAGCTCCGAGGGCGTGACGTTGCGCAGCGTAATGGTGTCCGCGCTGTCGATGGTGATCAGCGTATCCGCCGCGTTGGTCGGCGATTGCGCGACGTGCTGGCTGATCCAGGTATCGACGCTGCTGGTCGAGACGACAGCGGTGAGGTCGATATGGTCGAGGCCGGGCTTGAAGTTCATGATCGTGTCGTGGTTGAAGTTCGCCGCGAACACAAACTGGTCCTGGCAACCCGCCGTCCCGAACAGCACGTCCTTGCCGGCGGTGCTCGTGAGTGTCACCGGCGCGGTCGGGTTTTGCTGAACGTTGAAGATCAGGTTGACCGTATCGCTCGCGCCATTGCCGTCGGTCACGGAGAGCGTGACCGTGTCGGTCGGCGCGGTGCCCGGGTGATAGGTGAGGACCGACGATGCGAGGGCTGCGTTGATATCCGCCAGGTGGCCGGCCTGCGCTGGTGGCGTCACGCTGCTGCCTGAACCGGCCGTCGTGGCTGCCAGGGTGAAATTCTCGACAGCGGTTGCATCGACGTCCGTCACGGTCAGGCCGGAGATTGTCTCGGTCCCGTTGGCGTTTTCGACGATGGTGACGTTATCGGTATGAATCACGGGCGCGTCATTGGCGCCGACGACATCGATCGTCAACGTCGCGGTCCCGGCCGCGCCGTGCGCGTCGATCGTCTCGACAGTGAACGTGTCGGCATAAGTCCCCTTGGCCAACGCGTTGATCGCGGCATCATTGGGAACATAGCTGTAGGTGCCGTCCTTATTGACCGTGAGCGAGCCGTAGAGGCCCGTGATGACCGAATTGACGGCAACGTGGTCCGAATTGAGGCCGGCGTAGGTCAGCGTCGCGGTCTCACCATCGTCGACGTCATGGCCGTGCAGCGTGCCGGTCAGCGGGCTGAACGTGTCATAGGCCGCGGTATCGGTGAGCGTGCCGGCATTGACGTCCGCGAGCGTCGGCGTGTCGTTGGCGCCGTTGATCGTGATGGTCACAGGCGTGGTGATGACACCGCCATGATGGTCATCGATCTGGATCGTGTAGGTCAGCGTCAGCGTCTCGCCGACGGCGAGGTAATCGAAATTCTTGTCCGCGGCCGAGAAGGTCCAGGTGGACGATCCCGTCGCGCCGTTGGTGGTATCCGTCAACGTGCCCAGCGACAGCCAGTTCAGGACGGTGGACGTGTCCGCGGGCAGACCCGTGGTCGCCCCGGCTTCCGCCACGCCGGTAATGGTGACGGAGTGGATGTCGCTGAGGTCCACGTCGGTGAACGTCACCGTGCCCGATGCGCTGTCCGGCTTGGATGAACCGGTCGTGTCGGGTTGCTCGGCAATGGTGGCCGCCTGCGGCGCCGAGGTGACAATTGGCGCATCGTTGCTGCCGGTAATCGTGATCGTCACCGGTTCGCTGATCACGCCGCCATGATGGTCGTCGATCTTGACGGTGTAGGTCAGCGTCAGCGTCTCGCCGGCGGCGAGATAATCGAAATTCTTGTCGGCGGCCGAGAAGGTCCAGGCCTGCGATCCGGCCACCCCGCCGGTCGAGTCGGTCAGCGTCCCCAGCGAGAGCCAGTTCAGGATCGTCGACTCGTCCTCGGGCAGGCCCGTGGTCGTTCCGGTTTCCGCCACGCCGGTGATCGACACGGTGTGAGTGTCGCTGAGATCGACGTCGGCAAACGCCACCACGCCCTGGGCGACGTCCGGCTTCGATGAACCCGTCGTGTGGGGTTGCTCGGCGATGGTCGCCGTCGGCGGCTCCGACGCAAACGTCGGGACGTCGTTGGTGCCCGTGATGGTGATCGTCACGGGCTGGGTGACGACGCCGCCATGATGGTCGTCGACCTGGATCAGGTAGGTCAGCGTCAGCTTCTCGCCGGCAGCGAGATAGTCGAAATTCTTGTCGGCGGCCGAGAACGTCCAGCCGCTCGATCCGGTCACGCCGCCGGTCGAATCCTTCAGGGTGCCGAGCGATATCCAGCTCAGTATCGTCGCCTGATCGGGAAGCCCCTTGGTCACGCCCGTTTCGGTGACCCCGGCCACGGTGACGCTGTGGGTGTCGCTGAGATCGACGTCGGTGAAGGTGACCGTTCCGGACGCGGTATCCGGCTTCGTCGAACCGGTCACCCCTTCGGTCTCGGTGATGGCAGCCGCCTGGGTCGGCGACGTGATCACCGGCTTGTCGTCGGTGCCGACGATCGTGATCGTGACGGGGACCGTGACGACGCCGCCATGATGATCGTCGATCTGGATCGTGTAGACCAGCGTCAGCGTCTCGCCCGCGGCGAGATAGTCGAAACTCTTGTCGGCGGCCGAGAACGTCCAGGAGCGCGATCCGGTCACGCCATCAGTCGAATCGGTCAGTGCACCCAGCGACAGCCAGCTCAGCACGGAGGCCTGGTTGGCAAGTCCGCTGGTGACGCCGGCCTCGGTGACGCCCGTGATGGTGATCGAATGCGTGTCGGTCAGGTCCGCATCGGTAAACGTCACCGTGCCGTGCGCCGCATCCGGCGCGGCGGAATTCGTCGTCCACGGGAGTTCGGTGATCGAGCCGACCTGCGCCGCAGACGTCACGACCGGCGTGTCGTTGGTGCCGGTGATCGTGATGGTGATGATCTGGAAGCCGGTCTCGTTGCTCAGCTGGTAGTTGTTATCGACGCGCACGAGATAGGTCAGCGTCAGCGTTTCGCCGGCGGCCAGAAAATCGAACGCGCCGTCGGCAAGGCTGTAGGTCCAGGTCGCCGAGCCGATATTGGTGTTCTGCGGATTGGGGTCGAGCAGCAGCGGGATCTCGACGGCATTGATGGCCGCCCGCTCCGCCGCCGTCAGCGACGAAGTCACATCGTGGCCGCTGGCGTCCCGGTAGCTGAACGAATTGAAACTGACCGTCGCTGTCGGCTTGTCGCCGAGATTGACGTCCACCCATGTGATCTGGCCGGTCACCGTGTTGGGCTGCCCGCTATGGGTCTGCCCAGGCAGTTCGGTGAACGCGCCATCCTGTGTCACGACATGCGGCGCCCCGGGGATATGGTCGGACTTGCTGGGCGCGGTCTGTGACTGGGTATCGTTGGTCAAACCCAGCAGAAAGCTTGTCGGCACGACAGCGTCGCCGGTAGCGAGCTTGAGGATGGTCGTGAACGGGACGATGCTGTCCGTGAAGTTCGTCGTCAGCTTGGTGTTGGGATTGGAATTGTCAGTGAACTTCAACGCGAAGACATCGGAGATCAGCTTCTGCGCGTCGGTCGACAGTTGCGCCGACGAGACGAAGCTGACGCTGCCCTGGCCGTTGACGATGGTCTGGGTGCCGGCCTGATCGACGGTTGCGATCGGATTGAGCGTCGTCTTGTCGAACAGGATGTAGGAGCCGGTGGTGCCATCGGGCTCGACCAGCACCTGGAATTTGGCGGGCGGCACGCCACCGGTGCCCTGGACGTCGAAATCGATCTCGACGAGCACCGCGGTGCCGCGGATGCCCATGGTCGCGACCGGCGTATCGACCTTCATGTCGCCATGCTTGGCGGCGGCGCCGGCCACGAACGAGATCGTGCCCGAGACGAGGCTCATCAACGACGAATTGCTCGACCCGTTCGGGTCATAGATCATCTCGTTCAGCACCATCTTGGCGTTCGGTCCGAGACCGAACACGGTGCCGTCGATGAAGGTGATGCCGAGCGTCGAGTCGCCGCCGGACTGCACCACGTCACCCTTGTTGACGTTGTCGCCCTGGTTCAGGACGATCGCAACGCCGTTGCGAATGGCGGTGGCGCTGCCCGCCAGCTTGGTGACATGGCCGATGACCTTGGCCGGTTCGGCAGCGCCGCCGGCCTGCGCATATTGGGTGTAGCCGGTGAGCGCGTTGACGAGATCGCCGGTGAGATGCGCGCCTTCAGGCGATGCCAGGGCGGCGTGCTTCTCGCCCTTGAAGTAGTCGCGCAGGACGAGTTCCCGATCGTCCTTCGAGATGACGAGATCGAGCCCGGTCCGCTTGAAGTCGCCGGTGAACAGCAATTGCCCGTCGTCGACCGTGATCGCGCCAGGCGGAGCATGCGAGGTAACGCTTTCGACGTATGCCGATCCGCGGACATAAGGGTCCGCGCTCGGCGAATGGCCGTCGAATTTCCCAACAAAGTTCACTGCGGATCACCGCACGAGGGTTAATATTGGTAAAATATCCGAATGATTACGCCTGCATATCATCGGATAAAGCTTGGCGAAACCATCCTTTGCTTTCGCAAGGTGCTCTGGTCGCGCCGTTTGAGCGGGTGTGACTTGGCTCACTCTTAGATGAATCGTGTAGTCCGAACTTACCGGACGGTACCATGAGATGGGATTTAAGCCAAGATGCGTACTGAACCACGTATTCGTGGTATTGACTGGCATTTCTCTACTTGCCTTTATTTCCCCGCAGCCCCGAGAGGGCATTTGACCCGATTTTTCCGGCTAAAGCTGTGACCTGGCTTACAAATCACAGCTATCCCGTGCGCGGACCGGCCGGGTTAACCAGAAGGCGAGGATGAGGCGTTTCGCAGTGGAAAAAGGTTCGCCGGTTCGTTTCACAAACCGGTAAAGTTTTCGGGACCCGGACCACACGCCCTTTAGGCTGCCGCCCGGATTCCCCACATCTTAAGTCGATTCGAAGGGATCGTTGGCCATGCTGCCGGCATGAAACGATCCGGTCGCGTGCGCGGTGCAGTATCCACCCGTCGATGAGCGGACAGGGGGTGTCACATGGGTAACTCGCTTCGCTCGTTTGCGCTGCGCGCCGTCATGCTGGGCTTCGGCCTGGCGATGGCCGCGCCAATTGCCGAGCTCAATGCCGCCTCGCTGCTTTCGCCCGGCCCTGCCTCCGTGCTCAGAAAGTCGACCGAACCGTTTGGCCTTGCGACCAGCCTGCTTGCCGGCGGCGGCCTGCACGACAAATGGCTCGGCGTGCAGCGCCAGCTTGCTGACGAATTGGCGCAGCTCGCAGCCTGCGAGAACGACCGCGCAGGGTGCACTTCGCCGGAGGCGCTGCGGTTCCTGGCGATCGTCGATGCCGGTCGCGCGCGCAACGGCCGCGCCCGGCTCGGCGAGATCAACCGCGCGATCAATCTGGCGATCCGCCCGGGCAGCGATCTCGCAACTTACGGCGAGCCCGACGTCTGGGCCACGCCGCTCGCCACGCTTGCCCGCGGCAGCGGCGATTGCGAGGACTATGCGATTGCGAAATTCGTGGCGCTCGGCAAGGCCGGCATCGCGTCGGAAGATTTGCGCATTGTCGTGATGCATGACGTGCTCGGCGGCGGGGACCATGCCGTGGTCGCAGCGCGGCTCGACGGCCACTGGCTGACGCTCGACAACCGCCGCATGGCGATGATCGAAGACAGCGACATCAGGAGTTTCCGGCCGACCTTCGTGATCGACCAGAATGGCGTCAGCCGCTACGTCGATGCGCCGCTGGTCACCGAGGCCGCGTGGCGGCCGGCGGGGCGGTGAACTGATCACTACGGGACGTAACGGCCGTAAGTCGTCATTGCGAGGAGCGAAGCGACGAAGCAATCCATGCCGCCGCGCTTGCGGAATGATGGATTGCTTCGCGGAGCCTGTCATCCGGCGGCGCTTCGCGCCGACCGGGTGGCTCGCAGTGACGGCCGGTTGGAGTTCTGGACTGATCAGAACATCAGATTGTCCTTCACCAGAACCCAGCGGCCGCCCTTGACCTGCTGCACCTGGGTGATCGTGTTGGCGAGATGATCGGTCTTGGAGAACCTGGTCGGCGGCGAGCTGAAGATGTCGAGGAACTTGTCGCCTGACTCCAGCGCGTCGAGCATCTTCTGGCCGGTGATATCCTTGCCCGCCTTCTGCGCGTAGAAGGCGAAGGTCATCACCGCGTTGTAGCCGATGATCGCCTGGGTGTTGGCGTCGGTGTTGAACATCTTCTTGTAGTTGACCAACCAGTCCTTGACCTTGCCCTTGGCGGTGTCCTCATAGGGAATCTCGAAGCCCGAGGCGGCGTAGAGCCCTTCGACAGCCTCCTTGCCGAGCGCCGGCACCTCGAGCACGTTGGTCGGGGTGGCGCCGAGGAAGGTCACGTCCCAGCCGAGCTTTCTGGCCTCGTTCATCGCGCCGATGGTTTCGCGGATCACGGTGCCGAGCACGACGAGATCGCAGCCGTCGGACTTCATCTTGGCAACCTGCGCCGAGAAGTCGGAGGCGCCGCGCTTGTAGCTCGTGACCGAGGCCGGCGGCACCTTCATCGCGCCGAGCTGCTGGGTGAAGCCGTCGAGCACGTTCTTACCGTACTCGTCGTCCTGGTGCATGATGCAGGGCTTCTTGAAGTTCTTCCACTCCATCATGTATTTGAGCGCGGCGCGCGTGCTCTCGACATAAGGCAGGAGGTTGTTGAACTTCAGCCGCTCCTGCGGCTTGGCGGGATCGAACTTGAAGGTGAATTCGGCGGCGGTCAGCGGGAACAGCTGCAGCACGCCCGCATCGAACAGGATATCCTGCGCCGCAAGCACGGTCGGCGACCCCATCGGGCCGATCATCGCGAACACCTTGTCGCGCTCGACCATCTTCTGCGAGGCCAGCACGGCCTTCTTCGGGTCGTAGCCGTTGTCCTCCAGGATCATCTTGATCTTGCGGCCGTTGATGCCGCCGCCGGCGTTGATCTCCTCAACCGCCATCTTCATGCCGTTCGACACCGGAACGCCCCAGACCTTGATCGGGCCGGACAAATCCTGATGCGTTCCGATCACGATCTCGGTCGGTGAGATGCCTTCATTGGTGACCTTGGTCTGGGCTGCGGCCGGCAGACAGGTCAGCGCCAGCGCGCTCACCGCAAGGCCCAGCGCCTTCAGCGATTTCGACATTGCAGTCTCCTCCTTACAGTGGCCCATGCTGAGCGAAGGGTCGGGCCTGCTCGCTCCCTCGCCAATCCCGTCTCTTCGCTATGCCACCGCCCGCGCGCCATACATGGCGTCGATCTCGGCCGCGTAGCGCTTGTTCACGAAGCTGCGCTTCAGCTTCATGGTCGGCGTCAGTTCCTCGTCCTCGGGCGTCAGCTGGCGCTCGATCAAGCAGAATTTCTTGATGGTCTCGACGCGCGCGAATTTCGCGTTGACCGCCTCGACCTCGCGGTGGATCAGGTCCTGGATCTCGCGGGCCCGGCACAGGCTCGCGTAGTTGGTGAACGGAATGTCCTGGTCCTGGGCGTATTTCTCGACATTCTCCTGATCGATCATGATCAGGCAGGTGAGATACGGCCGCTTGTCGCCGATCACGACCGCGTCCGAGACATAGGGTGAGAATTTGAGCTGGTTCTCGATCTCGGACGGCGTGACGTTCTTGCCGCCGGAGGTGATGATGATGTCCTTCATCCGGTCGGTGATCTTGACATAGCCTTCATTGTCGATCGCGCCGACGTCGCCGGTGTGCAGCCAGCCCTTTGCGTCGATCGTCTCGGCGGTCTTCTCCGGCTGGTTGAGATAACCCATGAACAGGAAGTCGCCCTTGATCAGGATCTCGCCCTTCGGACAGATCATCACCTCGCCCCAGGGCGCGGCTTTGCCGACCGAGCCGAGCTTAATGCGGTCGGCCGGCATCATGGTCGCGACGCCGCAATTCTCGGTCTGGCCGTAGACCTCGCGCATGTCGATGCCGAGCGCGAGATACCAGCGGATCAGATCCGGCGAGATAGGCGCAGCGCCGGTCAACGCGATCCGGCAGCGGTCGAGCCCGAGCATGCGACGGATGTTGCGGAACACCAGCCAGTAGGCAGCGTGGTTGGCGAGCCGCAGCGACAGCGGCGGCGTCTCGCCGTCCAGGCGATACTCGGTCATCCGGTTGCCGATCGCGAGCGCGCGGGCGTACATCCAGTTCTGGAACGGGGTCGCGTCCTTCAGCGCGATGGTGATGCCGGAATAGAACTTCTCCCAGATCCGGGGCACCGCGAGGAACGCGGTCGGTTGCACCTCGCGCAGATTGTCCGGCACCGTCTCCGGGCTCTCGGCGAAATTCATCACCGAGCCGAGCGCGAGCGAGATGTAATAGCCGCCGACCCGCTCGGCGACGTGGCAGAGCGGCAGGAACACCAGCCGCTCCTCGCTGTCGGTCGAGGGATAGAGATCGTTGGCATGGCGCATCTGGTGCGTCACGCTGCGGTTGGAATGCATCGCGCCCTTGGGCGGGCCCGTGGTGCCCGAGGTGTAGACCAGGATCGCGAGATCGGCGGCCGTGCGGCTGCCGGTCATCTCATCCCACAAGGCGTCATTGCCCTGGGCATGGTTGCGGCCGAGCGCGGTGAATTCGGCGAGCGACAGCACCATCGGATCGGAGAAGCCGGAGAGGCCCTCCATGTCGAACACGACGATCTTGTCCAGCGTCGGACAGCGCGACCGGCAGGCCAGCACCTTGTCGAGCTGCTCCTCGTCCTCGACGAAGATCACCCGGGTGCGGGAATCATTGACGAGATATTCGACCTGCGCTGCGGAATCGGTCGGATAGATGCCGGACGACACGCCGCCGGCGCACAGGATGCCCATGTCGGCATAGACCCATTCCGGCACCGCATTGGCGATGATCGAGGCGACGTCGCCGGGGCGGAAGCCGGTCGCATGCAGGCCGAAGGCGATGTCCTTGGAGATCTGCAGCCATTCGCGCCAGCTGGTCGGCTGCCAGATGCCGAACTTCTTCTCGCGGATCGCGGGCCTGTCGCCACGCGTTTGCACCGCGAGCAGAAAGCTCCGCGCGATCGTGTCGGCAACCGTCAGCACCGCTGGTCCTGCCATGCGCGCTCCCTCCTCTGCCGCTTGTTTCACGCGCCGGCTCGGGTGCCGGTCTTGTTTGCGAAACAGGCCTGAAATCTAGCTCCAACTCTCCCGCAGCGCAGCGTCGACTTTCGTCGACGCCAACCTTCCTAGCGCCAGGTTTTCTTCTTTTTCCAGCGCCGCTCACCCCGGGCGCCGGCTTCCTTGGCGCCGAGATAGAACTCCTGGATATCTGGTGAATTCATCAGCCGCTCGCAGGTGTCGTTCAAGACGACGCGGCCGATCTCCAGCACATAGCCGTAGTGGGCCGTCTCCAGCGCGATCTTGGCATTCTGCTCGACCAGCAGGATCGACATGCCCTGCTCCTCGTTGACGCGGCGGATGATGGTGAAGATCTCCTTCACCAGGATCGGCGACAGCCCAAGCGACGGCTCATCGAGCAGCAGCAGCGTCGGCCGGTTCATCAGCGCGCGTCCGATCGCCAGCATCTGCTGCTCGCCGCCCGAAAGCTGGCCGGCTGGCTGGCCGAGCCGCTCCCTCAGCCGTGGAAAATAGCCGTAGACGCGCTCGAGGTCCTGCGCCACACCGTCGCGGTCCTTGCGCAGATAGGCGCCCATCATCAGGTTCTCGCGCACCGACAGGAACGGAAACACCTCGCGTCCCTCAGGCACGTGGCTGAGGCCAAGCCGCACGATCCGGTCGGCCTCCATGCGCTGGATCGGCTTGCCCAAAAATTCGATCGAGCCCTTCTGCGGGTCGAGGATGCCGGAGATCGTCTTCAACACCGTGGTCTTGCCGGCGCCGTTGGCGCCGAGCAGCGTCACGATCCGGCCGCGCGGCACCTCGAGGCTGATGCCGCGGATGGCCATGATCGGCCCATAGTAACTCTCGATGTTGGAGAGCTTCAGGATGATGTCCGGCGTGCTCATGGCATCATCCTCATGCGCCGAGATAGGCTGCGACGACGTCGGGATGGTGCTGCACCTCGGAGGGCGAGCCCATCGCCAGCACGCGGCCGTAGTTCAACGCGATCACGCGGTCCGAGACGCGGTTGACCAGGGTCATGTCGTGCTCGACCATCAGCACGGTGATGCCGAGCTCGCTCTTCATGTCACGGATCCAGAACGACATGTCGTCGGTCTCCTCGACATTGAGGCCGGACGACGGCTCGTCGAGCAGG
>NZ_VKHP01000254.1 GCF_010811875.1 Bradyrhizobium uaiense
CCCCTCCACCCGTGCCCTCCTTACGTCAGTGATCCCTACGATCTCCGCGACGACGAGAGAGCAAGATGAGTGTGTACGTGAGGTGAGTACGCTGCTCGGGCTCCCTCCCCCCTTGCGGGGGAGGGTTGGGGAGAGGGGTGAGCCCCGGGCTGGATGTCGAGATTGAGATCAGGCAACAGCAACGCGGTGCGCTATCTCCACAGCACCACTCACATCCGCATCACCGCCTGGCGATCGATCTTCCCCGTACCGGTCTTGGGCAGCTCGTCGATGAATTTCACCTCGCGCGGATATTTATAAGGCAGCAGCTTCGTCTTGACGTAGTCCTGCAGCCGCCGCGTCGCCTCGTCGCTGTCGAAGCCGGCCTTGTTCATCACCACCACGGCCCGCAGCGTCATGCGTCGGTCCGGCAATTCGGCGGCGTAGACGGCGCATTCGCGGACGTCGGGGTGATCGGCGAGGCAGAGTTCGACTTCCAGCGGGTAGACCCACTGGCCGGAGATCTTGATCAGATCGTCGGCGCGGCCGCGGAAGAAATGGAAACCGTCGCTGTCGCGCATGAAGCGGTCGCCGGTGTAGATCCAGCCGTCCTCGCGCACGGTCTCGGCGGTCTTGTCCGGTCGGTTCCAGTAGAGCGGGGTGGCGGAATCGCCGCGCACCCACAGGATGCCTTCCTCATTGTCGCCGACCTCGCGGCCGTCGCTGTCGCGCAGCATGATCTCGTAGCCGGGGACGCGTAGGCCCGCGGCGCCGAGCTTCTTCTGCTCCGCGCGGTTGCTGAGATAGACGTGCAGCACCTCGGTCGACCCGAGGCCCTCGATGATCTCGAGCCCGGTGAGCTGCTTCCAGCCGTTGAAGACCTCGGCCGACAGCACCTCGGCTGCCGAGACCGCCATCCGCAGCGAGGAGAAATCGGCAGCGTCCGCGCCCTCGGCCTTGGTCAGCGAGATATAGAGCGTCGGCAGGCCGAAGAACACGGTCGGCCGGTACTGTCCGATCGCCGCGAAGATCGCGGCCGGCTTCGGCTGGCCCGGCAGCAGCAGCGTGGCCGCACCGACAGAGAAGGGAAACGTGATCGAATTGCCGAAACCGTAGGCGAAGAAGATCTTCGGCACCGAGAAGCAGATGTCGCCGGGCTTGAGCTTCAGCACGCTGCGTGCGAAGGCGCGCTCGCTATAGGCCATGTCGTGCTGCAGATGCACGATGCCCTTGGGGCGGCCGGTCGAGCCCGACGAATACATCCAGAACGCCATCTCGTTGCGGTGGGTGTCGGCCGCGTCCAGCTCGGTCGGAAAGCTATCCAGCCATTCGCCGGCGTTGCGTGTCCCGGCCACGGCGTGATCGCCTGCGATGCCGTTCACCACGACCAGCGTGCGCAGCGGCGTGTCCTTGCAGGCCTCCGCATTGAAACGCGTGCAGAATTCGGCATCGGTGACCGCGACCTGCGCGCCGGCGTCGGACAGATAGAATTGGAGCAGCTCCGGTGTCGTCAGCGTGTTGATGAGCAGCGGCACGAAGCCTGCCCGCACCGCGCCGAAGAATGCCGCGGGGTAGGCCGGGGTGTCGTCGAGGAACAGCAGGATGCGGTCGCCGCGTTTCAGTCCGAGCGACAGGAAGGCGTGGCCCCAGCGCGCCGCGTCGGCGCAGAGTTCGCGATAGGTCCGCGTGCCGGCCGGGCCGGTCAGCGCCAGGCGTTCGGCGTTTCCGTTGCCGAGATTGTCGAACAGGATGCGGCTCACATTATAGCGTTCGGGGATCGTAAAGCCGATCTCGCGCGCACCGGGGTTGTCCTGCGGAACCTGGTCGGTGATCCCGGTCATGATTGTCCCTTTGCGGTTTCGTAGCGGGCCATGAACCCGGGCGACATCGCGCGCAGCCGCGCGTCGTCGATCCGGCCGGAGCGGGTGATGTAGCTGTAGGCGAAGTCCATCAGGTCGAGCTTCATGTGCACCGGGAAATGCTCGTACCAGTCGGCGCTGGTCCGCGCCGCGGTGACGAGCTTCTTCACGATCGGCTTGCGCTCGCTCTCATAACGTTGAAGCGCGGCGGCGATGCCGCCCTCGCTCTCCAGTGCCTTGGTCAGCGCAATCGCGTCCTCGATCGCCAGCCGCGTGCCCGAGCCGATCGAGAAATGCGCGGAATGCAAGGCGTCGCCGATCAGCACCATGTTGCCGTGGGACCAGCGCTCGTTCCAGATCCACGGAAAATTGCGCCACACCGATTTGTTCGAGATCAGCCGGTGGCCGTCCAGCGTCGCGGCAAATACCTGTTCGCAGATCGCCTGCGATTGCTCGATGCTCTTGTCGGCGAAGCCGTAAGCTTCCCAGGTCGCGGCGTCGCATTCGACCAGGAAGGTGC
This sequence comes from Bradyrhizobium uaiense, assembly GCF_010811875.1. GTDB lineage: Bacteria > Pseudomonadota > Alphaproteobacteria > Rhizobiales > Xanthobacteraceae > Bradyrhizobium > Bradyrhizobium uaiense. The sequence continues at coordinate 2,359 of NZ_VKHP01000254.1, forward strand.
TCATGTCCTTCGCATACCGATAGTGATGGGCGTTGAAGCTGCCGCGCTCGGTCGCCACGAAGGTCTGCGACAGCGTGGCGAAGGGTTTCGTGGTGCCGTACCAGGCGAATTTGTTGGAGGAATGCGAGACCGACGCGCCGAAGGCAGCCTCGAAGCCACGCCGGACCATCGAGTTCAGCCCGTCGGCGGCGACGATTAGATCGTAACCGCTGAGTTGATCGAGGGACTGCACCACGGTGTCGAAGTGCGGCGTGACGCCGGCGCTGCGCACGCGCTCCTGCAGGATCGTCAGCAGCTTGAGCCGGCCGATCGAGGAGAACCCGACACCGTCGATCTCGACGCTCTCGCCGCGCAGATTGAGGGTGATGTTCTTCCAGCTCTCCATCCCGGGCGCGATGGCATCGACTGTCTCGGTGTCGTCGGCGCGCAGGAAGTCCAGCGCCTGCTCGGAGAACACCACGCCGAAGCCCCAGGTGGCGCCGGCCGCGTTCTGCTCGAACAGGTCGATCTCGGCGTCAGGATGACGCTTCTTCCAGAGATAGGCGAAATAGAGCCCGCCGGGCCCTCCGCCGATCACGGCGATCCGCAACGTCTGCCTCCCAGATTGACAGTGTACTTACAATTTGGGTCCAGACTAATAGCCCTCCGGCGGGAACGCCAGAGGGAAAATGCGCGCGCGCGTCTATCCTGCTGGCGCCGAAAAGCTCAGTAGCAGCGGCGGACCTTGACCCCGCCGACCCATACCCAGCGGCAGCCGGCGACGGGCGGCCTTCGCACGACGACCGCGCCGCGATAGCCGGCGCATCCGGCGCGATAGACGCCGCGGGCGCAAACCACCGCATTGGCATCGGAGGACTCAAAGGTCATGGTCGCGGCAAAGGACAGCAGGGCTGTGGCGATCAGCAACATCGAACGCATGAGATTCCCTTTCCCGGGCTGAGGTACAGGTTGGCCTGTCGGTGACAACAAGGTGCTACGGCTTCGTACCCGGCAAAGCGCCGGGCACATGTCGTCTCACGCCCGCGCTTTTTAATTCTTTTCCGCTTCAGCCAGCACTTTCTTGCAGGCGGGCGTCAGCTTGTCGCTTTCCTTGGCGAGGCAGGCGATGATGCGCCCGCCCCCGGGCGTCACGCTTTTGCAGAACTTCTGGTAATCGCCCATGCACGCGTCGCGTTGTGCGTTGGTTAGCTCCTGGGCGTAGACGGCGGTCGAGCCGCAGAGCAGCGCGGTGGTCAGGACAACACGCAGCATTGTTCGCTCCTTCTTCCGGTCAGTCGCTTGGCAACAAGCTCACCGCGCCGCGAACGGCGCCAGCACGTCGCGGCATCCCGGCGAGAGCGAACCGGCATTGGTCGCCAGGCATTGCACGATCCGCCCGCCGCCTGGTTGGACACCGCCGCAGATCGAGCGGACATCGGCGCCGCAGGCCGAGCGCAGCACGAACAGTTCTTCGCGCGGCCGCAGCGGCCGCAACACGATCACGGCTGGCGCCGCCGGTGCTGCGGCGGGTGCAGCCGTCGTGGCAGCGCCCGCGGCCGGTGCGGCGCCACCGCCGCCGCCGGCAGCGGCCACCGCCTTCTCGCAGGCCGGCGACAGCTTCGCCTTGTTCTTTTCGAGGCACTGCAGTGCCGGTGCGCCGCCGGTCGGCACACCCGCGCAGACCTTGGGATAATCGGAGCGGCACGCGCTGCGGATCGCGGAAATCTGCGCGCTGGACGGCGCCCCGGCGGCCTTCGGTGCCGCGGCCTCCGCGGCGGGCTTGGCCGTCGTCGCGGCCGGAGCTGCGTCGGTCTTGGCTGCCGCGGGCGCAGCGGCCGGCGCTTCCACGGCCTTCACTGCGCCGGCGCAGCCCGGTGCGAGGCTTGCCATGTTCTTCTGCAAGCATTGCAGTGACGCTTCGCCGCCCGGCGGAACGCTTGAGCAGTGTGCGATGTAGTCGTTGCGGCATTGCGACTTGATGGCGTCGCGCTGCGCCTGGCTCGGCGCCTGCGACAAGGCCGGCGCGGCGCTCATGATTGCCGCAAGCGCAAGCCATGCGGACAGCTTCGTTGCACGTGTCGACGCATCGATCATCTGAATAAATCCTCTCGTTGCGCCGGAAGCATCCAGCTCAACTGAACGGAGTTTTGAAAATGTCTTGCTCAAATAACCTCGGCGAGCGCCATCATTTTCGCTTTCGAGTTCCGCTGCAAGCGGATTGTTGCTATGGATGCAGCATGCGGATTTTTTTGCCCGCAGCGACGTTTTTGAATTAGGTCATTTGAATCGAGGCTCGGAAATGAGGCATGCGTACGCATCGGCACATTTCAGTCAGAGCGATTTTGTGCGGCTGCGAGATGCGAGACCGGCACGCGCGGCTTTGGTCATATCGGCCTTCGTCAGTTTAAGTGCCTGCGAGCAAAACAGTTTTGTTGCGCCGCCGCCGCCCAAGGTCGAAGTTGCGCCGCCGGTGCAGCGCGCCGTCACACGTTATCTGGATGCCACCGGAAACACCGCGCCGATCAAGACCGTCGATCTGGTCGCGCGCGTGCAGGGCTTCCTTCAGTCGATCGACTATCAAGATGGCTCCTTCGTGAAGCAGGGGACCACGCTGTTCACGATCGAGCCGGAGACCTACAAGCTGAAGCTGGAGCAGGCGCAGGCTGCCGAAGTCGGCGCGCAGGCGACGCTGAAGCAGGCCGAGTCCGATTTCAAGCGCCAGCAGGATCTGGTGCAGCGCCAGGCGGTCTCGCAGGCGACACTGGAAAACTCGACCTCGACGCGAGACAACGCCCAGGCCAATCTACAACAGGCCCAGGTCAACACCAGGATCGCCGCGGTCAATTACGGCTACACCAACGTGGCGGCGCCGTTCGACGGCATCGTCAGCACCCATCTGGTGTCGATCGGCGAACTGGTCGGCGTGGCCTCGCCCACCCAGCTTGCCACCATCGTGCAGCTCGACCCGATCTATGTGAACTTCAACGTCAACGAACAGGACGTGCAGCGGGTGCGCGACGAAGCGCGCAAGCGCGGCATGACCGCGAACGATCTCAAGTCATTACCGGTCGAGGTCGGCCTGCAGACCGAGACCGGCTATCCGCACAAAGGCAATCTCGATTACGCGTCTCCGACGCTCAACCAGTCGACCGGAACACTGGCGGTTCGCGGCTTGATACCCAATCCCGATCGCGTGCTGCTGCCCGGCTTCTACGTTCGCGTTCGCGTGCCCTTCACCAAGCAGGACAACGCGCTGCTGGTGCCTGACGTCGCGATCGGCAGTGACCAGTCCGGCCGCTACGTGCTGGTCGTCAATGCCGAGAACGTGGTCGAGCAGCGCAAGGTGACGACCGGTCAGCTCGACGACGGGCTGCGCGTCATCGAGAGCGGACTGAAGGCCGATGACCGTATCGTGACCGCCGGGCTGCTGCGCGCGATTCCGGGGCAGAAGGTCGATCCGCAGATGCAGAAGGCCGACGCGACGCCGGCATCGGCCAAATAGGACGCACGCGCCATGATCTCGAAATTCTTCATCGAGCGGCCGGTCCTTTCCAACGTCATCGCGATCCTGATGATCCTGATCGGCGGCGTCGCGCTGTTCAATCTCGCGGTCGCGCAATATCCCGATGTGGTGCCGCCGACCGTCCAGGTGACGACGCGCTATCCCGGCGCGTCGGCAAAGACCGTGATCGACACCGTGGCGCTGCCGATCGAGCAGCAGGTCAACGGCGTCGAGGACATGCTGTACATGCAGTCCTACAGCGGCGCCGACGGCACCTACACGCTGACGGTGACCTTCAAGATCGGCACCGACCTCAACTTTGCGCAGGTGCTGGTGCAGAACCGCGTCTCCTCGGCGCTGTCGCAGCTGCCGACCGCGGTGCAGAACCAGGGCGTCACGGTGCAGAAGCGATCGACCTCGATCCTGCTGTTCGTGACGCTGACCTCGCCGAACAAGACTTATGACAGCCTGTTCCTGTCGAACTATGCCACCATCAACATCCGCGACGAGCTGTCGCGTCTGCCGGGCGTCGGCAACGTCACCGTGTTCGGTGCGGGACAATATTCGATGCGGGTGTGGCTCGATCCGAACAAGCTGCAGGCGCGCGGGTTGATGCCGCAGGACGTCATCCAGGCGATCCAGCAGCAGAGCCAGCAGGTCACCGCGGGCCAGGTCGGCGCGCCGCCCGCCCCGCAGGGGCAGGCGTTCCAGTACACGCTGAACGTCAACGGCCGGCTCGACGACGCGAGCCAGTTCGAGAACATCATCGTCAAGACCGGCAATGTCGGCGACGTCATCCGCATCCGCGATCTCGGCTCGGTCGAGCTCGGCGCGCAGACCTACAGCCAGGTGTTCTCGCTCAACCAGAAGCCGGCCACCGGCATCGGCGTGTTCCTGTCGCCCGGCGCCAACGCGCTGCAGGTCGAGAAGGAAGTGCAGAAGAAGGTGGCGCAGCTCGCCAGGCAGTTCCCGCAGGACATCCAATACGACACCCCGTTCGACACCACGAAGTTCGTCAACGCCTCGATCGAGGAGGTCTACAAGACCCTGATCGAGGCCGGCCTGCTGGTGCTGGTCGTGATCCTGGTGTTCCTGCAGGACTGGCGGGCGATGCTGGTGCCCGCGACCACGGTGCCGGTCACCATCATCGGCGCGTTTGCGGCGATGGCCGCGCTCGGCTTCACCATCAACCTGTCGACACTGTTTGCGATCGTGCTGGCTATCGGCATCGTGGTCGACGACGCCATCGTGGTGGTCGAAGGCGCCGCGCACAATATCGAGCGCGGCATGTCCGGCCACGACGCCGCGATCAAGGCGATGGACGAATTGTTCGCGCCGATCGTCGGCATCACGCTGGTGCTGATCTCGGTGTTCCTGCCGGCGGCCTTCCTGCCGGGGCTGACCGGCCGGATGTACGCGCAATTCGCCCTGGTGATCGCGGCGACCGCGTTGCTCAGCGCCGTCAATGCCGCGACCTTGAAGCCGACGCAATGCGCGCTGTGGCTGCGGCCGCCGGTGCCAGCGGAGCAACGCAATTTCTTCTACCGCGGCTTCAACGCCGTCTATGACCGGGTGGAGCGCGGCTATACGCGGCTGGTCGGCGGCATGGCCGGCCATGCCAAGACCTCGGTCCTCGTCGCCCTGATCCTGATCGGGATTGCCGGCTACGGGCTGTCACGGGTGCCGACCGGCTTCATTCCGATCGAGGACCAGGGCTATCTGCTGGCCGCCGTGCAGCTGCCCGACGGCGCCGCGATCGATCGCACCCAGCGGGTGCTCGATCAGGTCACCGAGATCGCGCGCAAGACGCCGGGTGTCGAGCAGGTGGTCGCCATCGCCGGCATCTCCGCGCTCGACAACTCGTCGAGCCTAGCCAATGCCGGCGTTGCCTATGTGATCCTGAAGGATTGGGGTTCGCGCGGCCCCGGCGAGGATCTGCGCTCGCTGGTTTATGGCCTCAACGACAGGCTGGCGGTGATCCCGGAGGCGCGCATCCTGGTGATCCCGCCGCCGCCGATCCAGGGCATCGGCAACGCCGCCGGCTTTGCCATGCAGGTGCAGCTCCGTGACGGCAACGCCGATTACGGCAAGCTGCAGGCGGTCACCGGCGCCGTCGTCAGCAATGCGCAGACGCAAAGTGCGCTGCAGCGGGTGCAGTCGTCGTTCCGCTCGATGGTGCCGCAGTTCGACGTCCAGGTCGACCGCGTCAAGACCGAGACGCTGCACGTCACCACTGACCAGATCTTCTCGACGCTGTCGTCCTATCTCGGTGCGAGCTACGTCAACCAGTTCACCAAGTTCGGCCGCACCTTCCAGGTCTACACCCAGGCCGATGCGCAATACCGCCTGACGCTGCGCGACATCGAGAACATGATGGTGCGCAACAGCAATGGCGACATGGTCCCGCTCGGCACCGTGGCCAAGATCACGCCGTCGGTCGGGCCGTCGCTGATCAGTCTCTATAATCTCTATCCGTCCGCAACCATCATCGGCCTGCCGTCGCAGGGCTACAGCTCCGGCCAGTCGATGACGCTGATGGAGGAGATCGCCGCCAAGACGCTGCCGCCGGGCACCGGGTTTGAATGGACGGCGATGTCGTACCAGGAGAAGGAGGTCGGCAGCCAGATCTACTTCGTGTTCGCGCTGGCGCTGTTGCTGGTCTACCTCGTGCTCGCCGGACAATATGAGAGCTGGTACGCGCCGATCTCGGTGATCCTGGCGGTGCCGCTGTCGCTGCTCGGACCCATGCTGGTTCTGACGTCGCTTCGGATCGAGAACAATCTCTACACCCAGATCGGCACCATCCTGCTGATTGCGCTGTCGGCCAAGAACGCGATCCTGATCGTCGAGGTCGCGCTCGAGCATCACATCCGCGACGGCAAGCCGGTGCTGGAGTCGGCGATCGACGCGGCGCGCGCGAGATTCCGGCCGATCCTGATGACGTCGTTTGCCTTCATCCTCGGCGTGCTGCCGCTGGTGCTGGCGACCGGCGCCGGCGCCAACGCCCGCAAGTCGATCGGCATCACGGTGTTTTCCGGAATGATCGCCTCGACCTGCCTCGCCGTGCTGTTCGTGCCGGCGTTCTTCGTCGTGGTCCAGAGCTTCGAGAACCGGCGCAAGGCGAAGAAGGACAAGACCGCCGCGCCGCAGCCGGCAGCGGAAGCGCCTGGCACGGTGCATTAGCTCCGCGCACCAAACTCAATCCCCGTCACCCTGAGGAGGCCGCGAAGCGGCCGTCTCGAAGGGTCGACGGCCCGACCGTCTCCGCGCCGCGGTATCTGGGCCGTGCATGCTTCGAGGCGCGCAAGAGCGCGCACCTCAGCATGACGGAACTGAGAGCTTTCGCTCTTACACCTTCACCATGCGCTTGCCGCGGTTCTCGCCGGCGAGCAGGCCGATCAGCGCCTGCGGCGTGTTCTCGATCCCGTCGATGACGTCCTCCTGCACCTTGAGTTTGCCCGAGGAGACCCAGGATTGCAGGTCGGCGAGCGCGGCATCGCGCTGGTCCATGTAGTCCATTACGATGAAGCCCTGCATGATCAGCCGTTTCACCACGATCAGGCCGGGCACGCCGCGCGGGCCGTGCGCCGAGGGCACGCCGTCATATTGCGAGATCGCGCCGCAGCAGGCGATCCGGCCGCGGTTGTTCATCTGCGCCAGGCAGGCCTCCAGGATGTCGCCGCCGACATTGTCGAAATAGACGTCGATGCCCTTGGGGGCCGCCGCGCGCAGTGCCTTGTAGGTGGCGCCGTCCTTGTAATCGACCGCGGCGTCGAAGCCGAGCTCCGAGGTCAGCCAGTGGCATTTGTCCGCGCCGCCGGCGATGCCGACCACCCGGCAGCCCTTGATCTTGGCGATCTGGCCGACGATCGAGCCGACCGAGCCGGCGGCCGCCGACACCACCACGGTCTCGCCCTCCTTCGGCTTGCCGACATGGAGCAGGCCGAAATAGGCGGTCAGGCCGGCAACGCCGTAGACGCTGAGCAGGTGCGTCATCGGCTCGAGCTTCGGCATCTTCGCCAGGTGCTTGGCGGGCACCGCGGCATAGTCCTGCCAGCCGGTGTCGCCGAACACGATGTCGCCCGGCTTCAGGCCGGGGTCATTCGAGGACACCACTTCGGCGATGCTGCCGCCGGCCATCACGGTATTGGCTTCGACCGCAGCGCGGTAGGTGGCGCCGTGCATCCAGGCGCGGTTGGCGGCGTCGAGCGAGATGTAGCGCGTCCGCACCAGCGCCTCGCCGTCCTTCGGCGCGGGGACCGCCCCCTTGGTCAGGCGGAAATGCTCGGGGCCAAGCTTGCCGGTCGGCTTTTCAACAAGCAGGATCTGGCGATTGACGGTGTCGTTCATGGATGTCTCCCCCTTGCGTTGGTCGTTTCGAATGCAGTTGGCTGCCGCGTGCGCAGTTCATTGCACAGATTGTGCGCTGCATGAACGCTAGTCTGCGCGCTGGCATTCCACAACGGGAACGTTTCGGCAAAGTCCCGCCCAACGCGAAGCGTGTTGCGTAGCTGCGTAAATCTGCCACACTTGCCGCTCGTCGGGAACTTACGGGGGTAAGAGAATGTCGAACAGGTTTACGCAGTACATCCTGCTTGCGATGGTCCTTGGCATCGCGATGGGGACGATCGTCTTCAACTATATGCCTGACAGCCGCGCCGAGATCGCAGCCGACGTCAACCTGATCGCGATGCTGTTCCTGCGCCTGATCAAGATGATCATCGCGCCCCTCGTCTTCGCAACCCTCGTCGGCGGCATTGCCCATATGGGAAGCGGCGCCAAGCTCGGGCGCATCTTCGCCAAGACCATGGGCTGGTTCGTCTCCGCCTCCTTCGTCTCGCTGCTGCTCGGCCTCGTGATGGTCAATCTGCTGCAGCCCGGCGCCAACTTCCCCGGCACGCTGCCCGACAAGGCGCAGTCGACCGGCCTGCCGGTCTCGGCCTTCTCGATCGAAAAGTTCCTGACCCATTTGATCCCGACCTCGATTGCGGATGCGATGGCGCAGAACGAGATCCTGCAGATCGTGGTGTTCGCGGTGTTCTTCGCGGTGGCGCTCGGCGCCATGCCTGAGCGGGCCAAGCCGATCATGAGCCTGATCGACGACCTTGCGCACATCATGCTCAAGGTCACCAGCTATGTGATGTTGTTCGCCCCAATCGCGGTGTGGGCCGCGATCATGGCGACCGTTTCGAAGAACGGGCTCGGCGTGCTCTGGAAGCTGATCGTCTTCATGGGCGGCTTCTACCTGTCGCTGCTGATCCTGTGGGGCATCCTGGTCGCGGTCGGCTTCGTCGTGATCGGGCCGCGTTACAGCCATCTGCTGCGGCTGATCCGCGAGCCGCTGATGATCGCGTTCTCGACCGCCTCGTCGGAGGCGGCCTACCCGAAGACGCTGGAGGGGTTGAACAGGTTCGGCGCCTCCTCGCGAATCTCGGCCTTCGTGCTGCCGCTCGGCTATTCGTTCAACCTCGACGGCACGATGATGTACTGCACCTTCGCGAGCATCTTCATCGCGCAGACCTACCACATCGAGATGTCGCTCGGCACGCAGCTCGCGATGCTGGCCACCCTGATGATCACCTCGAAGGGCGTCGCCGGCGTGCCGCGCGCGTCGCTGGTGGTGATCGCCTCGACGCTGTCGCAGTTCGGCATCCCCGAGGCCGGCCTGCTGATGATCATGGGTATCGACACCTTCCTCGACATGGGCCGCAGCGCCACCAACGTGATCGGCAACTCGCTGGCGACTGCCGTGGTCGCCAAGTGGGAGGGCGAGCTGAAGGCCGAGCACGAGCTCGGGCCCGACGACGCGGTGCCGCAGGACGCGGTGCCCGGCGCCGTGATGGCCGGCCATTGACGGGAGGGATGCATGCATCGCGCCCGCTGGAGGCCGATACGGGCTGAGGTGCCTCTGCTGTCGACACGCCTGCTGTCAGCGTGCCTGCTGGCGGCAAGCCTGCTCGCCGGACCAGCCCTGGCACAGCCGGCGGGCGAGGGGCTCAGCCCCACGCTCGCCAACATCAAGGCCACGCACACGGTGCGGATCGGCTATCGCGAGAGTTCGCCGCCGTTCTCGTTCCTCGATCACTCCAACCGGCCGATCGGCTACAGCCTCGAGCTGTGCGACGCGATCGTCGACGAGATCGGGGCCGAGGTCGACGACGCCAATCTCAAGATCGACTACGTCAAGGTCACCTCCGACGACCGCATTCCGGCGGTCGTCGACAAGAAGATCGACCTCGAATGCGGATCGACCACGGCGAATTCGGAGCGCGGCAGGCTGGTCGCGTTTTCGCCGCTGATGTTCGTGGCCGGTACCAAGCTGATGGTGCCGAAAGCCTCAGGCGTCAACCAGGTTGCCGACCTGAAGGGTAAGACGGTGGTGGTGACCAAGGGCACCACCAACGAGCAGGCGATGCACAATGTCGACGCCAAGCAACAGCTCGGCCTCAACATCGTCACCGCGGGCGATCATGAGCAGTCCTACCAGATGCTGGTGGACGGCAAGGCGGACGCGTTCGCGACCGACGACATCCTGCTCTACGGCCTGATCGCGCGGCACAAGTCGCAGGACAAATTCCGCGTCACCGGCGACTATCTGTCCTACGATCCTTACGGCATCATGTACCGCAAGGGCGAGCCGCAGATGAAGGACGTGGTCGAGCGCGCGTTCCGCAAGCTCGCCTCGAACCGCGACATCATCCCGCTCTACAACAAATGGTTCGTCGCCCGCCTGCCGACCGGCGAGAAGCTCAACGTCGCGCTGTCACCACAGCTCGAAGAAGCCTTCAAGGCGCTCGACGATTCGGCGGGCGGCGCGAACTAGCCTTCGCATTTCGACCTCTCCCCGAGTGGGAGAGGTCGAAAATCCGCCGCGGCTGCGTTCACCGCCAATGCCGAGGCGAAACATCCAGACCCCGGCGGACGCAGAATCCCTGCCCATGGAACCACGGGCAGGAGACCGGAGGGGGGACCTTGATTAGCGGCTAGTCAGGGAGGTGGCATTTCAGCCGGAGCAGCACGCCGCGGCCGAAA
>NZ_VKHP01000255.1 GCF_010811875.1 Bradyrhizobium uaiense
ATCGACAGAGAGGGTGGGCGGCAGTGTCAAGTGTGAAAAAGAGCCAGGTCCATAGGCGATCCGAGGTGACGCACGATCCAAAACCGGTCGTGCGTCACCATCCGATTCGGAGTTGAGAGCGAATGAGCACTGTCCAGACATCGATGCCGGCGCAAGCTGCCGCGGCAGGCGAGCCGTCATTTTGGTCCCGGCTCAGCGGAAACCGCAATTGGGCAGCGTTCTGGTTCATGTTGCCGACGGCGGCGTTCCTGATCCTGTTCCTGGCCTATCCGCTCGGCCTCGGCGTCTGGATGAGCTTCACCGACGAGCGCATCGGCCGCGCCGGAGCCTTTGTCGGTATCGAGAACTACCAATGGCTATGGGATGACTCGATCTTCTGGCTGTCGGTGTTCAACACCCTGTTCTACACACTGATCGCCAGCGCCATCAAATTCGCGATCGGGCTCTATCTCGCGCTGCTGTTGAACAGGCACATGCCGTTCAAGGCGATCATCCGGTCGATCGTGCTGATCCCGTTCATCGTGCCGACCGTGCTGTCGGCGATCGCGTTCTGGTGGATCTACGACTCGCAATTCTCGATCATCTCCTGGTCGCTGATCAAGCTCGGTCTGATTCACAGCAACATCAACTTCCTCGGCGACACCGAGTGGGCGCGGGCGAGCGTGATCTTCGCCAATGTCTGGCGCGGCGTTCCGTTCGTGGCGATCACGCTGCTGGCCGGCCTGCAAACGGTCTCGCCATCGCTCTATGAGGCCGCCACGCTCGACGGCGCGACCAGCTGGCAGCGCTTTCGCTTCATCACCTATCCGTTGCTGACCCCGATCATCGCCGTCGTGATGACCTTCTCGGTGCTGTTCACCTTTACCGACTTCCAGTTGATCTGGGCGCTGACCCGCGGCGGCCCGGTCAACGCAACCCACCTGATGGCGACGTTGAGCTATCAGCGCGGCATCATCAGCGGGCGGCTCGGCGAGGGCGCCGCGATCGCCACCGCGATGATTCCTTTCCTGGTGGCGGCCATTGCCATTTCCTGGTTCGGAATGCAGCGCCGCAAATGGCAGCAAGGATCGAACAATGACTGATTCAACCTTGCAATCGAAGGCTGCGGCTACCGCCGCCGGCGACGACACCGAGGGCATGAGCTATCTGGAGTCGCTGCCGCGGCGCCTGGTGACGCTTTATCTGCCGCTGTTCGTCATCCTGGTGGTGCTGCTGTTCCCGTTCTATTGGATGGTGCTGACGTCCATCAAGCCGGACGAGCAGCTCATCGACATGGAGAAGTTCAACCCGTTCTGGGTGATTCATCCGACCTTCAAGCACATCAGCAAGCTGCTGTTCGAGACGCAGTATCCGCGCTGGCTCTGGAACACGATGTATGTCGCGGTCGGCGCGACGTTCCTGTCGATCGTCGCCAGCGTGCTGTCGGCCTATGCGATCACGCGGCTGCGCTTCAAGGGCGCGGAGGCTGTCGGCGTCCTGATCTTCTTCGCTTATCTGGTGCCGCCGTCGATCCTGTTCATCCCGCTGGCCTCGGTGATCCAGGCCTATGGGCTGTTCGACTCACCGCTGTCGCTGATCCTGGTCTATCCGACGCTGCTGATCCCGTTCTCGACGTGGCTCTTGATGGGCTATTTCAAGACCATCCCCTATGAGCTCGAGGAGTGCGCCCTGATCGACGGCGCGTCGCGCTGGCAGATCCTGGTCAAGATCATCGTGCCGCTGGCGGTGCCCGGCCTGATCTCCGCCTTTATCTTCTCGTTCACTCTGTGCTGGAACGAGTTCATCTATGCGCTGACGTTCCTGCAATCGACACCGAACAAGACGGTGCCGGTTGCCATCGTCAATGAATTCGTCGACGGCGATATCTACAAATGGGGATCGCTGATGGCGGGCGCGCTGGTCGGCTCGCTGCCGCTGGTCATCCTTTACGCCTTCTTCGTTGAGCACTATGTCTCGGCGATGACGGGCGCCGTGAAGGAATGAGCGCGCAAGGCCCGCGGCGGAATTCGAAGAACAAGACAAGAAAAGGAGCACGGTCGTGCACATTCTGATTTTGGGCGCCGCCGGCATGGTCGGCCGCAAGCTGACCGAACGTCTGTTGCGCGAGGGCCGCCTCGGCAAGCAGGACATCACCAAGATGACGCTGCAGGACGTGGTTACGCCGGCCAAGCCCGCGAACGCCTCGATCCCGGTCAATGTCATCGCATCCGATTTTGCCGATGCCGGCGCCGCCGCGCCGCTGATCGCCGAGCGCCCGGACGTGATCTTCCATCTCGCCGCGATCGTCTCGGGTGAGGCGGAGGCCGAGTTCGACAAGGGTTACCGGATCAATCTCGACGGCACGCGCTATCTGATCGACGCGATCCGCGCCATCGGCGGCGGCTACAAGCCGCGGCTGGTGTTCACCTCTTCGATCGCGGTGTTCGGCGCGCCGTTCCCCGAGAAGATCGGCGACGAGTTCTTCCATACGCCGCTGACGAGCTACGGCACGCAGAAGTCGATCTGCGAGCTCCTGATCAACGATTATACCCGCAAGGGCCTGCTCGACGGGATCTCGATCCGCCTGCCGACGATCTGCGTGCGACCGGGCAAGCCGAACAAGGCGGCGTCCGGCTTCTTCTCCAACATCATCCGCGAGCCGCTGGCGGGCGAGGAGGCGATCCTGCCGGTCTCCGAGGACGTGCGGCACTGGCACGCCTCGCCGAAATCGGCGGTCGGCTTCCTGGTCCATGCCGGCACCATGGATCTCAACGCGATGGGGCCGCGGCGCAATCTCAGCATGCCCGGGATGTGCGTCTCCGTCGGCGAGCAGATCGCATCGCTGGAGCGTGTTGCCGGCAAGAACGTCACCGCGCGGATCAAGCGGGTGCCCGATCCGACGATCATCGGCATCGTCTCGGGCTGGCCGCGCGATTTCGCCACCGACCGTGCGCTGAAGCTCGGCTTCACCACGGCCGAGAAGACGTTCGACGACATCATCCGCATCCATATCGAGGACGAGCTCGGCGGCAAGTTCGCCGCCTGAGTAAATCTGCGCTAGCGCGGCTCATGAGATGACCAGGGTTGCCAGCATCGGCGAATGCATGATCGAGCTGCGGCAAGCCCCTGGCGGCCAGCCCGGCGGACTGTATTCGCGCTCCTATGGCGGCGACACGCTCAACACCGCGGTCTATCTGTCCCGGCTCGGCGTCCACATCGATTACATCACGGCGCTCGGCGATGATGCGCTGAGCGATGAGATGATCGCCGGCTGGACGGCTGAAGGCGTCGGCACCAAGCATGTCGCGCGGTTGGCGGGCAGGCTGCCTGGCCTCTACATGATCCAGACCGACGACAGGGGCGAGCGGCGCTTCTTCCACTGGCGCGACAGCGCCGCCGCGCGTGAGCTGATGGATCTGCCTGATACGGAAGATCTCCTGAACTCGCTCGCGACGTACGACCTCGTCTATCTCTCGGCGATCACGCTTTCGATCCTGCGCGAGGACGGTAGGGAACGGCTCATGGCGGCACTGAAGCGGGCGCGGCTGCTCGGAACGCGCTTTGCCTTCGACACCAATTTCCGCTCCCGCGGCTGGCCGGACCTGAACGTTGCGCGGAAAGCTTTCAGCAGCGCGTTCGAGGCGGCCGATATCGTGCTTGCCTCGACCGAGGATCTGGCGCCGCTCTATCCCGGTGAGAACAACGCGGCGCTGCTGGCGGGTATCTCGAGCCCCGAGGTGGTGCTGAAGCTCGCCGAGCCCGCGTGCATCGTGCGCTCGTCCGGCGGAACGCGCGAGGTGAGGGCGGAGCCGTTGCCCAAGCCGGTGGTCGATACCACGGCCGCCGGCGACAGTTTTGCTGCGGCCTATCTCGCCGCGCGGCTCGGCGGCGCCGAGCCCGAGGAGGCGGCGCGCGCCGGCCATCGCCTCGCCGGTGTCGTCGTGTGCTATCCCGGCGCGATCATTCCGCGCTACGCCATGCCGCCGAAGAAGGCGCCTCGTCCCCCACCATCCCGCAAGGCCTCGCAATGAAAACGACATCAAAGCAGGACCAGATTGCCGAGTTGATCCGCCAGGCCACCGTCATCCCGGTGCTGACCATCGAGCGGCTCGCCGACGCGGTGCCGCTCGCCAGGGCGCTGGTCGCCGGCGGTGTCCGGACGCTCGAGGTGACGCTGCGGACGGCGGTCGCCGTCGATGCAGCCAAGGCCATCATTGCCGAGGTGCCCGATGCGGTGGTCGGGATCGGCACCATCCTCAACGGCGACGATCTGGCGCGCGCCGAGGCGCTCGGCGCCAAGTTCGGCATCAGCCCGGGCGCAACGCCCGAGCTGATGAAGGCGGTTGCTGCCAGCCGGCTGCCGTTCGCGCCGGGGATCGCGACCGCCTCGGAGCTGATGCAGGCACTGGCGCACGGCTTCGACGTCGTCAAATTCTTCCCCGCCGAGCAGGCTGGCGGTATCAAGGCACTGCGAGCTCTTGCCGGTCCATTCCCGAACGTCAGGGTCTGCCCGACCGGCGGGATCGGCGAGGCCAATGCGGCGACCTGGCTGGCCGAGCCCAATGTGCTGGCGGTCGGCGGCTCCTGGCTGTGCCCGGCGGCGGATATCCGCGCCGGCAACTGGGCGGGCATAACCGCCATGTGCGCCAAGGCGATGAAAACGCTGAAAGCGGGCTAGAATTCCGTTCCGATAGAAACGGGGTTCTGGATTCTGGTTTTGACGCGTTTTCTTCACGCGAACCGGTGTCCACTTCGCTCGAAAACGCTCTCGAGATACGCTACATAACTCCCGAACAGGAACAGGGAGATACGGCCATGACAGCAGCCAGCATCGTTGGTTGGGCGCACACGCCATTCGGAAAGTTCGACGCGGAGACCGTTGAAGGCCTTGTCGTCAAGGTCGCCAACGAAGCGCTCGCCGATGCCGGCGTTGCCGCGTCCGATGTCGACGAGATCATGCTCGGTCATTTCAACGCCGGCTTCTCGCCGCAGGATTTCACGGCCTCGCTGGTGCTGCAGGCCAATCCGGCGCTGCGCTTCAAGCCGACGACGCGCGTCGAGAACGCCTGCGCCACCGGATCGGCCGCGGTGCACCAGGGTATCCGCGCCATCGAGGCGAGCGCCGCGAAGATCGTGCTGGTGGTCGGCGTCGAGCAGATGACGAAGACGCCGGGCCCGGAGATCGGCAAGAACCTCTTGAAGGCATCATATCTGCCCGAGGACGGTGACACCGTCGGCGGCTTCGCCGGCGTGTTCGGCAAGATCGCGCAGGCCTATTTCCAGAAATACGGCGACCAGTCGGACGCGCTGGCGATGATCGCCGCCAAGAACCACAAGAACGGCGTCGCCAATCCCTACGCGCAGATGCGCAAGGATTTCGGCTTCGAGTTCTGCCGCGCCGAGAGCGAGAAGAACCCGTTCGTCGCCGGTCCCCTGAAGCGCACCGATTGCTCGCTGGTGTCGGACGGCGCCGCCGCGCTGGTGCTGACCGATGCCGAGACTGCCAAGACCATGGGCAAGGCGGTGAACATCCGCGCCACCGCCCATGCGCAGGATTTCCTGCCGATGTCGAAGCGCGACATCCTGCAGTTCGAAGGCTGCACCGTCGCCTGGCAGCGCGCGCTGCAGAAGGCCGGACTGCAGCTCTCCGATCTCTCCTTCGTCGAAACGCATGACTGCTTCACGGTCGCCGAGCTGATCGAATATGAAGCGATGGGCCTGACGCCGAAGGGCCAGGGCGCGCGCGCGATCATGGAAGGCTGGACCCAGAAGGACGGCAAGCTGCCGGTCAATCCGTCCGGCGGCCTCAAGGCCAAGGGCCATCCGATCGGCGCCACCGGTGTCTCCATGCATGTGATGAGCGCGATGCAGCTCACGGGGCAGGCGCCCGAGGGCATGCAGCTCAAGAACCCGCAGATCGGCGGCATCTTCAACATGGGCGGCGCTGCGGTCGCCAACTACGTCTCGATCCTCGAGCCGGCCAAGTAGCTTGAACATTGCCGAATGGCTGGCGGCGACGGCGCGGGCGCGTCCCGATGCGCCGGCGCTGCTGACCGGCTTCGACCTCGACGCCGACTATGCAACCTTTGGCCGCCGCGCCGCCTCGATCGGGGCGGCGTTGGCGCGCGATCACGGCATTGCCGCCGGCGACCGCATCGCGCTGTATGCGACGAACTGCACGCAATATCTCGAATGCCTCTACGGCATCTGGTGGATCGGCGCCGTCGCGATCCCGATCAATGCCAAGCTGCACGGCCGCGAGGCGGCGTGGATCTGCGGCAATGGCGGCGCCAAACTCGCGTTCGTGTCCGATGACACGATCGGTGCGCTGACCGAAGCGAAGGACGATTGCCCCGCTGGCATGACCATGCTGTCGGTCGACAGCGACGCGTACAGGGCGATGCGGAACGGCGAAGGCGCACCGGCGCCGCTGCCGCGCGAGAGCAATGATCTGGCCTGGCTGTTCTACACCTCGGGCACGACAGGCCGTCCCAAGGGCGTGATGCTGAGCCACGGCAATCTGCTTGCGATGTCGCTGTGCTATCTCGCCGACGTCGATCCGGCGACGCCGAACGATGCCTCGCTCTATGCCGCGCCGATCTCGCATGGCGCCGGGCTCTACAATTTCCCGCATGTCCGGATGGGCGGTCGCCACGTCATTCCGGAGTCCGGCGGCTTCGATCCGGACGAGGTGCTCAATCTCGGCCGGCAGCTCGACAACGTCGTGATGTTCGCGGCGCCAACGATGGTGCGTCGTCTGGTCGATGCCGCGAAGAAGCGCGGCGAGAACGGCGAGGGGCTCCGCACCATCATCTATGGCGGCGGGCCGATGTACACGGCCGACATCCTGGACGCGATGGCGACGATGGGCCAGCGCTTCGTGCAGATCTACGGCCAGGGCGAGTCGCCGATGACCATCACGTCGCTGTCGCGCGACTGGCATCGCGCGAGCGATCATCCGCGCTATCTCGAACGGCTGGCTTCGGTCGGGTCAGCGCAGAGCGTCGTCACCGTGCACATCACCGACAAGGACGGCACGCCGCTGCCCGCCGGCGAGAGCGGCGAGATCGAGGTCAAGGGCGCGACCGTGATGCTCGGCTACTGGAACAATCCGAAGGCCAATGCCGAGACGCTGAAGGACGGCTGGCTGCGCACCGGCGATGTCGGCCGGCTCGACGCCGACGGCTTCCTGACGCTGTCGGATCGCTCCAAGGACGTGATCATATCCGGCGGTACCAACATCTATCCGCGCGAGGTCGAGGAAGCCCTGCTGACCCATCCCGATATCGGCGAGGTCTCGGCCATTGGTGTGCCGGATCCGGAATGGGGCGAGATCGTCGTCGCTTGCGTCGTGCTGGAGGACGGTGCCGCGGCCGACGACGGCAAGCTCGACGCGCATTGCCTTGCCTCGATCGCCCGCTTCAAGCGGCCGAAGCGTTATGTCTATCTGGAGGCGCTGCCGAAGAACAACTACGGTAAGGTGCTGAAGACCGCGCTGCGGGAGATGATGGCCAAAGGCATTGGCTAAAAGGCATGGGCTAAAGCGCGACGAGGCTGGGTTGAATCGAAAATATCGAAAACAACCCCATGCACAGTAGGGATTGGGGTCGCCAAAGCGGTTAGGGGATAGGCCGCCGCCTTCCGTCGCGCTAAGCTGGCTGTGCCTGTCACCGGGAGAACGGACCATGGGAATCGAGACGTCTCTGTCGCTGTCGGAAGTGAACGATCGCATCGCGATCCTCCGGGATAATATCAGGCAGCTGATCGAGCAGGCCGCGGGCGCCGCGGGTGCCGAAGTCGAGGAGCGCATCGCCGAGCGGCTTGAGCAGCAGAATGCGGAACTGGAGAGGCTCCTGAAGGCGCGCGAGGTGATGACCGGGCAGTAACCGGCAGCGGGGCCGGGGCTGGGCATGCTTCGTCTTGCCGCCCTGCATTCCGCCGCGCGGAAACGATCCGGCCGCCGCCGCGCATACGCCCATACGCCCGGCGCAGCTTGATCTCGGCAAAGACCTCCCGTTACTAGCTCCGTAACCACGACATTCGGGAGCGAACAGCACGATGGGACCATTGCAGGGTATCAAGGTCGTCGACATGACGACCGTGCTGATGGGACCCTACGCCACGCAGATGCTTGGCGATTATGGCGCCGACGTCATCAAGGTGGAATCGCCCGACGGCGACGTGACGCGGCAGATCGGTCCGACCCGGCATCCGGGCATGGGACCGGTGTTCCTCAACACCAACCGCAGCAAGCGCTCGGTCTGCCTCGACCTGAAGAAGCCGGCGGGGCGCGAGGCCGTGCTGCGACTGATCGCGAAAGCCGATGTGCTGGTCTACAACGTGCGCCCGCAGGCGATGGCGCGGCTGCAACTCGGCTACGACGTCGTCGCCAAGGTCAATCCGCGGCTGATCTATGCCGGCGTGTTCGGCTTCGGCCAGGAGGGACCGTATGCAGCCAAGCCCGCCTATGACGATCTGATCCAGGGCGCAACCGCGCTGCCGGCGCTGATGGCGCAGACGTCGGACGGCGTGCCGCGCTACGTGCCGAACGCGCTGGTCGATCGCATCGTCGGCCTCACCGCGGTCGGCGCGATCTGCGCGAGCCTCGTGCATCGCGATCGCACCGGGCAGGGCCAGCGCGTCGACATTCCGATGTTCGAGACCATGGCTGGCTTCGTCATGGGCGACCACATGGGCGGCCTGACCTACGATCCGCCACTCGACAAGGGCGGCTATGCCCGCCATCTGTCGCCGGACCGGCGGCCGTACAAGACCCAGGACGGCTATATCTGCGTGATCGTCTACAACGACAAGCAGTGGGAGAATTTCTTCAAGGCGACCGGGCGCGACGACCTGCGCAACGATCCGAAATTCGCGACTTTCGCCGGTCGTGCCACCAATATCGACGTCGTCTATGCCGAACTCGCGCGCATCCTGTTGACCAAGACCACAGCCGAGTGGAGCCAGATTCTCGAGAAGGCCGACGTGCCCGTGATGCCGATGCACGATCTCGAGAGCCTGCTGGAGGACCCGCATATGGTCGCGACCGGCGTCTTCCCCGTGATCGATCACCCGACCGAGGGCCGGATCCGCAGCATGACGCCGTCGGCGCGCTGGTCGGAGACCAAGGTCGAGCCGAGCCGGCTGGCGCCGCGGCTCGGCGAGCACAGTGCGGAGATTTTGCAGGAGGCAGGTTTCTCCGCTGACGAGATCGCGGCGATGGTGCGCGACGGCGCAGCCAAAGCGGTGAAGGCATAGGAGCACGACAGATGGATTTCGCACTCTCCGCCAACCAGGAATCGATCCGCGACGCGGTGGCAAAAATCTGCTCGCGCTTCGACGAGGCCTACTGGCTGAAGAAGGACAAGGAGGGTGGCTATCCGGCCGACTTCCACCGCGCGCTGGCCGATGCCGGCTGGCTCGGCATCTGCATCCCCGAGGAGTATGGCGGCTCCGGGCTCGGCATCACCGATGCCGCGATCATGATGCGCACGATCTCGGAATCCGGTGCCGGCATGTCCGGCGCATCCGCGGTGCACATGAACGTGTTCGGGCTCAATCCGGTGGTGGTGTTCGGCACCAAGGAGCAGTGCCAGCGTATGCTGCCGCCGATCATCGACGGTCGCGACAAGTCCTGCTTTGCCGTCACCGAGCCCAACACCGGCCTCAACACCACGCAGCTCAAGACCCGCGCGGTGCGGCAGGGCGACAAATATATCGTCAACGGTCAGAAGGTGTGGATCTCGACCGCGCAGGTCGCCAACAAGATCCTGCTGCTCGCGCGCACCACGCCGCTGGAGGAGGTGCGCAGTCCGACCCACGGGCTCAGCCTGTTCTATACCGATTTCGATCGCAAGCGCGTCACCGTGCACGAGATCGAGAAGATGGGCCGCAAGCCCGTCGACTCCAACGAGCTGTTCTTCGAGAATTTCGAGATCCCGGTCGAGGACCGCATCGGCGAGGAAGGCCGCGGCTTCGAATATATCCTGCACGGCATGAATCCCGAGCGCATCCTGATCGCGGCGGAAGCCGTCGGCCTCGGCCAGATCGCGCTGAAGCGGGCGTCGGAATATGCCAAGGGCCGCATCGTGTTCAACCGGCCGATCGGCATGAACCAGGCGATCCAGCATCCGCTGGCGAAGTGCTGGATGGAGCTCGAGGCCGCCTGGCTGATGGTGCTGCGCGCCGGCTGGCAATACGACCAGAACCTGCCGTGCGGTCCTGCCGCGAACTCGGCAAAGTATCTCGCGGCGGAGGCCGGTTTCCACGCCTGCGAGCAGGCGGTGATGACCCATGGCGGCTTCGGCTACGCCAAGGAATATCACGTCGAGCGTTACCTCAGGGAATCGCTGATCCCGCGCATCGCGCCGATCAGCCCGCAGCTCATCCTCAGCTTCATCGGCGAGAAGGTGCTCGGCCTTCCGAAGTCGTATTGATGAGATCGGCTTCGCGCAGACAACGCTTTCTTTTCCCTCCCCCTGAAAGGGGGAGGGTAGGGTGGGGGTCAGCCACAGGCGAGAGCGAACGGTGCGGAGACAGATCCCCACCCGGCTTGCTCGCGCAAGCCGACCTCCCCTTTGCAAGGGGAGGTTAAAAGATGAGCCTCGTCACCGGCGTCGGCCTCACATCCTACGGCAAGCATGAGGGCCTGTCCTCGCTCGACCTGATGAGCAAGGCGGCCGAGCTTGCGATCTCCGATGCCGGGCTTAAGCGCTCGGAAATCGACGGCATCCTGTGCGGCTATTCCACGGTCTCGCCGCATATCATGCTGGCCACCGTGTTCGCCGAGCATTTCGGCATTCGCCCGTCCTACGCCCATGCCGTCCAGGTCGGCGGCGCGACCGGGCTTGCGATGACCATGCTGGCGCATCACCTCGTTGACGCCGGGGTTGCAAAACATGTGCTGGTGGTCGGCGGCGAGAACCGGCTGACCGGGCAGAGCCGCGACGCCTCGATCCAGGCGCTGGCTCAGGTCGGGCACCCCGATTACGAGGTGACGCTGGGGCCGACGATCCCGGCCTATTACGGCCTGGTCGCGACCCGCTACATGCATGAATACGGGCTCACGCAAGAGGATCTCGCCGAGTTTGCGGTGCTGATGCGCAAGCACGCGCTGACGCATCCCGGCGCGCAGTTCCACGAGCCGATCACCGTTGCCGACGTCATGGCATCGAAGCCGGTGGCGATGCCGCTCAAGCTGCTCGACTGCTGCCCGGTCTCTGATGGCGGCGCGGCCTGCGTGATCAGTCGCGAGCCGACCGGCGAGCAGCAGATTCGTGTCCGCGGCTGCGCCCAGGCGCACACCCATCAGCACATCACGGCGGCGCCCGCATTGAGTGAACTCGGCGCGGAGATTTCGATCGCGAAGGCAAAAGCGGCGTCGGGCATAGCGATCTCGGACGTGCGCTACGCTGCGGTCTACGACAGCTTCACGATCACGCTCGCGATGCTGCTGGAGGATCTCGGTCTCGCCGGGCGCGGCGAGGCGGCGGCGCGGGTGCGCGCCGGCTATTTCGACGGGGATGGCGAGATGCCGCTCAACACCCATGGCGGTCTGCTCAGCTATGGCCATTGCGGCGTCGGCGGCGCGATGGCGCATCTGGTCGAGACCTATCTGCAGATGACCGGCCGCGCCGAAAATCGTCAGGTGCGCGATGCCTCGGTGGCGCTGCTGCACGGCGACGGCGGCGTGCTGTCGTCGCATGTCAGCATGTTCCTGGAGCGCGTGCGATGAGTGGACCGATCGCCGACTGGACCAAGGGCGCGGAAGCCATCGCCTATCAGGCCTGCAACGCTTGCGGCGCGCGGCAATATTTCCGCCGCAGCTTCTGCGCGGCCTGCGGCTCGCCCGATCTGGCCGAGCATCGCGCAAGCGGGGCAGGGACGGTGTATGCGACATCGCTGGTCTGCCGCGCCGCGACGCCAGAGACGCGGGCCCATGTGCCCTACAACATCGTGCTGGTCGATGCCGACGAGGGCTTTCGCATGATGGCCCATGGCGACAACGACCTCGCCATCGGCGACAAGGTCTTGGCACGCTTCACGCAATTTGCGGGACGGCTGATTCCGTATTTCGCAAAGGCGAAATGAGGGGCCGAACGATCCGGTCAGAACGCGAAATCAGGCTGAACCAGATCACTCCTGCCCTCGAGTTTGCGGACACTATCGCCAATAGAAAACAAAGCTGGCGATGACGAGCATTGCCGTCACCGCCAGCATTTGCGCAAGCGCTTCCGAGGCCGCCCTCTTGGTGGCTTCCTTCATGCGTTTCCCCTAGACTGGGCGTGACTCATCGTTGCGCGGATGACGCGCTCGACGGCCAGATTTTTGTACTCGGAACACCCCGCGTCGAGCATTCGCTTTGATGAGTCCCCACTCAGCGAATATCGACTGTGTCAGGGTTGTCTTTGAATGCGGCGGCAATTTGACTCGGGCGTGTTGCTCCTGCGACGGCCGGCGGTTACTGTTTCAAACCCGACAGAAACGACAGCAAGATCAAGGTTAGGAAATGGCCCGTATCGACTACTCCGATCCCGCGAAGGCAAGCCCGCGCACCCGCGAGATCCTCGACAAGAACCGCAATGCCAACATCTTCCGCATGATGGCGCACTCGCCGAGCTATTTTGAGCAGTACTGCCGGCTCGGCGGCGCGATCCGCCACAAGGGCGAGCTCGATCCCATCGTGCGCGAGCTTGCGATCACGCGCACTGGCATTCTTTGCGAGGCGCCTTACGAGATCGTCGCGCACAAGCGCATCGGCAAGAATGTCGGCGTCACCGACGAGCAGAACGCTGCGCTGGAGAACTGGC
>NZ_VKHP01000256.1 GCF_010811875.1 Bradyrhizobium uaiense
CTGGGCGGGTGGGGTGGGGCTGGCTGTGCTGCAGAGCGACGCCGGCGCAACCCGGGGCGCGGCCGCGCTCGCCTTCACGATGGTGATGCTCGGCTTCGGCATCGGCCAGGTCGTGACCGGCAAGATCAGCGACCGCTTCGGCATCGTCGCCGCGATCGGCGCCGGGATCGGCATTCTCGGCCTCGGCTATGTCGGCGCCGGCTACGCGCCATCGGTGTGGGCCTTCATCCTGCTGCATTTCGCGATCGGCCTGTCGTCGGCTGCGACCTTCGGCCCGCTGATGGCGGAGGCGTCGCACTGGTTCGAGCGCTACCGTGGCCTTGCGGTCGCGATCGCCGCGAGCGGCAATTATGTCGGCGGCACGGTGTGGCCGCCGCTGGTCAATTTCGGCATCCAGAGCGTCGGCTGGCGCACCACCCACATCGCGATCGGCATCTTCACCGCGCTCGGGATGACGCTTGCGCTCATGCTGCTGCGCTTGTTGATGGGGGCCGCGGTCAGGCGCAACCACGTCAACGCGGCACCGCCGCGGGTCGACCTCAGGCTTTCCACCAACGCGCTGACCGCGATCCTGTCGCTCGCATCGATCTCGTGCTGCGTGGCGATGGCGATGCCGCAGGTCCACATCGTCGCCTATTGCGGAGATCTCGGCTACGGCGTGGCGCGCGGCGCCGAGATGCTGTCGCTGATGCTCGGATTCGGCATCATCAGCCGGATCGGCTCCGGTTTCCTCGCCGACAGGATCGGCGGCATCCGCACGCTGCTGATCGGCGCGATCGCGCAGGGCTCGGCGCTGCTGTTCTATCTGTTCTTCGACAGCCTGACCTCGCTCTACGTCATCTCGGCGATGTTCGGCCTGTTCCAGGGCGGCATCGTGCCGAGCTACGCGATCATCGTGCGCGAGGCGATGCCGGCGTCGGAGGCCGCGACCCGGATCGGCATCGTGATCTTCGCCTCGGTGTTCGGCATGTCGTTCGGCGGCTGGATCTCGGGCGTGATCTTCGACGCCACTGGCTCCTATGCCGCGGCCTTCGCCAATGGCCTCGCCTGGAACCTGCTCAATGTTAGCATCATCCTGCTGCTCTTGATGCGGTCGCGGCAGCGGTTGGCCATGGCGTAACGATCGTTCACACCGACTGGCCGGCCTTGAGCAGCGAGCAGCCGGAGATCTTCAGGCTGCCGTCCGGTTGTCGCTCCAGCGTATAGAGCGCCTCCCACGCCTCGCCATTGGCATCGACGATGTGCACGCGCTGCGCGATCCGGTCGCTCTCGCTCTGCGCCGCGCCGAACTCGAAGCTCCGGTGTCGATAGACCGGCGCGTATTGGCTCTGCACCATCGACATGAAGATGTCGGCCTGCGGAAAGATCTGCCGGATCGCGGGCGCGGCGTAGGAATAGGCGCCGGCGGCGTCGTCACGGCCGAACGCCTGCTCCTGGGCGCGGATCACGCCTTGCGCGGCGCCGACATCGTCGGCGGTGGCAGGCGATGCGAGGGCAAACAGGATGGCGGCAATGAGGGCGATCGCGCGCATGCGGATACTCCGTGATGACTGCCCGAGCTTACGTGAAACCCGGTCGCATGGTTTCACCAACAATCGATCTCCTCGGAAAATTGATCTGTCGCAAGGTTCCTTCCGGCCGGCGCACTAGCCTTGATTCGTCAACCTTGGAGGACTGCCATGCCCCTCGATACCATTCTCGTCGTCATTGCCGTAACC
The DNA here is from genome assembly GCF_010811875.1 of Bradyrhizobium uaiense. GTDB lineage: Bacteria > Pseudomonadota > Alphaproteobacteria > Rhizobiales > Xanthobacteraceae > Bradyrhizobium > Bradyrhizobium uaiense. Next base: position 1,719 of record NZ_VKHP01000256.1, read on the forward strand.
ATGATGTTCGGGACGGTCGCTTTCGTGATCACCTATGGCGACAGGCAGACGCGCAATTTGTGACCGCAACAGCCCGCCGTCCGACTCTTCAGCGGATCGAGCCTTTGAAATTGTCGATGTCGGGCGAGGGGCGGGCGGGAAACAGCCGCGCGGTCGAGGAGTTGTCGAGCCGGCGCTTGCATTTCGCCTCGTCGGCGCTGTCCTCGGTGCCGTCCTTGCCGGTGCGCTTCTTGGCAAAGGCGTCGTCCTGCCGGTTGACGATCAGCATGGCGTGGTCGCGCTCGAGCGTATCCGGGTTCTTGCGCCGCTCGTCGGAGCGGAATGCGCCGCCCGTGATCTTGCCGGTCATCTCGTAGTCGCAGCCCGCCTTCCAGTCGCCCTGGTCCCACTTCCATCCGATCGCCTTCACGGCGCCGTCCTTGTCGCCGGTGACCTTGATGATGGCGTTATAGGCGAGCCAGACACCGGCAAGGCCGCTGCGCTTGTCGTCAAAGCCTTCGAGCAGCGCCAGCCGTTCGCGCTGCAAGCCGTTGACGTGATCGCGCGCATCGACGGTGAAGTGCACCTGCGATGACTGCTTGTTCCAGGCCGGATGCAGGAATTCCGGATACTCCTCGGTCTGGCCCTTCACCCAGTTGCGCTGGTCGTCGATCAGCGCGCGCCGCGTCGCGTCGTCGAGCCGCGGCTGCAGCGCCTTCCAGGCGCGGTTCAGCCGCTGGTCGTTGTCGGCGAGATCGGGATCGGCGCAGATCTCCTCATCGGTCGCAGTCTCGGGCCTGGTGCAGTCGAAGGTCGGCGCGATGAAGGCGGTGTCGGCCTTGTCGGATGCTGCGTCCTTTCCGGCGGCGAAATAGTTGCCGGTGGTTTGCCACATCGACGAGCAGTCGTTGAATCCGTCCCAATCCTCATCGTCGACGGTCCCGACGATACGCAAGGTCTCGCCCTGGCGGCGGAGTTTCAATGACGGCGGCTTGGCGGGAGCGCCCGTTGTGTCCGTCTTCGCCTTGTCGGCCGATGCGTCCGCTTCGACCACCACGGGGCCGGAGAGCCAGCCGGCGCCCGAAGGCTTCAGATCGGCGGTGAGCTTGCAGCTTCGCCTGCGGTCGCCGCCATAGTCGCCGCGCAGGTCGGCGGCGAGACGAAAGGCGCCGCCTTCGGCCGGCGTCAGCGTGACACTGCCGAACGCATTGACCCATGTGCCGGATAGGCCGGGCCGGCCGGACGTGATGCCGTCGAGCGCCGCCGCGCGGCGCCGCAGGGCTTCGATAAAATTCGCTTTCAGCTCGTCCTCGCCGGTATCGGCCAGCACTTCGGCGGCATCGATAATCATCTCGTTGAACCAGGCCTGGTCGCGCTTCAGCAGCGGCTTGACGTTTGGCGGCATCTTGCCGAGCGCCGCGTCGAAGGCCTTGTCGATCCGCGCGACGAGCTCGTCGATGCCGGCCTTCTTGCAATCGGCGGGCTTGATCCGGTCATCGCTGCCGTTGCCGCAGAGTGTGATCGCGGTCGGCGCGCTGCTCGACGCGCGCAAGAAATCGTCCATCGCAAACGATGGGGCGGAGGCAAGAACCGAGATGGCCACGACAGCGGCCGCAAGCCGAGGGGAGCGAGGCATGGACATCACCTGCGAGGCCGCGACAAATGGCCCCTGCGGCTTGGGTCGCCCGCCGCACGCGCCGGGTTCAAAACGTCGGCGGTGTGCAGGCCGAAATCACCTCGCACGGCTTGGCGCCGATGCAGCGGAAGCGGTGCGGGCGGCGGCTTTCGAAATAATAGGCGTCGCCGGCATTGAGCACCCGTCGCTCGTCGTCGACCGTGACCTCGAGCCGGCCCGACACCACGATGCCGCCTTCCTCGCCCTCGTGCACCAGCGGCACCCGGCCGGTGTCGCTGCCGGGTTCGTAGCGCTCTTTCAGGATCTGCAACGCCCGTCCGAACAGGCTGTCGCCGATCTGGAGGTAGGAGATCGGCTTCTTGCCGATCTCGGTCAGCTCGTCGGCGCGGTAGAACGCCTTGCGCGGCCGCTCCGGCTCGATCGCGAAGAATTCGGCGAGCCCCATCGGAATCCCGTCGAGGATACGCTTCAGCGCACCGACCGACGGGTTCATCTGGTTGGATTCGATCAGCGAAATCGTCGAATTGGTCACCCCGGAGCGCTTGGCGAGCTCGCGCTGCGACAGCTTGTGCCGCGCGCGGATGAATCGGAGCCGACCGCCGATGTCGACGCTCATGACGAGATCCCTGTTGCAGGTGTTGCGGATCGAACAAATCTTCGCAGACCGCTTCAACAAGATCAATGGCTTGCGGTGCGACAGAAAAGGACTTGTTGAGTGCTGGGAAGAGTGGTCCGACTATAGGAAACCCATAATGGAGCCCGCCGTGACCGTTCATCAGATTCCGAACACCATCAAGACCGATTCGTTCTGGATGCCCTTCACGGCCAACCGGCAGTTCAAGAAAGCGCCGCGGCTGTTCTCCTCCGCCAAGGGCATGTACTACACCTCGGTCGACGGTCGGCAGGTGATCGACGGCTCCGCCGGTCTCTGGTGCGTCAACGCCGGCCATGGCCGCCCGCAGATCGCGGCCGCCGTCGAGCGGCAGCTGTCGACGCTGGACTTCGCACCCTCCTTCAACATGGGTCACCCGCTGGCGTTCGATTTCGCCGAGCGCCTCGCCGAGATCGCTCCGAAGGGGCTGGATCGCATCTTCTTCACCAATTCGGGCTCTGAATCGGTCGATACCGCGCTGAAGATCGCGCTGGCTTATCACCGCGCCGCCGGCCAGCCGACCCGCACCCGCCTGATCGGCCGCGAGCGCGGCTATCACGGCGTCGGCTTCGGCGGCATGTCGGTCGGCGGCATGGTCGCCAACCGCCGCCAGTTCGCGACCCATCTGCCGGGTGTCGACCATATCCGTCATACCCATGATCTCGCCCGCAATGCCTTCGCCAAGGACCAGCCGGACCATGGCGCCGAGCTCGCCGACGATGTCGAGCGGATGGTCGCGCTGCATGGCGCCGACACCATCGCGGCCGTGATCGTCGAGCCGGTGCCGGGCTCGACCGCGGTGCTGCCGGCGCCGAAGGGCTATCTGCAGCGCCTGCGCGAGCTCTGCACCAAGCACGGCATCCTCCTGATCTTCGACGAGGTCATCACCGGCTTCGGCCGCCTCGGCACTCCGTTCGCCGCCAATTTCTACGGCGTGACGCCGGACATGATGACCACCGCCAAGGGTATCACCAACGGCACCGTGCCGTGCGGCGCGGTGTTCGCCAGCCGCCAGGTCCATGACGGGCTGATGGTCGGCCCTGACAATGCCATGGAGCTGTTCCACGGCTACACCTATTCGGCGCATCCGGTGGCCTGCGCGGCGGGCCTCGCCACGCTCGACATCTACAAGGACGAGGGTCTCCTGACCCGCGGCGCCTCGCTCTCCGACTACTGGCGCGATGGCCTGCATTCGCTGAAGGGTCTGCCGAATGTCGTCGACATCCGCAATCAGGGCCTGATGGGTGCGGTCGAGCTCTCGGCCCGTGACGGCGCTGTCGGCGCGCGCGGCTACGACGTCATGGTCGATTGCTTCAATCGCGGCCTCTACTTCCGCATGAGCGGCGACTCGCTGGCGCTGTCGCCGCCTTTGATCGTCGAGAAGTCGCATATCGACGACATCGTCTCGATCCTCGGCGATGCGATCAAGCGCGTGGCCTGATAATTGCTGGCTGGATTTTAGCTAGCTCTACAAATTGCTGTCGCCGTTGCGAAGCAGAGTGGTTTCGCAGCGGCGATTGCGTTTTCGCTGCAGGATGTGAGGAAAAGTGAAGGTCCTTGTTCTCGGCAGTGGCGTGATCGGCGTCACTTCGGCCTATTACCTTGCGCGTGCCGGCCACGAGGTGACGGTGATCGACCGTCAACCGAAGCCCGCGCTCGAAACCTCCTTCGCCAATGCCGGCGAGGTGTCGCCGGGCTATTCGTCGCCCTGGGCCGGCCCCGGCGTGCCGGTCAAGGCGGTGAAGTGGTTGTTGATGAAGCACGGCCCGCTGGTGATCCGTCCCAAGCTCGATCCCGTGATGTGGCTCTGGCTGCTGAAGATGCTGCGCAACTGCACCACGCAGCGTTACGCGGTGAACAAGAGCCGGATGATCCCGATCGCGGAATACAGCCGCGACTGCCTGCAGGCGCTGCGCAGCGAGATCGGCATCAAATACGATGAGCGCGCGCAGGGCACGCTGCAACTGTTCCGCGAGCAGGCCCAGCTCGACCACACCGGCGACGACATCGCCGTGCTGAAGCAATACGGCGTGCCGTTCGAGGTGCTCGACCGCGAGGGCTGCATCAAAGCCGAGCCGGCGCTGGCCGGCGTGAAGCAGAAGTTCGCCGGCGGGCTCCGGCTGCCGCATGACGAGACCGGCGACTGCCACATGTTCACGCAGGCCTTGGCGCTGGAAGCCGAGAAGATCGGCGTGCGCTTCAACTTCAATGTCGGCATCGACGGGCTGAATGCCGATGCGTCCCGCATCACCGGCGTTGCGACCAGCGCCGGGCTGATGACCGCGGACGCCTATGTGCTCGCGCTCGGCAGCTACTCGCCGCATCTGGTGCGACCGCTCGGCATCTCGCTGCCGGTCTATCCGGTGAAGGGCTATTCGATCACGGTGCCGATCAAGGACGCGTCAGGCGCGCCGGAATCGACCGTGATGGACGAGAGCTACAAGGTCGCGATCACGCGGCTCGGCGATCGCATCCGCGTCGGCGGCACCGCCGAGGTCTCAGGCTATTCGACCAAGCTCTATGACGCGCGGCGCGCGACGCTGGATCATTCGCTGACCGATCTGTTCCCGCGCGGCGGCGATCTTGCCAGGGCCACCTTCTGGTGCGGCCTGCGCCCGATGACGCCGGACGGCCCGCCGGTGATCGGCGCGACGCGCTTTGCCAATTTGCATCTCAACACCGGTCACGGCACGCTCGGCTGGACCATGGCCTGCGGCTCCGGCCGCGTGCTGGCCGACATGCTCTCCGGCAAGAAGCCCGAGATCGACACCAAGGAGCTGTCGATCAACCGCTACGATCACCGCTTCGGCTAACGCGTTTTCGAGCGAAATCATGACCGGCTCGCGTGAAAGACGCGACCGGTAGCAACGGCACGAATGCAAACGGCGGATCGCCCATTTCGACCTTCGTTCAATTGCCGGAATCCGCGCGCCCGAGACGTGTGCCTGGCGCGCGGCGGCTGGTTCGCCGGGCGAGAGGCGAGGGTCATGATCTTTCACCGGCGATGTCCTACCTGCCGCAAGCTGCGTGCGCACCGGGCCTAGGCGATGTCGAACTCGTCCTGCATCGCCGTCACGGTGTCGCGAAGCTCTCTCTCCTTTGCCTCATCCAGCGCGGTCTCGCGCGTGCCGCCGAGATCCCAACTTGGGCTGTAGCCCTTCAGGCGGATCAGCTTCAGTCCTTTGACGCCGGATCGTCTTTCCAGTTCGGCCGTGATCTCGTGCTGCATCTGAAGTGTTTTCATCGGGGCCTCTCCGGGGAACGTTGTTTCCGCTGAACAAGACAGCCGGCATCTTGTTCCTCGCGCTGTCCTGAACGTGCGTCCTTCCGCCTAGGAACGACCACCTCGCGGACCACGTTGCTCCGGTTCGAACCAGGAAAGGACGTCACATGAAGAAACTGGCTACGATCGGGTTGGCCGCGGCGATGGTGCTCTCCACGCCGCTCGCCTTCGCGCAAGGAGCGGGCGGTGGAGCAGGCGGCGGATCGGCAGGCGGCGCGAGCGCCGGCGCAGGGACGGGAAGTTCGGGCACAGGAACCGGCACCGGTACCGGCTCGTCGGGCACCGGCGGCACCACCGGCATGGGAACGGGCTCGGGCATGAGCAATCCACCCGGCAGCACCACCGGCAACGACATGAACAACCCGGGCAGCTCGACGCCGAATTATTCGACCGACCCGAATGGCAATTCCGCGACCGGGACTGGAACGTCGAACCTTCCAGGCAACAACAGCGGAACGCGAACCAATCCGCGATAGTCACAAAGGCCCGCATCGCGCGGGGCTTTCGTTACCCAGGATCGATCAACGAAAAGCCCGGCACGCTGGCCGGGCTGGATCGCAAATATCCAATAGAGCAAATATGAGCTTGGACTTGGCAATGCGGCGATCTAGCCGAAAGCCGGCCAGCTCGTCTGTGCACTTTGGCACATTTGCCGGGCGCCTCTTTCGGCTGGTCGGAGCTATGCTTGGCGCCGCGCCTTTCGCCCCGCTTTCCTTGCCGGCATTGCCGCTGCCGCTTTGCCTGCCGGCTGCACCCGCAAGCCATCGACGAACACATCGAGGAGCCTGAGCGCGGTGGTCTGCCAGCCCGGCTGGTCGTGCATGTAGCACATACCGATCAGCGCGCGTAGCACGTCCTCGGCACTGATGTCGTCGCGAATGGCGCCGGCCGCCACCGCACGCGCGAGTAGGGTGCCGATCGCCTTGGTCAGGCGATCGAACGAATAGGCGTGCAGCTCGGTCGAGCCATGCGCGACCAGCGCGAGCGCTGCGACCATGCCCTTCTTGGTGGCGACGAATTCCACATTGGCGCGCAGCCAACGGCGCAGCGCAGCGACCGGCTCCGGCGCGCATTGCAATTGCTCGGCGAGGTCGCCGAGCTGCTCGACCTCGCGGCGGTAGACCGCCTCATACAGCGCCTCCCGGGTCGGGAAGTGCCGATACAGCGTGCCGATGCCGACGCCGGCATGGCGCGCCACCGCCTCGAGGCTCGCCTCGCTGCCGCCGGCTGAGAACACGGCCTTGGCGGCTTCCAGCACGCGCTCGCGATTGCGCACGGCATCGGCGCGCGGCTTGCGGACAATTTCTGGTGATGAACCGGCCATTCCTTTTTCTTTTCACCCTCCCTTGTAAACGGAGGATGCCTCCGTATATGGCGACCAGCACCGGGCCTGACAAGGCGCGCCGATCATGCATCGGCGGCCACGAGCTTCTGTTGCCTCGATTCAACCCGACCATACACGGATCGGAGCGCCTTGCATGAATCTCCCTCTCAGTCTCACCATCAACGGCGTCCGCCGGGACATCACCCTCGACGACCCCCGCGTCACCCTGCTCGACCTGCTGCGCGAGCGGCTCGACCTCACCGGAACCAAGAAGGGGTGCGACCGCGGCCAGTGCGGCGCGTGCACCATCCTGGTCGACGGCCGCCGCATCAATTCCTGCCTCGCGCTCGCCGCCAGCCATGACGGCGCCGAGATCGTCACCATCGAAGGCATCGGGCGCGGCGGCGAGCTGCATCCGGTGCAGGCCGCCTTCATCGCCCATGACGGCTTCCAGTGCGGCTTCTGCACCCCGGGCCAGATCATGAGCGGCATCGGCCTGATCCAGGAGGGCCAGGCCGGCGACGACCCGGAGCGCGTGCGCGAATGCATGAGCGGCAATCTCTGCCGCTGCGGCGCCTATCAGGGGATCACCGAAGCCGTGCTCGAAGCACAATCCAACATGACCGCCACCAAGCAGAGGCGCTCCGCATGATGAACTTCGATTATGTCAGGCCGACCAATGTCGCGGATGCGATCGCTGCGGCCAGCGAGAAGGGCGCGACCTATCTTGCCTCCGGCACCAATCTGCTCGATCTGATGAAGGGCGGCGTCAGCCGGCCGAGCCGTCTCGTCGACGTCACGCGGCTGCCCGGGCTCGATCGCATCGAACGCCTCTCCGACGGTAGCTTGCGGATCGGCGCGCTGGCCCGCAACGCCGATCTCGCGCATGATCCGGAGTTCGCCCGCAACTATCCCGCGGTCGCCGAGGCGCTGCTCTCGGGTGCGTCCGCGCAGCTCCGCAATGCCGCGACCGTCGGCGGCAATCTGATGCAGCGGACGCGATGCGCCTATTTCTACGACGCCGGCAGCGCCTGCAACCGGCGCTGGCCGGGCGCCGGCTGCGACGCGCTGAAAGGCGAGAACCGCCTGCACGCGGTGCTCGGCTGGAGCGAGGGCTGCATCGCGACCCATCCGTCGGACTTCTGCGTGCCGCTGGTCGCACTCGACGCCATCGTCGAGATCGAAGGCAAGGCCGGCCGGCGCGAGTTGCCGCTCGAGGCACTGCATCGTCTGCCTGAAGCGACGCCGGATCGCGAGACCGCACTGGAGCGCGGCGACCTGATCGTCGCGTTGCGGCTGCCAACTGATGCGCAAGACTTCGCCGGGCATGCCCGCTACATCAAGGTGCGCGAGCGCACCTCCTATGCCTTCGCCGTGGTCTCGGCCGCGGCGGCCTTGCGCATCGAGGACGGCAGGATTCGCGAGGCGCGGCTCGCGCTCGGCGGCGTCGCCGCAAAACCGTGGCGTGCGCGCGAGGCCGAGCAGGTGCTCGCGGGCGCCGCGCCGGATGCGGCGGTCTATCGCGAGGCGGCGCGCGCCGCGCTGTCAGATGCAAAGCCGTCCGGCGACAACGCCTTCAAGATCGAGCTCGCGCAGCGCATCATCGTGCGCGCGCTCACCCTTGCCGCCGCAGGCACGCCGGATCGCATTGCCGCGCTGCCCGGCTCTCCCTTCTCATCCGTTGCAGGAGCGTAACGCATGACGGTTGAACTCAGTCTGACCCGCGACCCCGCCCATATCAGGCATGGCTCGAATATCGGCCAGCCGATGACCCGCACCGACGGCGTACTGAAGGTCACCGGCAAGGCCCGCTATGCCGCGGACAATCATCCGCCCGGCATGGTCTATGCCGTGATCGCGACCAGCTGCATCGCGCGCGGCCGCGTCAAATCGCTCGACGTCGCCGCTGCCAAACGCCATCCCGGCGTGATCGACGTGATGACCCCGGCGCACAAGCCGGAGCTGGCGGAAGATCCCGACGCCAAGGGCAATCCGTTCGCCTTCCGCATGGAGCTCCTGCAGAGCGACGAGGTGCGCTACGCCAACCAGGCGATCGCGGTCGTGATCGCCGAGACGCTGGAGGCCGCGACCGAAGGCGCGGCCTTGCTGTCGCCGCGCTACCAGGTCGAGATCGCGCGCGTCGGCCTCGACGCCGGCGAGGCCTATGCGCCGCCGGTGGTCGGCATCGGCAATCCCGCCGAAGTTCGTCACGGCGACATCGACGCGGGCATGGCTGCTGCTTCGAAGCTGACCGATGCGACCTACGAGACCCCGGCGCAATATCACAACGCGATGGAGCCGCATGCGATCGTCGCGGTGTGGGACGGCGACCGGCTGTTCATCGATACGCCGAGCCAGGGCATGGGCTTCGCCCAGATGCGCGTCGCCGGCCTGTTCGGCATGTCGCCGGCGAATATCCACATCAACAGCCCGTTCCTCGGCGGCGGCTTCGGCTCCAAGGGACTGATTTCCGGGCCGCAGGTGCTCGGCATCATGGCCGCCAAGCTGATCGGGCGTCCGGTCAAGCTGGTCCTGCGGCGCAGCCAGATGTATGGCCCGGTCGGCCATCGTCCGCCGACCCGCCAGCGCATCCGGATCGGCACCGACGATGCAGGCCAGCTGGCCGTGATCAACCATGAGGCGCGCGTCACGACGTCGAGCTTCGACGATTTCTACGAGCCTGCGGCGGACGCCTCGCACACGCTCTATGCCAGCCCCGCGATCCGCACTGCGCATGAAGCGGTGCGCGTCGATACCGGCACGCCGCTGTTCATGCGTGCGCCGGGCGAGGCCACCGGATCGATCGTCCTGGAAAGCGCGATCGACGAGGCGGCGTTCGCCTGCGGCATCGATCCTCTGGAGTTTCGGCTGAAGAATTATGCCGAGGTCGAGCCGACTACCGGCAAGCCGTTCTCCTCCAAGGCGCTGCGCCAGTGCTACGCGAGAGCCGCCGAACGCTTCGGCTGGGCGGGTCGTCCGCTGCAGCCGAGGCAGATGCGCGACGAGAACGGCTTTCTGGTCGGCTGGGGCATGGGGACCGCGACGTTCCCGGCCATCATGTTCCAGGGCAATGCGCGCGCGGTGATCCGCGCCGACGGCAAAGGCGTGATGGAGACCGGCGCGCACGACATGGGGCAGGGCGCCTGGACCGCGCTGGCGCAGATCTCGGCCGACTCGCTCGGTCTCGATTTCGATCAGCTGACGTTCCGCTCCGGCAGCTCCGATCTGCCCGATGCCGGCATCGCCGGTGGATCGGGGCACACCGCAACCGTCGGTGCCGCGATCCACAATGCCGGTGCCGCAGTGATCGCCAAGCTCGCCGAACTCGCCACCTCGGACCAGCGTTCGCCCTTGTTCGGCGCCGGCAATGCCGGCGTGGTGGCGCGGGCCGGGCGGCTCTATCGCCGCGACGATGACGCGCGCAGCGAAAGCTACGCCGAGATCCTGGCGCGCGCCGGCGTTGCCGAGGTCGACGCCAGCGGCACCGGTGCGGCCGATGCAGCGGCGCAGTCGCAATATGCGATGCATGCGCATGGCGCTGTCTTTGCCGAGGTCAAGGTCGATCCGGAACTCGGCCAGATCCGCGCCACGCGGCTGGTCGGTGCGTTCGCGGCAGGACGCATCATCAATCCGTTGATGGTGCAGAGCCAGCTGCGCGGCGGCATGATCTGGGGCCTCTCCTTCGCGCTGCATGAAGAGGCGGTGATGGACCATCGTTCGGGGCGCATCCTGAATGCGAACCTCGCCGAATACCATGTGCCCGTGAATGCCGACGTTCCGCCGATGGATGTGATCACCGTCGACGAGCACGATCCGCACGTCAATCCGCTCGGCATCAAGGGCGTCGGCGAGATCGGCATCACCGGCAGCGCCGGTGCCGTCGCCAACGCCGTCTTCCACGCCACCGGCATCCGCGTGCGCAATTTCCCGATCAAGATCGAGGAGTTGGTGATGGGGTTGAGGTGATGCGACCTGATATGATCGCCGCATAACCATTATCGTCGTCCCGGCCTAGTGCGCAATTGCGCACGGGAGCCGGGACCCATATGTGGACGGCCGCCGTGGCACAAGAGCTTTCTGGTGAGATCGGATCGCTTGCATCCATATGTCCGGCCTGTTGAGTGCGATCGGGTAGACCGCTGGCCAAGATGGTTTGCGCG
>NZ_VKHP01000257.1 GCF_010811875.1 Bradyrhizobium uaiense
TGATTTTCCGATCTCGCGCGCCACCGAGATGCCTACTTGGGGAAGCAATGGGACTTCAATGAACAGCGATCGCAATCGCGCTTCTGAGGGTCGCGAAACACGCGACTCGTCTCTCCCCAGCGTTACCACTCAGCATATCTAGTATCGGGCGCCGATCTGGGCCGCGCGTATGGGCACGTCGCCGGCTCGGCAGGCGAATGCCGTTGGCCTCCGTATATTCCAGGACCAGTTGAGCGGCGGGGAAGCTACCGGCGATCGAGGCTGCTCATTACCTACTGGCCTGTCTCGGAAACTTTTGTCGCGCACGTCCAACCTGGCACGGCTCTATACGCTTCAGGGAGCCTGCTCACATTGGCTGGAGCAAGATTTTTCTTGATCTCCCGGTACACACGTCGTGCACACGACGCCTTCTAACCGATTGAAGAACTTCAGCTCTCAGTCCGATCCATCATCGGGGCCACAGAAAAGCGATAGTCTTGATATTCCAATTACTTACCCTATCACCTGAGGGGACTGGAGCGGGAACAAGTGCACACGTGTGCACTCCAAACCAGCCAAAATTGCACACGCTTGTACCGCATTTGATCTCGCCGTGCACACGTAGCGCACACGAAATCGGGGTGGAGTGCACACGCGACCCACTATGTCTCCACCTCCTTCGACGCTCCAGGATCGTGGATCAACTCGATGCCAATCTCCGAGAAATTCTGAGCGAGTTTCGGGTCGATCGTGGCGGCCGTATCGGTTGAAGGGCGGCCTACCCAGCAAGCCGATGCAGCCGCCAAGAAAGCTTGTTGCAGCGGTACGAACCGCACGAGCAAATTCGGTATCGGCCTAACCGCGCGCACCCGCGCGTAACGTCCCACACCCAAGCCTCCGGCGATCGCACCTTTTGCTACCTATTCCGCCGTCGCTGCTGGGCCGATCGCAAGCGTCCGAACCTCCGCGGCACGTATGTTGGTCGCAGAGATTTGGTGCACTGACTGATCGAGATCGAGACGCTCGATCGTGTACCGAACATCTCTTCCATACATTACGCTGGTGATGTTCGGCACCCGAACGATAACGTACAGACCTTCGTAAGCACGTAGTCCGTGCTCTATTCGGGATCGCACATACTCGAAGTCGAAGGGATTGCTCGCATCCACCCCTGTCGTGTCACGCACGGCGATACAGGCTTGCCCAACCCGACGAATACCCTCCACGATCAGGGCCTTGTGACCGTCATGAAACGGCTGATAGCGACCAACGAAGAGCGCTGTGGGCTTCTGCGAATTGAACACTGGCCTGACCAGGCGGCAAATCTGCTCCGCCCAGTATTGGGGAGAGCCTTCCGCATCGACGCGAACGTCAAACTGCTCGGGCATGACGAACAGCCGGTTGGTGTCAGAAAATCGACTTATCTGAATCCGGTCCAGCCAGACCACGAAGGCTGGACCTCCCTTAAGAAAAGCTGCACGCGCTGCCGGTATCGGACAGATAAAGTCCGCTATTGCGAAGCCCCCCGTCCGCACGACCTGGTCACACAACCAGCCCATCCGAGTGGCGTGTTCAATGCGATCGGCCTCGTCAAAACCAAGATCCTTGTTGACGTTGCTTCTCACCTCGTCGGCGTTGAAGACCACGGCGTTAAGTCGCGGTGCAAGTGCGTTGGCAAGAGTCGTTTTGCCGGCGCCCGGAAGCCCCATGATGAGGATTTTTCTCGGAGCGGTGACTCTCATTGTATCCCTCCAAGCTCCCTGTCATGCCGCCCGAGCTCTGACGTGGCGGGCAGCGCATAACGGGCCAATGCCGCGTCTTTCAGTCGCCTTGCCATTCGCTGCCTTGCTTCGAAAGGACGTGGCGGGTCTGCGGATGCCCCCCGGCCAGCAAACGATCGAAGGCATCGAGCCACGGTTCGTAACGCCGCCATCGGGATACGGAAGTGCCGTAGATCGGCTGCCGCGCCTGCCACAAGCTCGCTGTCTTGATCACTCGTTGATTCCGCTCCGGCCGAAGGCACGCCTCGTTCCATTCCAGGCCGCAGAAGTCGAGCATCCTTCGTATGACCGGCTCAGGCGCCCCGACCAGCTCCTCATACCCGATCTCGAGCAGAAAGCTCGAGGGCAGCACACTCCGCCAATGGTCGGTCAGTCTCTCGTACTGCTGGTAGTAGTCGACGATCCAGGCTCGATCGAAGGAGAAGTCCATACCGTTTGCAAAGTTGTTGAAATAGATCGAAAGGCACGTATCGATCGGGTCACGACGACAATGGATGACGCGGGCGCCGGGAAAGGCTGCATGCAGCAGCCCGACATTGTGGAAATTCTGCGGCAGCTTGTCGGTGACCCTGCGCACGTCAGGCGAGATCTGCCTCAACATGACCTGATATGCGCTCTGTGTCTCCCGCATCCATGCGGGATCGATCCTGCCATCGCGATCCACTCCGAAATCAGCAGCGCGGTCGGTCCAGAAGGTCAGCTCACCACCCGCTGCGACCTCAGGATGGCTTGAGAGGATTTGTTCCGCCAATGTGGTGCCCGAGCGCGGCATGCCTACGATGAGCACCGGCACATCCCACTGGCTCGCCATGTCCCGGTTGCGCGCGATGAATTGCGGCGTGAAGCGCTGGACCAATCGGTCAACCAGGCCCGCATGCGCCTCGTGGTCATATCGCTTGTTCCTCACGCGCTTCTTCAAGGCATTGGCGCTGTCGAAATGCTCAATGGCGTGACGATACTCACCAAGATCGTCATAAGCCTTGCCCAACGCGAAATGAACAAGAACGGCCTCGTGCCCGGTGATGGCCGGGTTTTCCAGCTTGAGCTCCAATTGCCCGATCAGGGGCCTGTCCGCCTCCGAGAGTTGCTTCACCTCGACCAATCCGACTGGTCCCAATATGTCCTGAGCATTGAGCGCGTTGGCCAGATCGAATGACGCGGCGGCTTCCTCGAAGCGTCCTCCCTGCATCAGAATGGTACCCAGCATCGCATGCGCATCACTTCTGCGCGGCTCAAGCGAGATCGCACGCCTGACCAGCTCTTCCGCCGCAGCGTCGTCGCTCGCAAAGCCCTGTACCCTGGCCTCACACAACAGCGCGAAAGCCGTGCCAGGTCGCAGGGCAGCGGCAGCCCGGAAGCATTCGCCGGCACGCTCGCGATGGCCCTGCTCTTCCAGCAGCAGGCCGAGCTTGAAGTGTGCTTCCACCAGGCTCGGCCGCAGCCGCGTGGCTTCCTGATAACATTCGACAGCCGCGGGGAGCGAACCGAGCGCCTCCGACGCAAGCGCCATGTTGTAATGGATGAGCCCGGATTTCGGATCGAGACGCAGCGCCTCGGCGAAGCGATCAGCAGCTCGCCGGAACTCGCTCGCGGCCAGGTGCACAAGCCCGAGATCGTTCTGGGCTTCGGCACTGTCCGGCTGAAGGCACAGCGCTACTTCGAGCGCTTTGGTGGCGTCCGCAAGATTGCCGGCCTGTCGGAGCAGGTTGGCCAGTTGGATATGAGTGGACGCAAGATCAGGATGAAGAGATACCGCTCGTTGCGCGACCTTCAACGCAAGCGGCAGCCTATCGGTCTGCCCGGCTATCGCGGCCAATATCTGCAGGCCGGCCAGGTGATCAGGCTGCTGTGCCAGGATCCGGCGCGTAAGCCGCTCCGCGTCCTGCCCCTGCCCGTTTCCGTACGCGTCGATCGCATCCCTCAGCAGCGTCGGGATGTCGGAGGACGATGCCAGCGACAGCGGCGCGCCGTCGGGCACCATGGCGATTGTGTCACTCATGCCGGTTCAATGCCTCGAACAGGGGACCGAGATGTTTCTCGTAGTTCCGCCATCGCCCGACCGAGCTCTGATACAGGGGTTGCCGGACTTGCCAGTAGCTGACGGTCGAGACCGGACGTTCGGTAAGATGAAAGTCCAGGCAAGCAGGCTCCCATTCCAGACCGAGAAATTCGATCAGACGTCGGCTTTGACCTTCCAGATCGGCGGTCAGAGCCTCGTAATTCATCTCGATCATCCGGTTGGGCAGTAACGTCATCCAGTGTCGGGCCAAACGATCGATCAGCCGCGCCCTGTGGCCGCAATCGGCGAGGTCATAGGAAAAATGCTGGGCTCCCGGGGAGAACATCTGGAAGTAGCACGACAGCGCGGTATCGCGATCGTCGCGACTGCACCAGATGATCCGCGCTCGGGGAAACAATCGCATGACAAGACCAACGTGAAGAACGTTGTCCGGCATTTTGTCGACCACGCGACATGCGCCTTTCGCATCGCCATACAGCTTGACGATGTGATCCTTCGCGAGCTGACGCGCCGTCTGATGAAACTTGTCCACCGAGCCGGCAACGTCCGGCCTGTTCAGGACATTGTCGAGCCGGATGATGTCGCCGAGCTCACCCGCTCCGAATACGCGTGAATGGCTGGCACAGATCTGCTCGACCAGCGTGGTGCCGGATCTCGGCATTCCGACCACGAATACCGGCAATTCCGACATGTTGCTGAAATCAGCCGGTGCAACGCTCGAACGATCCGGGAAGCCTTCGATCAGTTGCTCGATCCGGATGCTGAAACCGTCCTTGTCGAATTGATCGGCCATCCTCGGCCAGATTTCGCGCACCAGCGCATTTGCAGCCGCATATCGGGCAAACGCTTCGTCATATCGCCCGGCCTTGTCGAGCAGGCGTCCAAGGCCGAAACCCGCGGTGATGCGACCGTCGGTACCTGTATCAGACCGCTCCAGCAGCTCAACGAGGTGCAGCTCCTCTTCGACCTCCAGCGCCTTACCCTCACTGAAAACGTGCTTGTATGATCGCAGATCCCCGGGGCTGAGAGCGCGGACCTTGTGGGAATAACCGTCGGCTTCTTCGAACCGCCCCAGCGATCGCAACGCCCAACCGATGCCAGTGAGCGCATCAGGCATATCAGGTGAAAGCGCTTCTGCCCGTTCGAAGCACCCCAACGCATCGTCAGCCCGATTGAGGTAGATGAGCGTGGCGCCCTTCGCACACAGGAATTCGGGAATGTCCGGCTTCAGGGCCAGTGCCTTGTTGTGGCACCGCAGTGCTTCCGGCAACTGTCCCAGATCCCTGAACTGCGTTCCGAGCACGTAGTAGGTTTCAGCTCTGTTGGGCGCCAGGGCGATGATCTCCGACCAGTGGCGTTTGGCGTCCTGCAAGCGCCCGGCCCACCGAAAGGCAATAGCGAGCTGGATGCGCGCCGGCATGGAACCGGGATCGATCGCGACCGCCGCCTCGCAATAGGAAACCGCCGCTTCATAGCGACCGATCTCCATCAGCAGCCTTGAAAGTTCGGTGTAGGCCAGGATCATGTCAGGCTTGAGCTTGATGGCGCGCTGATACGCGCTCATGGCCTCCTTGTTGTCATTGATCGCTCGCAGCGCCGCTCCGAGGTTGACCCATGCCTCGGGATGGCCGGGGTGAACCTGGATCGCTCGCCTGATCGTATCAATGGCCGGCTGGACGTTGCCACGCTGCAATTCAATGGCGCCGAGCATATGGAGCGCCTGCGGATGGTTGGGCAGCCTTGCAAGGATGCCGCGGTATCCGGCTTCCGCCTGCTCCAGATTGCCGGATTTGTGCGCCGTGACCGCAGCGGAAAGCGTATCGGCGATGTCTGTCACCTGAGTGCGGAACCCCTCGTTCCCCTCAAACAGCTGAACCAGCTGCGCGCGGAATTCTTCGGCAGGACCACGCCCGGTGTTCGTCCTCGTAGTTGCCTGGGATGCCTTGCTCATCGCTCGCGCAGACTCTCGTGTCGGTATCTCATGATCGGCGACAGGACATACTCGATCACACGCCGTTGTCCGGTTTTGATCTCCGCTGTCGCTCCCATGCCGGGCCCCAGCTGCATTTTCCCCTGCTCGGTGTCGATCGCAGTCTCGTTCAGGGCAATGCGCACCATGTAAGAGGACTCGCGTTCCGAAGAACTTTGCGGAGGTTGCTCCTTCGCCGCGAGGGGATCCTTGCCGGCTGCGTCACCGGATGGGTGCGCGTATCGCAAGGTGTCGTGACCGACAAGGCGGACGATGCCGTGCAGGAGGCCGTAGCGCGTATAGTTATATGCCTCGATCTTCACTTCCGCGGGCTGGCCAATCTCGACGAAGCCGACTTCACGGTTCGGCAGCACCGCCTCGATTTCGAGCTTCGACTCCCGAGGGACCACGGCCATCAACGTTTGCGCCGGCGTCACAATGCCGGCAATTGTGTGGACCGACAGCTGTTCAACGGTCCCGTCGACCGGTGACCGCAGCGTCTGCAAGACGGTACGCTGTCGGGCCTTGATCCCGTCCTGCGACAATTGGGCGGCATTCTGGTTCGCCTTGACCAGTTCCTTGATATCCTGATCCCGCAACTCCTCCTCGGTCTGCTTCCACTGATGCGTCAACGCAGCGACCTGCGCGGCCGTCGCGTCGACGTGATGTTGTGTTGCGGTGCGGGTGTGTATTGCCTCGACCAGCTGCCGTTCGGACTCAAGCAGGTTGACCTTCGAGGTGAGACTCTTCTCCAGCAATTCCCTGTACATCCGCACCTTCTCTTCGAGCAGTGGAAGGGTCGCATCAATCTTCGCGATGGTTGCCTTGGATTCGTCCCGCTCGGCCGCCTTGGCCTGAATCTGTTGATCGACGCCGTCAAGCTTGGCCCGGTGCTGCGCCAGCTCGGTCAACAATTGCCGCCTTGCCGTCTCGACCAGTGCGGCGTCAGCGTCCGACGGGACAACGAAAGCCCCCGCGTCTCCGGTCAGCTGCGCCGACAGGCGCGCTGCGTCGAGTTTCGCCTGCATCAGATCGCGCGCTATCCGCTCGACGTCCGCTCCGGTTGTGGTCGGATCGAGCTCAATCAGTACATCACCGCGTCGAACCTGATCGCCTTCGGCAACCGCGATCCGCTTCACGACGCCGATTTCGAGCGGCTGGATCAGCTTCACCTCGCCGGCCGGAATCAGCCGTCCGTTCGCGACCGCGATGATGTCCACCTTGCCAAGACAGGCCCAGGTCACCGCCACCGCCACCAGGAGGACGATGACCGCAATCATCAGACGCCCGGTGGGCGAAGCCGGTGTATCGATGATCTCAAGCGCCCCGGGCAGGAACTCCCGCTCCGCAGCTCGCCGCTCGGTCGCCGAGCCCCGCGGGAAGAGGATCAGTTTGCCGGCCGTACGACCGGCAGGAGCCCCGTTAGACGGCATTGGAGATCCCCGACTGTAGCCGGTAGAGCTGGGCATAGCGTCCCGACCGCCGGAGCAATTCTTCGTGCGTGCCCTCCTCCACCTTTCGTCCGCGGTCGAGCGTGACGAGACAATCGGCGCCGCGGACCGTCGAGAGCCGGTGTGCAATCACGAGCACGGTCCTGCCTGCCGCGATACGACGCATGTTTTCCTGGATGATACGCTCGCTCTCATAGTCGAGTGCGCTCGTGGCCTCATCGAAAATCAGGATTCGGGGATTTGCCATCAGCGCGCGGGCGATCGCGATACGTTGGCGCTGACCACCGGACAACGATGCTCCGCGTTCGCCGATCATCGTATCGTAGCCGTGAGGCAGCTCCAGGATGAAGTCGTGTGCGCCCGACAGCGTCGCGACGCGGATGATCTGCTCGATCGGCGCGCCGGGATCGGCCAGCGCGATGTTCTCTCGCACCGAGCGGTTGAACAGGACATTGTCCTGCAACACGACGCCGATCTGCTGGCGCAACCAGGACGTATCGATCATCGCAAGATCGGCCCCGTCGATCAGCACCCGGCCGGATTCCGGCGTATAGAGCCGCTGGACCAGCTTGGCCAGGGTGGACTTGCCCGATCCCGATGGTCCGACGATGCCGATCACCTGGCCCGGCGCCACATTCAGCGACACGTCAGTCAGGACCGGCGGTCCGCCTGCCAGATAGCGGAACGTGACATGTTCGAGCCGGATCTCGCCCTTGATCGACGGCAGCGAGGCCGCACCCATCTGCGCCGGCTCGCGTTGCGTATTCAGGATATCTCCCAAGCGAGCGATCGAGAGCCTGGCCTGCTGGAAGTCCTGCCACAGCTGTGCGATGCGCAGCACCGGCTGGGCCACGCGTCCAGCCAGCATATTGAAGGCGACCAATTCGCCGACAGTGAGCTCGCCCGCCATCACGCCCTTGGCTCCCAGATAGAGCGTGACGACGATGGTGAATTTGTTGATGAACTGAACGATCTGCCCGCCGATGTTACCCAACGTCTGCGTACGGAAGCTCGCCCGGACATAGCCGGACAATTGTTCCTCCCATCGCCGCTGCATTTGCGGTTCGACGGCCATTGCCTTGATGGTTTCGGCACCGCTGATCGACTCGACGAGGAAGGCCTGATTGTCGGCACCTCGAGCAAACTTCTCATCGAGGCGGCGGCGCAACACCGGGGTCAAGACCAGGCTGATGATCACGTAGAGCGGCAACGACGCAACAACGATCCACGTCAACGGAGGGCTGTAGAGGTACATGACCCCGAGGAAGATGAAGGTGAAAAACAGATCGATCGTGAGCGTCAGCGCCGAGCCGGTGATGAAGTTGCGGATATTCTCCAGCTCGCGCACGCGTGCCACGGAATCACCGACACGGCGGTTGGCAAAATATGCCAGCGGCAAACCCAGGAGATGATCGAACAGCCGCGCGCCCAGTTCGACATCGATGCGGTTGGTGGTGTGGCTGAACACATAGGTCCGCAGCGCACCCAGCGTCACCTCGAACACCGACACCGTTGCAAGGCCGATCATCAGCACATCGAGCGTGGACAGACCCCGATGCACCAGCACCTTGTCGACGACGACCTGGAAGAACACCGGCGACACGAGGCCGAGCAGTTGGAGGAAGAAGGATGCGACCAGGACCTCCGAAAGCACATAGCGATAGCGATGCACGGCCGAAAGGAACCAGCGCACGTCAAAGCTATTGACCAGCATCGTGGGCGAAAACCGTTTGCTGAGCAAAATCAGCTCGCCGGTCCATTCCTGCTCCAGCTCCGAGCGCTCCACGAGATGCGGGAGTGCAGCGCCCGCGACGTGCACCGCGGCCCGACCATCGACCAGACGGCTGACGATGCTGAATCGACCATCCTTGTTGACGAGAATCGCCGGCAGTGGCGTTTTCTCGAGCCGGTCCCAGCCTGTCTTTACCAACCGCGCCCGCAATCCAAGACGTCGGGCGATGCGAAGCAGGTCTTCATCACTCGCGCTTTGGCCAGCCGCTAGGTGATGGCGGCCTATGGCGACGGGGTTCGCCGGCACGCCCAGGTGTCGCGCAATCTGGCAGAGCGCGATCAAACCCGTATCAGCCCCGGCGATGACTGGTACGGGCCCCGATTGCTCTTGATCGACGTTTGCCACAGCCCAACTCGACCGACTACATCGACACCTACACCGTCTGCGCTACAGTCTGCTGCCCGAAACCATTCAACGCGAACGTCTTGTTGTAGATCGGCGGGAATGTGCCGAGTTGGACGGTCGTTCCGGCCTTGAATGCCGTGAAGGAGCCGATGTGGCTGACCGACAGCGCCAGCGCGGTGATCGAGGCATTCATGGTCGCGCCGAGCGAAGTTTTGTTGGTCAACGTCGCTGCCGGCACCAAGCCGAGGTTGAGGTCGATCTTGCCGTCGTGGTTCAAGTCGTGGGTCGACGCGTTCGGAATCGTCAGCGGCGTGCCGAACGACAGGGACTCGACCGTTCCGTCCTCCAGGACCAGCGCAGGTACCAGGCCGGACGAATTGAGATCGAATTTCTGGACGACGTTCAGACCGATGCCCAGGATCAGGTCCAGCACGTCGATCGACAGCGGACCAACGTTGATATCGGTGACGTCGGAGCCAAGAAGGATGTTGCTGGCAATCGCGACGAGATCGCCCGAGAGGTTCACGATATCGTTGCTCGTTCCCGTACCCGAGATCGTACCGGGGTTCGGGTTGCTGCCGTTGGTGTTCACGTTGGGGAATGCGAGGGTCAGCGATCCCCCTTTCAGGTCGATGGTCGTGCTCAGCTGGCTGCTTTTCAGACTGAACCCGAGCACCGGCTTGGTGAACGACCCGACGGTAACATTCACGCTTGGACCGGCACCGAAAACGGTGGCGTGTGCACCGGCAGAGAGGCCGAGATCCAACCCGAAAGTGAACGATCCGCTTGGACCATGAGCCGTGAAGTGCCCATTGCCCAGCTCCATATCGGTCGCCATGATCTGCAGGGTGTCGGTCGTCTTGTTGTAAGTCGAGTCCAATCCGACCTGGAACGGCAGCGTTGCGCTGATGTCGCCCGCCGTTATTTTCAGATCCGCCTGAACTCCGGCCCTGAAGTGCAAATTGGCGCCCGCGCTTGCGATCGTGGTCGAGATGCCCAGTGTGCCGATCACAGCCTTCTTCGAGGTGCTGTAACTCTTGTCGATGCCAAGGAACCCGGTGTTGAAGTCCTTGCTGAAGGCTGCTCCCGTATCCCAGATGCTCTGACCCGAAGTCTGGAAGTTCAGATCGTTCGATGTCTTGACGTTGTCGATCGCGATCGACTGGCTCGTGCTGTTCGAGGCGGTGACCGCGGTATTCTCCGTCTCGGCCGCCGTCGCCGTGATACCCAGCGAATCGACAACCGAGGTGTCGGTCGGCATCAGGACGTCGATCTCATCCTGAAAACTGCCCTGATTGGAGGAGTTGAGCGTGATCGTGTTGCCTGACAGCAATCCGAGCGTGTCGGTGATCGAACTGGCGCTCGTGGTTCCGGTCAGGTTCAGCGCGATGCTCTGGATGAAGTCCGACCCCTGGTTCACGGTACCAAAGTCGCCGGATTGAGAAGTGACTTGCAGGCGAACCTCGTTGATCGGGTCGCCGGGCTGCATCGGCAGAACTTTCACATCCACCGACGGCGTGTCCGCCACCGGCGTTTCCTTGACGGTGAGCAGCGTGACGGCGTTGTTGCCGGCACCGTCGGAGGAATAGACCTGGAAGACATCCTGACCTCCGGTCGGCATTCCGTTCACAATGTCGTCGAGGATTGTCGGCGTATAGATGAGACTCTGTCCATCCGGCGCGATGCTGACCGTGCCGTATTTGGGCCCAAGCGGTCCTGGCGCTACCTGCGTAATCTTCATGTTCGCGCCGCTGACCAGATTGCCGATCGGGATCGTGATCGGCGTATCCTCGAGCGTCGTCTCGGTATCCGCCGTAATGGTCTGGCTGATCGTCGTGGACGCGGTGGGCGGAACGCCGGTGTTCTCGGTCTCGGCATTCGTTCCGGTCATCGACAGGGTGTCACTGAACGTCGATCCCGAAGGTAGTGAGACAACGAGTTCGTCCGTGAACTGTCCCGGATTGGCTGGGGCGCCGATCAGGTTGCCGGACAACAAGCCGGCGGTATCCGTGACGGTAATTCCGCTGATATTGGTACCGGTCAATGAAAGAGCCAAACTCTTGATATAGTCCGACGTCTGATCGATCGTGGCGAAGTCGCCCGATGTCACGGTCACATCGAACCGAACCGTTGTCGCGGCGTCTCCCGCATGCGGCGCGGCGATCTGATCGGTCACCTTCGGCGGATCGGCAACGGGCGTGGCGTTCACCGTAACGAAGCTCGTGACTTCGCCGCCAAAGCTGTCGGTCACACAGACCTGGAACGCGTCCTGGTTGCCGGTGAGAATCCCGTCGACCATGTAGTCGAGTGTCGTCGGCGTGTAGATGAGGCTCTGACCGTCCGGCGCGATGGTGATTGTGCCGTACTGCGGTCCTTCCGCCCCCGAACCGATCTCGCTGATCCTCAGGATCGCGCCGCCGTTCCTGTCGGTCGCCAGAGCGCTCACCGGAATCGTGATCGATGTATCTTCCAGCGTTGTGACCGTATCGGGCGTCGCCGTCGGCGCATATGGCGCCACAGCTTCAAGTTTCTGCCCAACGCTCAGCGTTCTGATCCCGACGATGCCGGTCTCACCCGCCGGATGCAGGTCATCAATTGACAGGTCATGAGCACTATCGCTCAAGACGAAGCTCGCGGACTGGATATTCAGATGATCGCTGCCTATGCCGGCCAACCCGAACTCCATGCCGACGTCAAACGCCGGCACCTTGGCGCCGTTCAGATTCACCCCATTCTTCAGGTTGATCACGCTGCCCGCGCCAGTCACGAACTGCGTGATCTGCGGATCGCCGCTGACCGTAAGACCGGATAGCTTGTTGTTGGTAAGATCGAAGAAGAGCCCCGACAGGTCGGCCTTCGGCCCAAGCATGTTCACTGTGAAGTCGAGATTGCCTCCGTCCTCGACAACCGTGACGGTCGCGCCCGGCGAGCCCGGCACAGTGAACGTGATACTTCGGGGACATACCACCTCCGCTGCCGGCGGAGAGGTCGGATCAGTGGGAAGAAGAACTCCGTCTATTTTTCCGTAGAGGGCGGCAGGGAAGCTGACGTCTAAGAGGTTTCCATCTGACCAATACCAGATGCCATCCTTGCTCTTGAGGACCAACGTCATCGTCGCCTCCCTCTATCACTGATGAAAAATGAACGGCTACAACTGACTTCTCCTCGCGGACGCTCCTGGAAAAAGGAGCTCGCGGCACTGCGCATTTCGGTCGATGGACCACAAATATTTCGGGTAAGCGTCGTCAGCATTGCACAGTTGCTACGACCCCACAACACCTATCGTTT
>NZ_VKHP01000258.1 GCF_010811875.1 Bradyrhizobium uaiense
CGAACTTCAGCGCCACCTTGGAGAAAGTCTCGGTCAGCTGCTCCATCCGCACCCGCTCGGACGGATCGATGCGCGGCGTCGGCGCGGTCTCGATGGTTAGGATCACGTTCTTCTCGTGCAGCACCTTGTAGTGCTTGAGGCTGTGCATCAGCGCGGTCGGCGCACTGACGGGATCACTGGTCAGGAATACTGCGGTGCCGGAGACACGCTGCGGCGGCCGCTTCTCCAGCATCGCGACGAGATCGGCGAGCGGGAATTCCAGCTTGCGCGACTTCTCGAACAGCAGCCGGCTGCCGCGCCGCCACGTGTACATCACCACGATCATGGCGCCACCAAGCGCGAGCGGCACCCAGCCGCCCTCGAACACCTTGAGCAAATTGGCGGCCAGGAACGTGATGTCGAGGAACAGGAACGGCGCGACCAGCGCCGCAGCGGCGATCGGCGACCAGCGCCAGACCTTCCAGATCACCACAAAGCCCATCATCGCCGTCACCACCATGGTGCCGGTCACCGAGATGCCGTAGGCCGAGGCCAGCGCGCTCGACGAGCGGAACATCAGTACCAGCACGATGACCGCGATGAACAGGAACCGATTGATGCGTGGCATGTAGATCTGCCCGGAATGCGCTTCCGAAGTGTGGCGAATCTCGAACCGCGGCAGCAGGCCGAGCTGGATCGCTTGCCGGGTCAGCGAGTAGGCGCCGGTGATCACGGCCTGGCTCGCGATCACGGTCGCCAGGGTCGCGAGCGCAACCATCGGGATCAGCGCCCAGTCCGGGAACATCAGGAAGAACGGGTTCTCGATGCCCTTGGGATCGCCGATCAGGAGCGCGCCCTGCCCGAGATAGTTCAGCGCCAGCGACGGCAGCACGATGAACATCCACGCGGTCTGGATCGGGCGCTTGCCGAAATGGCCGAGGTCGGCATAGAGCGCCTCCGCGCCGGTCACGGCGAGGAACACGGCACCGAGCGTGATGAAGCCGATCACGCCGTGATGCAGCATGAACGACACCGCAAGCACCGGGTTGAATGCGAGGAACACCTCGGGATGCCGCGCGATCTGCGGCAACGCCGCAACGGCAATCACGGCGAACCAAACGCACATCACCGGCCCGAAGAAAGCCGCGACGCGCGCCGTGCCGCGCGACTGCACCGCGAACAGGAACACCAGGATCACCACCGTGAGCGGGACGACATAGGGATCGAAGGTCGAGGTGACGAGCTTGATGCCTTCGATCGCCGACAGCACCGAGAGCGCCGGCGTGATGACCGCGTCGCCGTAGAACAGCGCGCCGCTGATGATGCCGAGCAGCACGATCGCGCCGGCCCCCTTGGTGGCAGCGCGCTGCGCCAGCGCCATCAGCGCCAGCGTGCCGCCTTCGCCATTGTTGTCGGCACGGAGCAGGATCACGACGTATTTCAGCGTGACGACGACAATCAGCGCCCACAGGATCAGCGAGAGCACGCCGAGCACCGCATGCGCGGTCACCGCGCCCTCGCCGCCGGCAGCAGCGACAACGGCTTCACGCAGCGCGTAGAGCGGGCTGGTGCCGATGTCGCCATAGACGACACCGATACTGCCGAGCAGCAGCGCCTTGAAGGTGGCGGTCGAATGCGCCTCGCCATGGCCGTTTGCCGCCGGCGCTTCCGCCGCGGTGATCGCACTCTCGGATGACATGGGAAGCTGAGCCTCTGTCTTCTGCCGCACTGCAACAATGCCGGAACGCAGGCCTATACTCCCGGCAGGAATGCATAGGTTAGCACGGATTCAGGCCTCCACTATGCGTATCGCGCATAGATCAGGGCTTTTCAACGCCGGAATTCGCTGCTGGCTCAGATAGTTACCTGAGTACCCACTTCAACCACCCTCCCTGTCGGGATCTGGAAATAGTCGGTCGCATCGTTGGCGGACCGGCTCATCGCGATGAACAGATGGTCCTGCCACTGCGGCATGCCCGATTGGGCGGACGGCTTCAGCGACCGCCGCGACACGAAGAACGAGGTCGCCATGATGTCGAACTGCCAGCCGAGCTTGCGGGCGACCGCCAGCGCCTTCGGCACGTTCGGCGATTCCATGTAGCCGAAGCGCAGCCGAACTGCGGTGAACTTGTCGCTGATCTTCTCCATGTTGACGCGCTCCGACACATCGACCCGCGGCGTCGGTGCGGTCTCGATGGTCAGGATTACGTTGTGCTCGTGCAGCACCTTGTTGTGCTTGAGATTGTGCAGCAGCGCGGTCGGCACGAAGCTCGGGTCGCTGGTCAGGAACACCGCGGTGCCCTTGACGATGTGCGGCGGCCTCTTCTCCAGACTGCGGATCAGGTCACGCAGCGGAACCTCGATGCGGCGGGTCTTGGCGATGAGGATCGCGGCGCCACGGCGCCAGGTCCAGATCATCGTCGCCATCACGACGCCGAACAGCAGCGGCACCCAAGCGCCCTCGAGCAACTTCAGCAGATTGGCACTGAAGAACGTCATGTCGACGATCACGAACGGCAGGATCAATGCCGCTGCCGACGCCACGCGCCAGTTCCACAGCTTCCAGATCACGATGAAGCCCATGATGCCGTCGGCGACCATGGTGGTCGAGACCGCGATGCCGTAGGCCGAGGCGAGCCCGCTCGAGGTGCGGAACAGCAGCACCAGCAGCAGCACGCCGATCAACAGCAGCCGGTTGACCCGCGGCAGATAGATCTGCCCGGCATGGGTCTCCGAGGTGTAGCGGACCTCGAAGCGCGGCAGCAGTCCGAGCTGCACCGCCTGGCTGATCAGCGAATAGGCGCCGGTGATGACCGCCTGGCTTGCGATCACGGTCGCGGCGGTGGCGAGCCCGACCAGCGGCAGCAGCAACACGTCCGGCACCATGCGGTAGAACGAGTTCTCGATCGCCGCCGGATCGGACAGCACCAGCGCGCCCTGCCCGAAATAATTCAGCAGCAGCGAGGGCAGCACGAAGAACAACCAGCCGGACTGGATCGGCTTGCGGCCGAAATGCCCGAGATCGGCATACAGCGCCTCGCCGCCGGTCACCGCGAGGAACACGGCACCCAAGGTCACCAGGCCGACGGTGCCGTGGGTCAGCAGGAACTGGAGCGCGTAATAGGGATTAATCGCCGCCAGCACCGACGGATCGTCCATGATGTGGACCACCCCCATCACCGCGAGCGAGGCGAACCACACCACCATGACAGGCCCGAACGCCGAGGCGACGCGCGCGGTGCCGGAGCGCTGCACCGCGAACAGCGCAACCAGGATCAGGATCGTCAGCGGCACCACATAGTGCTCGAGATGCGGCGTCGCGAGCTTGAGGCCTTCGACCGCCGACAGCACCGAGATCGCCGGCGTGATCATGGAGTCGCCGATAAACATCGAGGCGCCGACCACGCCGAGCGCGAGCAGCGGCCAGCTGCGCCGTCCAAGCGCGCGCTGACCGAGCGCCATCAGCGACAGCGTGCCGCCCTCGCCATTGTTGTCGGCGCGCAGCAGCAGCAGGACGTATTTCGCGGTGACGACGGTGAACAGCGCCCACAGGATCAGGCTGAGCACGCCGAGCACCATGATGCGGGTGACGGGCTGGCCGTGCGCGGCGCCGCCGACCGCCTCGCGGAATGCGTAGAGCGGCGAAGTTCCGATATCGCCGAACACCACCCCGATGCTGCCCAGCGTCAGGGCCCAGAAGCTTGAGGTGCCCTGGCCTGTTGCTTGAGCATCCCGGGCTTCGGTGGATGAGACGCTGGCAGCCATGGCGAAGGTTGGAACGCCCGATCGGTTGATTTTGATCCGCGCGGCTATCGACGCTTCCGCCCCGCCTGTCAACCAACCAACAACCAGCTCGACGGTAGCATGGTATTTCGTGGTTACGGCTTCAGGTCCGGCGGCAGGGGCGGATTTTCCCGCATCAACGTGATGGTCACGCGACGGTTCGCCGGCAGCGTCGGATCGTCGGGAAACAGCGGCTGGCCGTCAGCCTTGCCGGAAACCGCGAAGACATGCGACGGCGGCAGCCCTTCCCGTTCCAGGATCTGTCGCACCGCATTGGCGCGGTCCGCGGACAGGTCGAAGGCGTCGTAATCGCTGCGCGCCGGCACGAAACCTGCGGCTGTATGCCCCACGATCGCGATCCTGAGCGGCGTCGCCTTCAGCGGCGCGGCGAGCTTCTGGATCAGCCGGCGGGTGCGCTCATACGGCTCCCTGGAGCCGTCGGCGAACATCGAGCGGCCGTCCTGGTCGACGATCTCGAGGTTGAGCCCCTCCTTGGTCTCCTCGAACATGATGTTCTTGGATATCTCGGTCAGCTCCGGCATGTCCTGCAGCGCCTGCCGCAGCGAGGCCGAGGCGAGCGCGAATTCGCGGTCGATCTTCAGCCGCGCGCCGTTGATCTGGCTGCGCTCCTTCTCGTCCGGCGTCGGATTGGCGGAGGACTCTTCCGGCGAGATGTGCTCGACATTCTTCAGCTTGGGCCGGGTCGGCAGGCCGTCGGACTCGACGATCCCGGAATAGCGCACATTGGTCTGCACGCCGAACGCGTCGCGCATCGAACCGGCGACGATCTTCAGCTTGTTGTTGTCCATGGTGGAGAATGCGACGAGCATCACGAAGAAGCTCATCATCAGACCCATCAGGTCGGCGAAGGTCACGAACCAGCCGTGACCTCCACCATGGGCGTCGCCGCGCTTTTTCTTGGCCATTGTCGCGTTTTTCCGGCTGCGTTTCCCGAACCCGCCGGCCGGTCAGGCCGGGACCGGCTCGCCTTCCTCGTGGCGATGCTTCTCCGGCAGATAGGCCAGCAGCATCTCGCGCACCAGCGCGGGGCTCTTGGAGTCGCGGATCATCAGGATGCCGTCGATGATCAGCGTGCGGTTGGTCTCCTCGTCGAGCAGCTTGCCGTGCAGCTTGTCGGCGATCGGCAGGCAGAACAGGTTGGCGACCAGCGCGCCGTACAAGGTCGCGAGCAGCGCGGTTGCCATGAACGGGCCGAGCTTGGAGGGGTCGGTCATGTTGGCGAACATCTGCACCATGCCGATCAGCGTGCCGATCATGCCGAACGCCGGCGCGCAGTCGCCGATCGCGCGGTAGATCTTGCTGCCCTCGTCGAGGTGCATCAGGAAATTGTCGCGGTCGCGCTCCATGTTGTCGCGGATGAATTCGAGGTCGTAGCCGTCGGCGACATAGCGGATGCCCTTGGCGAGGAACGGCTCGTCGGTCTCGACCTTCTCCAGGCCGACCGGGCCCTGCTTGCGGGCGATCTCGGCGATGCGGGCAAGCTCGTCGACCAGGTCGCGCGCCGACAGCCGGCTCATGGTGAAGGCAAATTTGGCGCCGAGCGGCAGGCCATGCAGCATCACGCCGAGCGGAAAGCGGATCATCGTTGCCGCGATCGAGCCGCCAAAGATGATGATCATGGCGTGCTCGGAGATGAACATGTGCAGATCGCCGCCCATGAACATCATCACCGAAATGACGATGATGCCAGCCAACAGCCCGGCGCCTGTCATGATATCCATGAGAAACTCCAACGCGAACGCAATCCGCCTGTCCTGGACGGCGCGCAGCCCAAGGCGGGCCGCGTGGAAAAACCCTATCGTTAATGCCATTAAGGACGCGTTACCGAATTTGGTAGGGATAACAACGGGTAAACGCCGGTCTTCTCGCGATGTCGTTGAAGATGCTGGATTTCCGCATGGGATGCCGTCGCTGCATGCGCAAAAGGCCTCCCCGTAGAACAACGGACATGAGATAGGTTCGACCAGAGGAAACGAACAAGCGAGCAGGACAGGATGAAGGCGGTCGTCGTCGAGCAATATGCGCCCATCGATCAGATCGAGCTGAAGCAGATCGCCACCCCTGAACCCGGCCCCGGAGAGATCCGCGTCCGCGTCCATGCCGCGAGCATCGGCTTCGTCGATGGGTTGAAGGTCGAGGGCCGCTACCAGACCAAGGATGCCCTGCCCTTCACGCCCGGTGCGGAATTCGCCGGCGTGGTCGATGAGGTCGCAAGCGATGTCACCGGCATCGCGCGGGGCATGCGGGTGATGGGCGCGGCACGCTCGGGCGCATTGGCCGAGTATATCGTGGTGCCGCCAGCCGCCATCGAGATCATGCCCGACGGACTGTCGATGGAGGCCGCCGCGACGACGCGCGCGCCGAGCAGCTTGCCGACCTGGATCGCGGCGATGCCGGTGCCGCCGGCGGCCCCGAGCACCAGCCGTTGCTCGCCGGAGCAAAGCTGGCCGCGCTCGCCGAGCGCGTAGAGCGCGGTGAGGTAGTTGGTGCGGAAGGCGGCGGCGGCCTCCATCGACAGTCCGTCGGGCATGATCTCGATGGCGGCTGGCGGCACCACGATATACTCGGCCAATGCGCCCGAGCGTGCCGCGCCCATCACCCGCATGCCCCGCGCGATGCCGGTGACATCGCTTGCGACCTCATCGACCACGCCGGCGAATTCCGCACCGGGCGTGAAGGGCAGGGCATCCTTGGTCTGGTAGCGGCCCTCGACCTTCAACCCATCGACGAAGCCGATGCTCGCGGCATGGACGCGGACGCGGATCTCTCCGGGGCCGGGTTCAGGGGTGGCGATCTGCTTCAGCTCGATCTGATCGATGGGCGCATATTGCTCGACGACGACCGCCTTCATCCTGTCCTGCTCGCTTGTTCGTTTCCTCTGGTCGAACCTATCTCATGTCCGTTGTTCTACGGGGAGGCCTTTTGCGCATGCAGCGACGGCATCCCATGCGGAAATCCAGCATCTTCAACGACATCGCGAGAAGACCGGCGTTTACCCGTTGTTATCCCTACCAAATTCGGTAACGCGTCCTTAATGGCATTAACGATAGGGTTTTTCCACGCGGCCCGCCTTGGGCTGCGCGCCGTCCAGGACAGGCGGATTGCGTTCGCGTTGGAGTTTCTCATGGATATCATGACAGGCGCCGGGCTGTTGGCTGGCATCATCGTCATTTCGGTGATGATGTTCATGGGCGGCGATCTGCACATGTTCATCTCCGAGCACGCCATGATCATCATCTTTGGCGGCTCGATCGCGGCAACGATGATCCGCTTTCCGCTCGGCGTGATGCTGCATGGCCTGCCGCTCGGCGCCAAATTTGCCTTCACCATGAGCCGGCTGTCGGCGCGCGACCTGGTCGACGAGCTTGCCCGCATCGCCGAGATCGCCCGCAAGCAGGGCCCGGTCGGCCTGGAGAAGGTCGAGACCGACGAGCCGTTCCTCGCCAAGGGCATCCGCTATGTCGCCGACGGCTACGACCTCGAATTCATCCGCGACAACATGGAGCGCGACCGCGACAATTTCCTGATGCACCTCGACGAGGGCAGCAAGATCTACCGCGCGATCGGCGACTGCGCGCCGGCGTTCGGCATGATCGGCACGCTGATCGGCATGGTGCAGATGTTCGCCAACATGACCGACCCCTCCAAGCTCGGCCCGTTCATGGCAACCGCGCTGCTCGCGACCTTGTACGGCGCGCTGGTCGCCAACCTGTTCTGCCTGCCGATCGCCGACAAGCTGCACGGCAAGCTGCTCGACGAGGAGACCAACCGCACGCTGATCATCGACGGCATCCTGATGATCCGCGACTCCAAGAGCCCCGCGCTGGTGCGCGAGATGCTGCTGGCCTATCTGCCGGAGAAGCATCGCCACGAGGAAGGCGAGCCGGTCCCGGCCTGACCGGCCGGCGGGTTCGGGAAACGCAGCCGGAAAAACGCGACAATGGCCAAGAAAAAGCGCGGCGACGCCCATGGTGGAGGTCACGGCTGGTTCGTGACCTTCGCCGACCTGATGGGTCTGATGATGAGCTTCTTCGTGATGCTCGTCGCATTCTCCACCATGGACAACAACAAGCTGAAGATCGTCGCCGGTTCGATGCGCGACGCGTTCGGCGTGCAGACCAATGTGCGCTATTCCGGGATCGTCGAGTCCGACGGCCTGCCGACCCGGCCCAAGCTGAAGAATGTCGAGCACATCTCGCCGGAAGAGTCCTCCGCCAATCCGACGCCGGACGAGAAGGAGCGCAGCCAGATCAACGGCGCGCGGCTGAAGATCGACCGCGAATTCGCGCTCGCCTCGGCCTCGCTGCGGCAGGCGCTGCAGGACATGCCGGAGCTGACCGAGATATCCAAGAACATCATGTTCGAGGAGACCAAGGAGGGGCTCAACCTCGAGATCGTCGACCAGGACGGCCGCTCGATGTTCGCCGACGGCTCCAGGGAGCCGTATGAGCGCACCCGCCGGCTGATCCAGAAGCTCGCCGCGCCGCTGAAGGCGACGCCGCTCAGGATCGCGATCGTGGGGCATACAGCCGCAGGTTTCGTGCCGGCGCGCAGCGATTACGACGCCTTCGACCTGTCCGCGGACCGCGCCAATGCGGTGCGACAGATCCTGGAACGGGAAGGGCTGCCGCCGTCGCATGTCTTCGCGGTTTCCGGCAAGGCTGACGGCCAGCCGCTGTTTCCCGACGATCCGACGCTGCCGGCGAACCGTCGCGTGACCATCACGTTGATGCGGGAAAATCCGCCCCTGCCGCCGGACCTGAAGCCGTAACCACGAAATACCATGCTACCGTCGAGCTGGTTGTTGGTTGGTTGACAGGCGGGGCGGAAGCGTCGATAGCCGCGCGGATCAAAATCAACCGATCGGGCGTTCCAACCTTCGCCATGGCTGCCAGCGTCTCATCCACCGAAGCCCGGGATGCTCAAGCAACAGGCCAGGGCACCTCAAGCTTCTGGGCCCTGACGCTGGGCAGCATCGGGGTGGTGTTCGGCGATATCGGAACTTCGCCGCTCTACGCATTCCGCGAGGCGGTCGGCGGCGCCGCGCACGGCCAGCCCGTCACCCGCATCATGGTGCTCGGCGTGCTCAGCCTGATCCTGTGGGCGCTGTTCACCGTCGTCACCGCGAAATACGTCCTGCTGCTGCTGCGCGCCGACAACAATGGCGAGGGCGGCACGCTGTCGCTGATGGCGCTCGGTCAGCGCGCGCTTGGACGGCGCAGCTGGCCGCTGCTCGCGCTCGGCGTGGTCGGCGCCTCGATGTTTATCGGCGACTCCATGATCACGCCGGCGATCTCGGTGCTGTCGGCGGTCGAAGGCCTCAAGCTCGCGACGCCGCATCTCGAGCACTATGTGGTGCCGCTGACGATCCTGATCCTGGTTGCGCTGTTCGCGGTGCAGCGCTCCGGCACCGCGCGCGTCGCCTCGGCGTTCGGGCCTGTCATGGTGGTGTGGTTCGCCTCGCTCGCGGTGATGGGGGTGGTCCACATCATGGACGATCCGTCGGTGCTGGCGGCGATTAATCCCTATTACGCGCTCCAGTTCCTGCTGACCCACGGCACCGTCGGCCTGGTGACCTTGGGTGCCGTGTTCCTCGCGGTGACCGGCGGCGAGGCGCTGTATGCCGATCTCGGGCATTTCGGCCGCAAGCCGATCCAGTCCGGCTGGTTGTTCTTCGTGCTGCCCTCGCTGCTGCTGAATTATTTCGGGCAGGGCGCGCTGGTGCTGTCCGATCCGGCGGCGATCGAGAACTCGTTCTACCGCATGGTGCCGGACGTGTTGCTGCTGCCGCTGGTCGGGCTCGCCACCGCCGCGACCGTGATCGCAAGCCAGGCGGTCATCACCGGCGCCTATTCGCTGATCAGCCAGGCGGTGCAGCTCGGACTGCTGCCGCGCTTCGAGGTCCGCTACACCTCGGAGACCCATGCCGGGCAGATCTATCTGCCGCGGGTCAACCGGCTGCTGTTGATCGGCGTGCTGCTGCTGGTGCTGCTGTTCCGCACCTCGAGCGGGCTCGCCTCGGCCTACGGCATCGCGGTCTCGACCACCATGGTCGCCGACGGCATCATGGGCTTCATCGTGATCTGGAAGCTGTGGAACTGGCGCGTGGCGTCGGCAGCGGCATTGATCCTGCCGTTCGTGATCGTCGACATGACGTTCTTCAGTGCCAATCTGCTGAAGTTGCTCGAGGGCGCTTGGGTGCCGCTGCTGTTCGGCGTCGTGATGGCGACGATGATCTGGACCTGGCGCCGTGGCGCCGCGATCCTCATCGCCAAGACCCGCCGCATCGAGGTTCCGCTGCGTGACCTGATCCGCAGTCTGGAGAAGAGGCCGCCGCACATCGTCAAGGGCACCGCGGTGTTCCTGACCAGCGACCCGAGCTTCGTGCCGACCGCGCTGCTGCACAATCTCAAGCACAACAAGGTGCTGCACGAGCACAACGTAATCCTGACCATCGAGACCGCACCGACGCCGCGGGTCGATGTGTCGGAGCGCGTCAACATGGAGAAGATCAGCGACAAGTTCACCGCAGTTCGGCTGCGCTTCGGCTACATGGAATCGCCGAACGTGCCGAAGGCGCTGGCGGTCGCCCGCAAGCTCGGCTGGCAGTTCGACATCATGGCGACCTCGTTCTTCGTGTCGCGGCGGTCGCTGAAGCCGTCCGCCCAATCGGGCATGCCGCAGTGGCAGGACCATCTGTTCATCGCGATGAGCCGGTCCGCCAACGATGCGACCGACTATTTCCAGATCCCGACAGGGAGGGTGGTTGAAGTGGGTACTCAGGTAACTATCTGAGCCAGCAGCGAATTCCGGCGTTGAAAAGCCCTGATCTATGCGCGATACGCATAGTGGAGGCCTGAATCCGTGCTAACCTATGCATTCCTGCCGGGAGTATAGGCCTGCGTTCCGGCATTGTTGCAGTGCGGCAGAAGACAGAGGCTCAGCTTCCCATGTCATCCGAGAGTGCGATCACCGCGGCGGAAGCGCCGGCGGCAAACGGCCATGGCGAGGCGCATTCGACCGCCACCTTCAAGGCGCTGCTGCTCGGCAGTATCGGTGTCGTCTATGGCGACATCGGCACCAGCCCGCTCTACGCGCTGCGTGAAGCCGTTGTCGCTGCTGCCGGCGGCGAGGGCGCGGTGACCGCGCATGCGGTGCTCGGCGTGCTCTCGCTGATCCTGTGGGCGCTGATTGTCGTCGTCACGCTGAAATACGTCGTGATCCTGCTCCGTGCCGACAACAATGGCGAAGGCGGCACGCTGGCGCTGATGGCGCTGGCGCAGCGCGCTGCCACCAAGGGGGCCGGCGCGATCGTGCTGCTCGGCATCATCAGCGGCGCGCTGTTCTACGGCGACGCGGTCATCACGCCGGCGCTCTCGGTGCTGTCGGCGATCGAAGGCATCAAGCTCGTCACCTCGACCTTCGATCCCTATGTCGTCCCGCTCACGGTGGTGATCCTGGTGTTCCTGTTCGCGGTGCAGTCGCGCGGCACGGCGCGCGTCGCGGCTTTCTTCGGGCCGGTGATGTGCGTTTGGTTCGCCGTGATTGCCGTTGCGGCGTTGCCGCAGATCGCGCGGCATCCCGAGGTGTTCCTCGCATTCAACCCGGTGCTTGCGGTGTCGTTCATGCTGCATCACGGCGTGATCGGCTTCATCACGCTCGGTGCCGTGTTCCTCGCCGTGACCGGCGCGGAGGCGCTCTATGCCGACCTCGGCCATTTCGGCAAGCGCCCGATCCAGACCGCGTGGATGTTCATCGTGCTGCCGTCGCTGGCGCTGAACTATCTCGGGCAGGGCGCGCTCCTGATCGGCGATCCCAAGGGCATCGAGAACCCGTTCTTCCTGATGTTCCCGGACTGGGCGCTGATCCCGATGGTTGCGCTCGCGACCCTGGCGACCGTGATCGCGAGCCAGGCCGTGATCACCGGCGCCTACTCGCTGACCCGGCAAGCGATCCAGCTCGGCCTGCTGCCGCGGTTCGAGATTCGCCACACTTCGGAAGCGCATTCCGGGCAGATCTACATGCCACGCATCAATCGGTTCCTGTTCATCGCGGTCATCGTGCTGGTACTGATGTTCCGCTCGTCGAGCGCGCTGGCCTCGGCCTACGGCATCTCGGTGACCGGCACCATGGTGGTGACGGCGATGATGGGCTTTGTGGTGATCTGGAAGGTCTGGCGCTGGTCGCCGATCGCCGCTGCGGCGCTGGTCGCGCCGTTCCTGTTCCTCGACATCACGTTCCTGGCCGCCAATTTGCTCAAGGTGTTCGAGGGCGGCTGGGTGCCGCTCGCGCTTGGTGGCGCCATGATCGTGGTGATGTACACGTGGCGGCGCGGCAGCCGGCTGCTGTTCGAGAAGTCGCGCAAGCTGGAATTCCCGCTCGCCGATCTCGTCGCGATGCTGGAGAAGCGGCCGCCGCAGCGTGTCTCCGGCACCGCAGTATTCCTGACCAGTGATCCCGTCAGTGCGCCGACCGCGCTGATGCACAGCCTCAAGCACTACAAGGTGCTGCACGAGAAGAACGTGATCCTAACCATCGAGACCGCGCCGACGCCGCGCATCGATCCGTCCGAGCGGGTGCGGATGGAGCAGCTGACCGAGACTTTCTCCAAGGTGGCGCTGAAGTTCG
>NZ_VKHP01000259.1 GCF_010811875.1 Bradyrhizobium uaiense
TGTTGCCGGCGTCAGTATGATAATTTTATTGTAACGTCATACCGTGCTTGCTAGCGTTGCTGCGCCGGGTTTGGTTGGGCTGGCGCGGTCGTCGCGTGACTGTAACAGGTATCATGCGGGGGCATGGGCATTGCGTCGTACTGCATGGCGGATATTTCTCGCCGCAGCATCCATTGCCGCATTCGCGCCGGTCGCCGAAGGACAGACCGTTGTCACCGCTCCGGGGCAGTTGCCACTGGTGACGTCCAAGCGCGCCAGACCGTCGCAGCGTCCACACCATGCCGCCGCCAGTGACCGCAAGCCCGCCATGCCGCAACCGAGCCAGCCGACTGCTGTTGCCAACGGAATCACTGCCGGTTCTGCGACCGGGTCTGCTCTCAATCTGCAGCCGACCGCCGCCAGCGCGCGGCAGATCAGCGGCGGCGAAGTGAATGCGCGGCCGGTCTCGCGTGTCGGCGAAGTTCTCGAGGCGGTGCCGGGCCTGATCGTCACCCAGCATTCCGGCGAAGGCAAAGCCAACCAGTATTTCCTGCGGGGCTTCAATCTCGACCACGGCACCGATCTCGCCATCACCGTCGACGGCATGCCGGTCAACATGCCGACCCATGGTCACGGCCAGGGCTATGCCGATATCAACTTCCTGATCCCGGAGCTGATCCAGTCGATGGACGTCCGCAAGGGTCCCTACTACGCGGACAAGGGCGACTTCGCGTCCGCCGGCGCGGTCGGTATCAATTATCTGAACGGGCTGCCCAAGAACACCGCCGAGCTGACCGTCGGCAGCTTCGGTTATCAGCGCGCGACGGCCGCGGGCTCGACCAAGGTCGGTGACGGCACGCTGCTCGCAGCCTTCGAGGCCAACAAATACAACGGCCCGTGGGTCGTGCCGGACGACATACGCAAGCTCAACGGCGTCTTGCGTTACAGCCAGGGCACCGCGACCGACGGCTTCTCGCTGACCGCGATGGGCTATTCCAACGGATGGAATTCGACCGACCAGGTCGCACAGCGCGCGATCGACCAGGGCCTGATCGATCGTTACGGTTCGCTCGATCCGACCGATGGCGGCACCTCCAGCCGCTTAAGCCTGTCCGGCAATTGGGCGCAGTCCAGCGACTACGGGCAGACCAAGCTCAACGCCTATGTGATCCGCTCATCGCTGCAGCTCTACAACGACTTCACCTATTTCCTCGACGACCCCGTCAATGGCGACCAGTTCAGCCAGACCGACAGGCGCACCGTCTATGGTGTCGATGCCAGCCACGCCGCCGATATCCGCATTGCCGGCATCGATACCGAGACCCGGGTCGGCATGCAAACCCGCTACGACGACATCAATGTCGGACTGTTCAAGACCGCGCAGCGGGAGATGCTGTCCGCCGTGCGCAACGATCAGGTACAGGAGGGCAATGTCGGGCTGTGGGCCGATACCACGGCGCGCTGGACCGATTGGCTGCGCACCACGGTCGGCATCCGCGAGGACTATTTCGCCGGCCACGTGCTGAGCGATACGCCGCAAAATTCCGGCAACGCACAGGCGGCGATGACGAGCCCGAAGGCCGGCATCGTGCTCGGCCCCTGCTACAAGACCGAGCTCTACGGCAATGCCGGCTTCGGTCTGCATTCCAACGATATCCGCGGCGCGACCATCACGGTCGATCCGAACGACAAGGTCACGCCGCTCGATCGCGTGCCGCTGCTGGTGCGCTCGAAGGGTGCCGAGTTCGGTATCCGCACCATGGCCATTGACGGCCTCACCTCGTCGCTCGCCGTGTTCGTGCTCGACTTCGATTCCGAGCTGCTGTTCGTCGGCGACGCCGGCACCACCGAGCCGAGCCGGCCGAGCCGGCGCGTCGGCGTCGAGTGGACCAACCAGTACAGACTGCTGCCGTGGATGAGCCTCGATTTCGATCTCGCTTACACCCGCGCGCGCTTCACCGATGTTGATCCGGTCGGCAATTTCATTCCCGGCGCACCGGCCTGGGTCGCCAGCGGCGGCGTCACATTCGGCCGCGAGACGGGCTGGTTCGGCAGCCTGCGTGCCCGCTATTTCGGCCCGCGCCCGCTGATCGAGGATGATAGCGTCCGCTCGCTGTCGTCGTTCATCGTCAACGCCCGCGCCGGCTACAAATTCGACAACGGGATGCGGCTGCAGCTCGACGTCCTCAATCTCTTCAACGCGCAGACCAACCAGATCGAATACTACTATCTGTCGCGGTTGCCGGGCGAACCGATCGGCGGCGTCGCCGACCGCCACGTACATCCCGCCGAGCCGCTTGCCGTGCGACTGACGGTGGCGGCGACATTCTGATCAGATGCGCGGGCGGCGGTTCGAGCTGAACTCCTCGACATCGGGGTGCATGGCGGGTGGTTCGCGGGTGGGCGGCACGAGCAGCATCACGACCCGCCGTGTATGGCCGAGCCTGCCCAGCAAGGTCGCCGGGGCGTCGAACTCGGAGCGAATGACATCCGCTGCGCGCAATGTCGTGCGCTCCATCCAGCTCAGGCAATCCAGCTGATCGGCGAAGCACAGCGCGGCCCAACCGCGATCGAGCGTGGTCTTGCGCGGCAACCCCCAGGTGTACTGATAGGCAAGCGGCCGGGCATAGAACGGATGGTCCGGACTGTAGAAAGCCGCAGCGAAGGCGAGCGCGTCGTCGCCGCTGACGGCGACGAGCGGCGTTCCGGAGGCGTCGCGCCATCGTGCCGTCAGCTCGGTCGCGATTGCATGATAGAAGCCGCGGCCCTCTTCATAGCCGTAGACGTTGCGATAGAGGGCATGGAGCGGAGCGCCGACAGTGACCGCAAGAATGGCGAAACCCGCCACCATGACGGTCAGGTTGACCGTGTAGAAGCGTTCGATCGGGTAGCTCGTTGCGCACACGATCAGAACGATGAACAGGAAGAGACCCTGCACCGCCCAGAGCGAGGGCAGGTCGGTGCCGACCGCAAGCGAGACGATCGCCGGAAACACGATGGTGCCGATTGCGACCAGCAGCAGCAAACGGAGCCCTGGATTCATCGCGCGGAAATCCGTCGGCAACCGCGCCAGCCGCGGGCCGGCAATGAACACCCAGGTGACCGCCGCGACCGAGAGCGCCGCGATCAGCCCCATGATGAAGTAAGAGACTTCCCATAGCGCGGCGACATGACCGGTGGCGGCATGCGCCAGCGCATAGTCGAACGTCGTCGCGCCGGTCGTGGCGAGCCAGTGCAGATGCGGGCCGAGCACGAGCATTCCGGCCAGCGTCGAGATCCAGGGCGAGGCCGACAGCAGATAGCGGCGGCGATCCGGATGCAGCACGGCCGCGAAGACGAAGCTCGCGATCAGGAAGATCGAATAGTATTTGCCGAGCATGGCGATTGCGCAGACGGCGCCGGCTGCGATCGCCCAGCCGGGCTGCCTTGGCGCCTCGAACGCGCGCAGGAAGCAGTAGGTCGCCAGCGGCCAGACCGCCAGCAGCACCGCGTTCGCGTTGAACCGCTGGGCGTGGAATTGGTAGACCGGCAGCAGCATCGACAGCAGCAGGATGATCACCCGCTTCTCGCCGCGCACGAAGCGGCGCGAAATCAGGTCGACCGCCCACAGCGCCACGCCGGCGTTGACCATCGCCATCAGTTGCAGCGACCAATCGGTCAGCGGGAAGAGCGCGGTCCATCCCCGCGTGATCCAGCCCATCAACGGCGGATGCTTGGGGTATCCCCAAGCGAGCTGGCGGCCGAGCGTCCAGGTCTCGAGCACGTCGGGATGCAGGCCGGCGCCGAGATAGGCGATGACGAGATACGCGGTCCAGATCGCGACAAAGAGGGTGAGCAGCAGCGGGATCGACCACCCGGTCTCGATCCCCTCCAGCCACGCGATGAACGGACGACGCCACCGCGCCGGGACCTTCTCCGACGCCGCAGCCATCGCCGAGAAATCTATGATCGAAAGCACCGTAAAACTACCGAATGAAAACAAGCCTGAAGCGCGTGCACCCTAGTGGTGCAGCAATCCGAACTCAACGACGAAGCCGGACGATGCGACGAAGGTTTTGGTCGACGCGGCCAACACGCGATTTTTCCGATCCTGACATCGGCGCCCGTCACGCCGGCGCGGTCTCCGCCGCGATCACTTCCGCAGCCGGAAGCGTCGCCTCTTCGTCAGTCGCTTCAGGAACAAGCGGCGGCGATTCTGGAAACACACCGAATTCGCCCGCTACCTCCTGGAGCGGCTTCTGCTTGTCGGCCCAGTGCAGGGCCGTGTAGTCGAAACCGTGCACGATGGTGGGTTTGATGACCTCGAAGTAGGGCGAGATGTCGAAGTCGCGCGGCATGTAGAGCGAGGAATCGCGGATATGCAGGATCTCGCGGCGCGCCTTGCGGCTGGCGGCCCGCGTGATCTTGGGCAGGATCGGATAGCGCACGGCGTCGAATGCCTGCGCGATCAGCGCCGAGCAGATGATCTTGGTCGGATCGCCGGAGCCGAACGCGATCATGCGGCGGCGCCAGCGCTGCGGGATCGGCAGCGGAAACAGATAGCGCGCGAGATCGACGATGTTCTTGGTGTCGTAGCCGAAGCCGATGCGGTTGATGGCGTAGCGGCACACCGTGGTGCGGTCCTCGAACGACAGTCCGACCGGACGGCAGAGGCGGGTGTGATAGGCCAGATATTTCGACAGCGGCGCGGAGGTCACGCCTTCGCCGATATTGGCCTCGATCAGCACATGCTGTTCGCCGTCAGGCTCGAACGCGCCGTCGATCAGGCCGACGTACAGCGCAGCGTGCGACCAGGTCGACTGCGTCAGGTATTTGATGATGCCGGAAATCCGGTTGTTGCCTTCGACCAGCAGCACATCGCCGGGCTGCATGATGCCCCGCAGCTGGTCCGGATCGCTCGGCGTGAACGGCTCGTAGCCGGGGACTTCCTTTTGCAGGTACCCCGCGATCCATTTGCCGACGGTATCGAGCATCAAGCCCATGAATTCCCCCCAGCGGTTCTACGACCGCTTGTGTTCACTTAATCATGGTCGCAAGCCGTTGCAATTTAGTTCATGCCGACGGCGGATCAATCATGATTGATTTACCATGATGGTTGCTGCGGTCGGTGAGATGCGGCACAGTTCGCGAAGCGTTCCCATTCCCCGCAAGTCTCCGGAAACCATGCCAGAAGCTAAGTCATGACAGTGACCCGCCGCGATTTCCTGTCGGCGTCCGCAGGTCTTGCGCTGATGCCTGTGCTGGGCGGCCGGGCTGTCGCTGCGCCGCCGCCGCGCGAGGCCGACATCGTCGTGATCGGCGCCGGCGCCGCAGGCATTGCCGCGGCGCGACGGATCGCCGCCGCAAACCGCAAGGTGATCGTGGTCGAGGCCGCGAGCCAGGTCGGCGGCCGCTGCCAGACCGATACGTCGACATTCGGCGTGCCGTTCGACCGCGGCGCGCGCTGGATGCACAATCCTGAAACCAATCCGATGATCCGGCTCGCGCGCTCCGCCGGCCTCGACATCGTCACCGCGCCCGCGGGCCAGAAGATCCGCATCGGCCGGCGCAACGCCCGTCCCGGCGAGACCGAGGAATTCTTGGCGGCGCTGGTGCGCGCCAATCGCGCCATCGACGATGCGTCGCGCAAGGCCGATATCGCCTGTGCCGCAGCGATGCCGAAGGATCTCGGCGATTGGGCCGGTACCGCGGAATTTCTGCTCGGCGCCAATTTCAGCGGCAAGGATCTGAAGGACCTCTCCGCCGCCGACAAGGTGCGCGCGCAGGATCGCAACACCGCGATCGCCTGCCGGCAGGGGCTCGGCGCATTGATCGCAAAGCTCGGCGAGGGGCTGCCGCTGGTGCTGTCGACGCCGGCACAGCGCATCCTGTGGAGCAACCGCGATGTGATGGTCGAGACGCCTTCCGGCAAGATCACGGCGCGCGCCGCCATCGTCACCGTGTCGAGCAATGTGCTCGCCGGCGGCAATATCAAGTTTGCACCTGAGCTTCCGAAGCGTGCGCTGGATGCCGCCGCCAAGCTGACCCTCGGCAGCTACGACCGCATCGCGCTGCAGATCCCCGGCAATCCGCTCGGGCTGTCGCGCGACGACGTCATCATCGAGCAGAGCAATTCGACCAGGACGGCGCTGCTCTACGGCAATATCGCCGGCTCCTCGCTGTGCACGATCGACGTCGCGGGCTCGTTCGGCCGCGACCTGTCCGCGCGGGGCGAGCAGGCGATGGCGGCGTTCGCGATGGAATGGCTGACGAAGCTCTATGGCAGCGAGGTCGGTGCCGCCGTGAAGAAGACCAGCACGACGCGCTGGAATGCACAGCCCTTCATTCAAGGTGCGATGTCGGCCGCAGCACCCGGCGCACAATTCTCCCGCCGGATTCTGAGTGAGCCGATCGGCGCGATGTATCTCGCGGGCGAGGCCACGCATGAGACGCTGTGGGGCACCGTCGATGGCGCCTGGGAGAGCGGTGAGCGCGCCGCCGACGCCGCGCTGCGCAGGATCGGTGGCGTGAAGGAGGCAACGCCGGAGCCGGCCGCGCCCGCCGCCAAACACAAGCGCCGCGCGCCGCCGGGCCGATGAATTGATAGCCGGGTGAGATCAGACATCGCGATCTGACTTTGTTGGCCGAAAGACGCCGCCGCACAACAGGTGTCGTCCCTGCGGAAGCAGGGACCCATCACCAATGAACCCTGTTGTCGAAGTCAGCTGTGGCCCTGCGTCGTGCAAATCCAGCAAGCGCGGAGCAGCTTTTTAACCCTTTCGCAGGAGATTAGCGTGCACCGCAATGGTTAGAGCGGTCTGGAGGAACTACCCCAACATGTATCGACGTTGGATTGTTGTCGCAGCGATTCTTCTGTCAGCGTCGCTAATCCAGATACCTGTTGTGCTCAACGCGGACCTCGGCTGGCTCCTTACCGCGAACGAGAAAATTCTGGCCG
The DNA here is from genome assembly GCF_010811875.1 of Bradyrhizobium uaiense. Lineage (GTDB taxonomy): Bacteria > Pseudomonadota > Alphaproteobacteria > Rhizobiales > Xanthobacteraceae > Bradyrhizobium > Bradyrhizobium uaiense. The sequence goes on from NZ_VKHP01000259.1 coordinate 6,917, forward strand.
GGCAGACGCTCGGGGTCGACCTCTTCGAGTCCAACCCGCCTCTGTCGGTCTATATGTATATGCCCGCAGCGATGCTGGCCCGCATGACGGGCGTCGCGCCCGAATTCGTCGTGATCGTCCTTGTGATCATCGAGATTGCCGGCGCGCTCCTCATGATCGACTGCGCGGCCAGGCATGCCGGCTACGAAACCAGAGAGCGGGATGTCCTGGCATGGTGCTTTGCACTGCTCTTCGCAATTCTTCCTGGCTCCGTGTTTGGACAACGCGAACACATTGCCGTGGTCGCGCTGACGCCCTTTGTGGCCATAACCGCGATACGTTGGAGGGGCATGGATCCCGGACCAGTCGCCATCCTTGTCGGACTGGGTGCGGGGCTGGCCATGAGCATCAAGCCCTTCTTTGCTCTGGTCATGGGGCTTCCGATCATCGTCGCTATCGTACGTCAACGGTCAATCAGACCGCTGTTGACGGTCGAAGCATCCGTAGCCGCTGTCACCGCAATTGCTTATGCGGCGGTCGTCGCTGTCGTCTTCCCTGATTACCTATTCACCTATGCTCCGATGGTCGCGGACGCCTATCTGCCGATCAGGATGGAGTTCGTCAGTCTCATTCTGATCCCGATTTCCGTGATAGGCGCTTCTGTCGGTTTCGTGCGTATCGCGGCTTCTCACAACGTCAAAGCGTGGAGCGAGGCAACGCCTTGGCTCGCCGCATCGGTCGGCGGAGCTGCGGCCTTTCTGGTTCAAGGCAAGGGATGGCCCTATACAGCTTTTTCGCTTTGTCTGCTCGCGATTGCAGCGCCCCTGCTGCTGTACCGCGCAAACACGATGCGCACGTCAGTCGTAACTGCCGGCGTCTGTGTCATCGTGCTCATCGGCATTTATTTGTCGACGCCGGCACCCGGCTTCCCGCCACTGGAGCAGCGTGTCCAGGCGCTTGCGAAGCATCCGCGTCTGCTCACGATCACCGACCACATCGCTTTGGGACATCCGCTTGTCCGCGAACTCCACGGCGTTTGGGTAGGTAGCTCCTGCGCACAACTCTTGGCGGGGGGTGCAATCCTTCGCGAGCAAGACCCGAACTTGAGCGACCGCGTTCGAGCAAAATTGAACAACGTTGTAGCTTTTGAACGGCGTCAATTGCTGACGAACCTGAGGAACGGGCATCCAGATGTCATTCTCGTCGACACCTACCTGTTCAGCACGTTTCGGTTTGATTGGCTGGCATGGGCGAAATCAGATCCCGAAATACGAGCCGAGCTAGGCCACTTCCGCGAAGTCGAGGGCGTTGGCCGAGTCCGGATATTTATCAGTCAGTCACAGGCAGGTGAGCCGGCGCCGTCATGACTGGCCTGAAATTGCAATGCTGACGAATACGAGCCGAAGTGGCCACAGTCATTCCGCGGCTGAGCTCGGCGCGATCGGCGAAGGGTCTTCAGGCAATCATTATACGATGAACCCGTGCGAGCTCCGCATACCGTTGCGATATCGACAGGCGCGCTTTCTTCGCTCGCTGCGGAAATCTGGAAGTTCTGTGCGAGTTTGAACGGCAGCGCCTCAGCTCGCCAGGGCCATCCCGGCTTCATCCAGCGTCTGCAGGAAGCCGTGCTCGATCACGGCATTCCTGCCGCGGCGCTTGGCGGCGTAGAGGGCGGCGTCCGCAGCTTCGATCAGGTCGCCGGGGCGCTGGGTGTCGTTCGGCTTGGTCGTGGCGACGCCGACGCTGACGGTCACGACGCAATAGCTCGAGGGCGCATGCGGCACGGCGAGGTCGAGCACCGCTGATCGCACCGTCTCGCCGATCGCGAGCGCATGCGCGGCATCGGTGTTCGGCAGCAACAGGCAGAACTCCTCGCCGCCATAGCGGCCTGCAAAGCCCATCGTGTCGGCGGCAATTCCGGACAGCACCTCGCCGATCCTGGTCAGGCAGGCATCGCCTTCGGGATGGCCGTAGGTGTCGTTGTAGAGCTTGAAGTGATCGACATCGATCATCATCAGCGACAGCTCGCATTCATACTGCTGTGCCCGCATCCATTCGAAGTCGAGCCGGCTCTGGAAGCCACGGCGGTTGGCGAGGCCGGACAGCGCGTCGATCGACGCCATCACCGTGAGGCGATCGTTGGAGGCGACCAGCTCGCGCTCGCGCTGGCTGAGCTGGGCCGCCATCGCGTTGAAGGCGCGTGCCAGCGGCACGAATTCCGAAGGCAGCTTGTGCTTGGCGACGCGTGCCGACCAGTCGCCTTCGCCGAACCGCCGCGCCATGCCGGTCATCAGCTCGATCGGATGGATCACGAGCCGCTCCGCGCCGACGAGCGCACCCAACAAAACGAAAAGGCAGACGAAGCCGAGCTGCAGATACGCGGTGCGGATCTCGCGGTTGATCGCCGCCGTCACCTTGGCCTCGTCCATGCTGACGATCAGCCGGGACTGCGTTCCGGCGATGCGGGCGAAGCTCAGCGTGCGCTGCGCGCCGTCGGACGCCGTGAACGACACCGAGCCGGACGGCTCGTCGTAGCTCAGCGCCTTCTCCGCAATCGCCGACATCAGCGGGATGGTGTCGAGCGAGCGGCCGATCAGGCTCGCATGGTCGGCGGGCGCCGCGACCACGACGCCGGTCGAGTCGACCAGCACGGCCGACATTCCGGGCTGGCCGCCAAGATTGGCCATGATCTGCGACAGCCAGTCGATGTTGATGCCGGAGACGACGACGGAATCCAGCTCCGGATTGATCGCGGCCACCGGATAGGCGGCCATCATCATCGGCCGGCCATTGGTCCTGCCGCGCAGGTAGTCGCTGAACACGAAGCCGCGGTTGTCCTGCGCCTTCTTGAAATATTCGCGGTCGCCGACATTGAGCCCGACCTGGCTGTTGAGCGTGGAGCACTGCACCAGCCCGTCCCTGGAGACGAACATGATGCTGCGGATCCAGGGCAGCACCGTCGGCAGGCTGGCGCGCAGCACCTCGCAGCTCTGCGCAATGCCGCCGGAGGCGCGGATATAGGCGGCGGACTTCAGCATGGTCTCGACTGAGGAGACTACCTCGCGCTGGGTTTCGGCGGCCTGCGCGGTGAGGCTGGCATACCCTGCCGAGGCTTGTGCGATCTGCTTGCTGCGGGAATCTTCCAGCGTGCGGACGCGATCGAGCATCAGGGGCGCGACCAGCATCAGCGCAAGCAAGGCGAGCCGGGCACGAATGCCCAGAACCTTCTTGAGTCTGACCCGGTTGCGGTTGAAAGTGACGCCCGACATTCTATTCCCTTGCCCGGGCGCAGGGTAAAATGCAGGGCTTCAAAAAGCCTTTCCCGAATTTGGTAAAATTCGAGCCAACCCCCGCACCTGTCAGAGAACGGCACAAGCATGACGCAAAGCCCGACCACGCCGTTATCGGCCGATTCACCACATGACCCAGCCTTTGGCCTCTCCGTCGTGGAGCAGGAGATCGCTCATGCCTGCAAGGAAGCGCGACGCGACCGCGCGTCGGTGACGCTGATCGCGGTGTCGAAGACCTTCGCAGCCGACGCAATTTTGCCGATTATCGGCGCCGGACAGCGCGTATTTGGCGAAAATCGCGTGCAGGAGGCCAAAGGCAAGTGGCCGGAGTTAATCCAGGCCAACCCGGGCTTGAAGCTGCATCTGATCGGGCCGTTGCAGTCCAACAAGGCCAAGGAGGCGGTCGCGCTGTTCGATGCGATCCATTCGGTCGACCGCACCAGCATTTGCGAAGCGTTAGCCAAGGAAATCAAAACTCAGCAAAAGCACCCGGAACTGTTCGTCCAGATCAACACCGGCGAGGAGCCGCAGAAGGCCGGCGTCGCGCCGCAGGACGCCGATACCTTCGTTGCGGCGTGCCGCGACAAATACGGCCTGCAGATCGCAGGCCTGATGTGCATCCCGCCGGTCGACCAGGCGCCGGCGCCGCACTTCGCGCTCTGCGCCAAGATCGCTGCGCGCAATGGGCTCAAAAATCTGTCGATGGGGATGAGCGCCGATTTCGCCGTGGCGATCGCGATGGGCGCCACCCATGTGCGGGTGGGGTCGGCGATTTTCGGCACGAGGACGAAGCCGCACGCGTAGTGTGGTTGGGACTTCCGCCAGGATCACACCGAGGATTGCCGTATCGGACCCGTCATCCTGAGGTGCGAGCCTCTTCGGCGAGCCTCGAAGGATCGACGGCCACCAGCCGGGCCGTGCATCCTTCGAGGCTCGCTCCGCTCGCACCTCAGGATGACGGTGTGGGCTTGGCGCTTCGGAATAGCCGCGTGCCCTTTCCTGAGGCCGCGGCGTATGGGTCCCTGCTTTCGCAGGGACGAGTGCGCCGCCTACGCGAACTTCACCGACACTTTTCCAATCGCGCCGAAATCGGCCGCGAACACATCGCCGGCGGCGATCGGGAGCGGGGGGTGGCAGGTGCCTGTGGTGACGACCTCGCCCGCCCGCAATGTCAGCCCGAGCGCGCGCAGTTCGTTGGCGCACCAGGCTTGCCGTGGCCGATGTAACGCTCGCCGCGCAGCGTGATGGTCGGGCGTTCCTCGACCAGGTCGATCGCGCGCCAGTCTGTCGACGTTGCGGGTCCGAGCACGAACAGATGCGCGCAGGCATTGTCGGCGATCAGCTGCGCCTCGCCGGCGGCGACGAAGTCTGTGAAACGCGAATCCGGAATCTCGATCGCCGGATGCAGTGTGTCGACCGCCTCCAGCACCTCCTGCACGCTGTAGGGCGTGGTGCGCGGTGTGAGATCACGCGCCATGCGGAATGCGTATTCGGGCTCGCCGACGCGCATCTCGTTGCCCGTCATCGACGCAGTGCCGCCATCCGGTATCAACGTCTCCGCAAGGATGCGCCCGGCGAGCGGTCCGGCGACATTGATGTGCTTCTGGCCGGCCGCGCTGGTTGCCGCGATCTTCCAGCCGATCAGCTTTTCGCGCGACGTCTGTTCCAGCCGAGCCTGCACCGCATAGCCCTCGGCGCGATCGCGTGGCCGCATTGTGCTGTCGAGTGCGCCGAGCTTTGTTCCGGCATGCCAATGCCCGTGCAGAACTTTTGAGGCGGCCGCGATCTGGTTGTTGTCGAGCATGTTGGTTCGCTCCCGCGGGAATGTTTTTGTCTTGCGCGCGATCTCAGCACAAACGCGTCGCGCTTGTCGCGTGGGAAAACCGATGCTCAGTTACCTACTCAATGATGATCCTTGTCTGCGGCGACATCCGCCGCAGCAGCCGCAGCATCGATGCCTTGGTCATCGAGACGCAGCCAGCGGTCGGTGCGAAATTCGGCCGCGCCAGATGCAGGAATACGGCGCTGCCGCGGCCGGCGACGCGCGGTGCGGCGTTGTGGTCGATCTCGACGATGAAGTCGTAGAGATGATCCTCGCGCGTCAGGCGGTCGCCGCCTTGCTCCCGGTCGAGCCGGATCGGCTGGTTGTAGTGGCGGTCAGCGGGATCCTCGCGCCAGGCATCCTCGCGGCGGATCGGCA
>NZ_VKHP01000260.1 GCF_010811875.1 Bradyrhizobium uaiense
GTCGGCGGCCTCTGCGTGTCGCAACTGCTGACGCTGTTCATCACGCCCGTGATCTACATCTATCTCGACCGCATCGACCGCAGGCTGCGCCGCAAGCTCGATCCGCAGGCAGAGGCGGATGGCGACGTCGAGCGGCCGCAGGTGGTCGCGGCGGAATAGCCAGCCGTGCCGCGCGAGCCGCAAAACAGCTCGCGAAGAAACCACCCAGGATGCGGAAGCGTTAGATCGAGAAGCTGGTGCCGCAGCCGCAGGAGGCGGTGGCGTTCGGATTGACGACGCGGAACGAGGCGCCGATCAAATCGTCGACGAAGTCGACTTCCGAGCCCGCCAGGAACGGGACCGAGGCGGGGTCGATCAGCACCACGGCGCTGTCGCGCTCGATCACGAGGTCGTCATCGGCCTGGATGCGCTCGACGTCGAATTTGTACTGGAAACCGGAGCAGCCGCCGCCCTCGACGGAAATGCGCAGCTTGGCGCCGTCGCCTTCCTTGCTGAGGATTTGCCCGATGCGGCGGGCGGCCCGTTCGCTGACGGTGATGGCAGCAGTCATATCGGTCTCCGAAACCTTATCTCGGCATGATCTGATCGGATCAGACCCGGCGTCATAGCCAATTCATTTGGTCGGCCGCCTCAGACATAGTTAAGTGCGTCGAACCATGGAATCAAATGGATAAGGACTAAAATACCGTGTCGGTCGGAATGGCTGCCCCCCGCGCGCCTTATGCCTGCGATCCCGACCGCAGCCGTGGCCGGCTGGTCACGGAGCCGCCGAGCCGGACCCGCAGCCCGTTCCGGCGCGATTGCGACCGGGTGATCCACTCGACCGCATTCCGCCGTCTCAAGCACAAGACCCAGGTCTTCGTCTTCCACGAGGGCGATCACTACCGCACCAGGCTGACCCACACGCTGGAGGTGGCGCAGATCGCCCGCGCGCTGGCGCGCCAGCTGGGCGTCGACGAGGACCTGACCGAAACATTGGCGCTCGCCCACGACCTCGGCCATCCGCCGTTCGGGCATGCCGGGGAGCGGGCACTCGACGAATGCCTGAAAGATGACGGCGGCTTCGACCACAATGCGCAGACGCTGCGGGTCGTGACCTCGCTGGAGCATCGCTACCCAGAATTCGGCGGGCTGAACCTGACCTGGGAATCTCTCGAGGGGATCGTCAAGCACAACGGCCCGCTCACCGAGCGCAATGGCGCGCCGGCCGGCCGCTATCTGCAAAGCGGCATTCCGGTCGGGATCGCCGACTACAACCGGACCTATGATCTCGAGCTCTGGAGCTATGCCTCGCTCGAGGCGCAGATCGCGGCCTTCGCCGACGACATCGCTTATGACGCGCACGACATCGACGACGGCCTGCGCGCCGGTCTGTTTGCGGTCGACGACCTCAAGGAGATGCCGCTGACCGCGGACATCATCGCCGAGATCGATCGCCACTATCCCGGGCTCGACGAGGTCCGGCGCGGCGCCGAACTGGTGCGTGAGCTGATCTCACATTTCATCAACGCGGTCTTCAATGAGGCGACCCGGCGCCTGGCGGCCGCCCAGCCGCAATCGGCCCAGGACGTGCGCCACCACAATGCGCCGCTGATCGCGTTTCCGCCCGAGGTGGCCGAGCAGGAGGCGGCGATCAAGGCGTTCCTGTTCCGGCGGATGTATCGCCATCCGCGGGTGATGCTGGTCATGCGGGAAGCAGAGCAGGTGGTCCGCAATCTCTTCGAGCGCTACCGCCAGTCGCCCGGCGACCTGCCGGCGGAATGGATCGAGGGGAGCGTGCAGGAGACCGCGGGCGCACGGAACAGGCGGATCGGCAATTTCATTGCCGGGATGACCGACCGTTTCGCCCTGATCGAGCACCAAAGGCTTTTTGACTCGACCCCGGATTTGCGTTAGCGCCCTGCCATGGCCGACACCACTGCTTCACCACACCTTTTTGCCGACATGCTGACGCGCGTGCACGCGATCTGTGCCGCTGTCGCAACCGAGGACAACTGGCCCGCGGGCATCGATCTGTCCCGTGTCGTGGTCGAGCCGCCGCGCGATGCCAGCCACGGCGACATGGCGACCAATGCGGCGATGGTGCTTGCCAAGGATGCCAAGGCCAAGCCGCGCGAGCTCGCCGACAAGATCGCCGAGCGGCTGCGCGCCGACGCGCTGGTGGCCTCCGTCGACGTCGCCGGACCCGGCTTCATCAACCTGACCCTGAAGCCGCAGGTCTGGGCGGACGCGCTGCGCGCCGTGCTGGCTGCCGGCTCCGCATTTGGACGCAGCGACATCGGCAAGGCCGAGAAGGTCAACGTCGAATACGTCTCGGCCAACCCGACCGGGCCGATGCATGTCGGCCACTGCCGTGGCGCCGTGTTCGGCGACGCGCTGTGCAGCCTGCTGCAATTCGCGGGCTTCGACGTCTGCCGCGAATACTACATCAACGACGCCGGCGCCCAGGTCGACGTGCTCGCGCGCTCGGCGTTCCTGCGTTACCGCGAGGCGCTGGGGCAGGATATCGGCGCGATCCCGGAAGGGCTCTATCCCGGCGATTACCTGGTGCCGGTCGGCGACGCACTCGCCAAGGAGCATGGCGCCAGGCTGCTCGACATGAAGGACGCCGAATGGCTTCCGATCGTGCGCGACAAGGCGATCGCCATGATGATGGAGATGATCAAGGGCGATCTCGCTGCGCTCAACATCCATCACGACGTGTTCTTCTCCGAGCGCTCGCTGACCACGTCCGGCAACAACAAGGTTGCCGAGACGATCGATTTCCTGCGCGCCAAGGGCGACATCTACGAGGGCCGCCTGCCGCCGCCGAAGGGCAAGCCGGTCGAGGATTATGAGGATCGCGAGCAGTCGCTGTTCCGCGCCACCGCCTATGGCGATGACGTCGATCGTCCGCTGATCAAGTCGGACGGCTCGTACACCTACTTCGCATCCGATATCGCCAACCATCGCAACAAGTTCGAGCGCGGCTTCACCAATCTGATCGACGTGTTCGGCGCCGATCACGGCGGCTACATCAAGCGCATGCAGGCGGCCGTGAAGGCGGTGACCGCCGGCAAGGCGACACTCGACGTCAAGATCGTGCAACTCGTGAAATTGCTGCGCGACGGCGAGCCGGTGAAGATGTCGAAACGGTCAGGCGATTTCGTCACGCTGCGCGAAGTGGTCGACGAGGTCGGCTCGGACGCGGTGCGGTTCATGATGCTGTTCCGCAAGAACGACGCGGTGCTCGATTTCGACCTCGCCAAGGTGATCGAGCAGTCAAAGGACAATGCCGTCTTCTACGTCCAGTACGGCCACGCCCGCGGCCATTCGATCTTCCGCAACGCACGGGAAGAGGCGGTTCCGGACCTGCCCGAGTCCGACGAAGCCCGGCTGGCCTATCTGCGCAACGCTGCGGTCGAACGGCTGACCGACCCGGCCGAGCTCGATCTGCTCAAGCGCCTTGCGCTCTATCCCCGCATGATTGAAGCTGCGGCGGTGGCACACGAGCCGCACCGAATCGCTTTTTATCTATATGATTTGGCCAGTGAATTTCATGCGCTTTGGACCAAGGGGCGCGATTTGCCCTATTTACGCTTCATTATCAATAATGATGCAGAAATCACGAGGGCGCGACTGGCAATGGTTCAGGGCGTCGTCTCGGTTCTGGCATCGGGCTTAGCTGTTCTAGGCGTCCACGCTCCGACCGAGATGCGGTAGGCAGGGGCATTAGGCCCTCACGAGTGGGGATTTGTGAGGGCATCTGGCAGGGGCCAACTCGTTCGGACCGGCTGTGCCGGCGATCTTGGCGCTGTCCCGAAGGGGATGCATCATCACGATGGCTGATCGATATCAGGACCGAAATTTTTCCGCCGACACGGCCTCCAGGGCCGAGAGCGATCCACTCGCCGAACTGGCCCGGCTGATCGGCCAAACGGATCCGTTCGGCAGCGCCAACAAGCCGCCGCCGCGTCCGCTGCAGTCGCGTGCCAATGCGCGGCCGCAACAGTACGAGCCCGAGGCGGAAGCGGACAACACGCCGCCGGCCGGCCCGCCGCCCTGGATGCAGCGCGCGCGGCAGGAAACCGTCGTTCCGCCGCCGGTTCAGCCACCGCCGGTGCAGCATACCGAGTACGAAGAGCCGGAGCAGGACTACCAGCCGAGCCCGGTGCATCCGTTGCACCGCTATGCGGCGCAGCAGCCGCAGCGCGCGCCCGAGCCGGTGGCACCCTATCGGCCGGTCGAAGCCCCGCGGCAGCCTGAGGCGTTTGACGACGAGCCGCACTATCAGAGCAGCGGTCATGAGCAGGATCCGTCGCGCTATGATGACGCGCTGTACGGCCAGCTCGAAGCCGGCGAACAGGATCTGCAGCGCGATCCGGCTTATCCGGAGGATCCCTACGCCTATGAGGCGTATGAGGAAGAACCCGAACCGCGCAAGCGGAGTAGCGGCCTGATCACGGTCGCCGCGGTGGTGGCGCTTGCGGTGGTCGGTACCGGCGCTGCGCTCGCCTATCGCAACTACGTCGGCTCGCCCCGCAGCGGTGAACCGCCGATCATCAAGGCCGACAACACGCCGACCAAGGTGATCCCGGCCCAGGCCGATGCGCCGGCCAAGACGCCGGACCGCATGGCGACGGGTGACGGCACCGAGAAGATCGTGTCGCGTGAAGAAACCCCGGTCGACGTCAACTCGAAGACCGCCGGACCGCGCGTGGTGTTTCCGCCGTTGAACGCGAATGCAAATCCGCCGCCGGTCGCCAGCGTGCAGACGGCGCAGCCTGCGCCGGCGCCGCTCAGCGCGAACGGGACCTTGCCGAACAACGAGCCGCGCAAGATCCGCACCCTCTCGGTCAAGGGCGACACGCCCGACGGCACGCAGGCCGCGGTCGCTGCACCGGCCAAGCCGCCGGCAACTGCAAAACCGCCGATCTCGCGCGGCAATCCGGCAGCGGCCAATGCCAGCGTGAATGCACCGATGTCGCTGGCCCCCGGCCAGGCTGACGCAGCTCCGGCTGCGCCTCCGACCCGGGTGGCGTCGACCTCGACCGCCTCGGTTGGCGGTGGTGGATATCTGGTCCAGGTATCGTCGCAGAAGAACGAGGCGGACGCGCAATCGTCCTATCGGACGCTGCAGGGCAAATATCGCAACGTGCTCGGTTCGCAGCCTGTGGTGGTGAAGCGCGTCGACCTCGGCGAGAAGGGCGTCTACTACCGCGCCTTCGCCGGCCCGTTCGCGTCCTCGGAAGAGGCGAACCAAGTGTGCCGAAGCCTGATGTCGGCCGGTGGGCCGCAGTGCCTCATCCAAAGAAATTAAAGGCCGTTTCCTTGACCCGTGAGCTGCATACGGCCTAATCGGCCGAATGACGAACCGCGCATTCATCACGGGCGTATCCGGCCTGATTCTCAATGACGCAGAACGCGAATTTATTCGCGCCGAGCGGCCATGGGGCTTCATCCTGTTCAAGCGCAATATCGAGAGTCCTGCCCAAGTGGCGGCTCTTGTTGGGGAACTCAGGTCCGCCGCCGGCATGGCCGATGCGCCGGTCCTGATCGACCAGGAGGGCGGTCGGGTGCAGCGCCTTGGCCCGCCGCACTGGCCGGTTTATCCGCCCGGCGCGAGCTTTGGCGCGCTCTACGACCTCGACCCGAAGCTTGGCCTGAGCGCGGCCCGGCTCAGCTCGCGGCTGATTGCAGCCGACCTGATCGACCTCGGAATCACCGTCGATTGCCTGCCTTTGGCCGACGTTCCGGTGGCGGGGGCGGATGCGGTGATCGGCAACCGGGCCTATGGAACCGAACCGGGCAAGGTCGCGGCGATCGCGCGTGCAGTCACCGAGGGACTGGAACAGGGCGGCGTGCTGCCGGTTCTCAAGCATATTCCCGGCCATGGCCGGGCCACCGCCGACAGCCATTTCCGGCTTCCGACGGTCGATACCGCCAAATCCGAGCTGGAACGGAGCGATTTTGCCGCGTTCCAGCCGCTGGCCGATCTGCCGATGGCCATGACTGCACATGTTGTGTTTAGCGCGCTGGACCCCGTCCATCCGGCGACGACTTCTGCGACAATCATCGAACAGGTGATTCGCGGCCTGATCGGGTTTCAGGGTTTGTTGATGAGTGATGACGTGTCGATGAATGCGCTGGCCGGATCAATTGCCGAACGGACCCGCGCCATCGTCAGCGCCGGCTGCGACATGGTTCTGCACTGCAACGGCAATATCGACGAGATGCGCGACGTCGCGCGGGAGGCGCCGGAACTGACCGGCAAGGCGCTTGAGCGAGCCAAGGCGACGCTCGCCGCGCGCAGGCCGCCCCAGCCGCTCGACCGGCAGGCGGCGCGGGCTGAACTGGATGCGTTGTTGGATCGGGTAGGGACGGCATGACCGCTGAAATTCTATCGTTTGAGACCGGGCGGCCGGCCGACCTCGCCGATGGCGAACCGGCGCTGGTGGTCGACGTCGAGGGGTATGAAGGCCCGCTCGACCTGTTGTTGACGTTGGCGCGGCAGCAGAAGGTCGACCTGTCGAAGATCTCGATCCTTGCGCTCGCCGACCAGTATCTTTCGTTCATCGAGGCGGCGCGCAAGATTCGCCTCGAACTCGCCGCCGACTATCTGGTGATGGCGGCCTGGCTCGCGTTCCTGAAGTCGCGGCTGTTGCTGCCCGAACCGCCGACCGCTGAGGGCCCGAGCGCCGAGGAAATGGCCACCGCGCTCGCCAACCAGCTGCGCCGTCTGGAGGCGATCCGCGAGGCAGCGAACCGGCTGATGAACCGGCCGCAGTTCCAGCGCGATATTTTTCCGCGCGGCAATCCGGAATCGATCGCCGAGATCAAGCACCCGAAGTTCACCGCAACCCTGTACGACCTGCTGTCGGCCTATGCCACGCAGCGCGCGTCACGCGTGCTGACCTCGGTGCATCTGGCCAAGCGGACCGTGTGGTCGCTGGCGGAAGCGCGCGCCTCGCTGGAGCGGCTGGTCGGCCTCGCCGAGGACTGGAGCTGCCTCGACGAGTACCTGATGAACTACGTCGCCGATCCCAAGCAGAAGGCGACGGTGTTCGCATCGAGCTTTGCTGCGGCCCTCGAACTGGTTCGCGAAGGCGAGATGGAAATCAACCAGAAGCAGGCGTTCGCGCCGATCTATTTCCGAAAGCGTCAAGCGCAGGCCGCAATGGCAGCGCCGGACCTGTCGGTTGAGTAAGTGGAAGAAGGAGAGCAAGCCCATGGCAAGCTTGGCGGAAGTGCGCAGAGACGAGCCCGAGGAGGAGATTTCTCCTATGGATCATCCGGTAGCGCGTCCTGAGGAATTGCGGCTCCTGGAAGCCCTGTTGTTTGCATCGGCGGAGCCGATCGATCAGGCAACGCTCGCAAAGCGGATGCCCGACGGCGTCGATATCAAGCAGGCGCTCGCGCAGTTGCAGGCGGAATATGCCCCGCGCGGCGTGAATCTCGTGCGCGTCGCCAACAAATGGACGTTCCGCACCGCGGGCGATCTGTCGTGGCTGATGACGCGCGAGAGCACCGAGACCCGGAAGCTGTCGCGTGCGGCGATCGAGGTGCTGGCGATCATCGCCTATCACCAGCCGGTGACCCGCGCCGAGATCGAAGAGATTCGCGGCGTGGTCACGTCGAAGGGAACGATCGACGTGCTGCTCGAGACCGGCTGGATCCGCCCGCGCGGCCGCCGCAAGACGCCGGGCCGTCCGTTGACCTTCGGAACCACCGACGGGTTCCTGTCGCAGTTCAGCCTGGAAGCGCTCGGCGATCTGCCGGGACTCGAGGAGCTGAAGGGCACCGGTCTGCTCGACTCGCGTCTGCCGACCGGCTTTTCCGTTCCGTCGCCGTCGGATGACGCGACGCTGCGGGAGGACGAGGAGCCGCTCGAGCCCGGCGATACGCTGGAACTGCTGCTGGCGCCGGCTGTCGAGCCGGAAGCGGAGGAGCCGAAGCCTGAGGCCGAAGCGGCTGCCGAGGTTGAGACCGCCGAGGTTGACGTGACGGTTGAGGCCGAAATCGAAGCCGAAGCGGAAGCTGCCGCCGAGGCGGACGCGGCCGAGCCCGACGCTGGTGAGCCGGACGAGCGCGCCGACCACGCGGGCGATGAGGACGACGCCGAGGACAGGGGCGAATAGCCCTAAATATTCCCGGTTAAGCCTAGCAATATTACGTAGCCGCGACAGCGATTTGCCGCGGCCGAGGTCCTTGTTTTTGACACCCCGCGGGCCTAACTTCCGGCCATGTTTCAGGCCGGTCCGCCGGCCATTTCTGGAGGGTTGCAGGATGGGTTCGCTGAGCATTTGGCACTGGATCGTCGTGATCGCAGTGGTCCTGCTGCTGTTCGGACGCGGCAAGATTTCGGACCTGATGGGTGACGTCGCCCAGGGCATCAAGGCCTTCAAGAAGGGCATGCAGGACGACGACAAGGTCGTGGAGAAGACCGAGCCCACCAAGTCGATCGATCACAATTCGACGCCGTCCGCCGCGCGCCAGGACGTCGGCAGCAAGGCCGTTTAACGCGCTTGTACTGTCGCATATTTCGACGTTTTTCCTTGCGCGAAACGGTGACGCCGTCGCAGAGACGCGCTATGGACGCCGATTGAGAAAAGGCGCCGGCAGCCCCAGATCCTTTCAGGGACCGATGGGACCGATGGCGGCGCGCTTAGGCGGAAGAATTCATGTTCGATATCGGGTGGAGTGAACTGGTCGTCATCGCGGTCGTCGCGCTGATCGCCATCGGCCCGAAAGAATTGCCGGGCGTGCTGCGCATGGTCGGGCAATGGATGGGCAAGGCGCGGAGGATGGCCTCCGAATTCCAGGGCCAGTTCCAGGAAGCCATGCGCGAGGCCGAGATGGCCGACCTCAAGAAGGGCTTCGACGAGGTCAGGGAAGCCGCAACCGGCATCACCAGCGGCAACATCATGACCTCGCTGCAGAAGGACGTCAGCGACGCTCTGCAGATCGACAAGCCGGTCGATGCCCAGGTCGCCTCCGCGATCGACGCACCGGTCACGCCGACGACACCGGCCGAGCCGACGCCGGAAACCTTCGTCGAGGCCGAGACCCATGCCGCCACCGTCGAGCCGCTCGCGATCACCAATGAGGTGAAGCCCGAGCCTGCGCCGCAGGACGTGACGCCGGCAGAGCCCGACGTGCTGAAGGACGCGAGGGCGTCATGAGCGCCGAAGATATCGAGGCCTCCAAGGCCCCCTTGATGGATCATCTGATCGAGCTGCGCTCGCGGCTGATCAAGGCGCTGCTCGGCTTCGCCGTGGCGTTCATCATCTGCTTCTTCTTCGCCAAGCAGATATTCAATGTCCTGGTCTGGCCGTTCATCTGGGTGGCAGGACCGGAGAATTCGAAATTCATCTACACGGCGCTGCTGGAGTATTTTCTCACCCAGCTCAAGCTCGCAATGTTCGGGGCCGCCTTCATCTCGTTCCCGATCGTCGCCGGACAGGTCTACATGTTCGTGGCGCCCGGGCTCTACAAGCATGAGCGCAATGCTTTCCTGCCGTATCTGGTCGCGACACCGATTTTCTTCGTGATGGGCGCGATGCTGGTCTACTTCGTGGTTTTCCCGATGTTGACCCGTTTTTCGCTCGGCATGCAGCAGACCGCCGGCGCGGAGACCGCCCAGATTCAGCTGCTGCCCAAGGTCGGCGAATATCTCTCGCTGATGATGTCGCTGATCTTTGCCTTTGGCATCGCGTTCCAGCTGCCGGTGATCCTGACGCTGCTTGGCCGGATCGGCATCGTCAACTCGAAGATGCTGAAGGAGAAGCGGCGCTACTTCATCGTCATCGCCTTCATCATCGCCGCAGTGCTGACGCCGCCCGACGTGCTGAGCCAGGCCTCGCTCGCGATCCCGCTGCTGGCGCTCTATGAGGGCGCCATCATCGCAGTCCGGATCGTGGAGAAGAAGGCCGCGACCGCGAGCACCTCGTCCGGGGCGCCGTCGGCGACCAATCCGGCGGAATAGGCTGTCTAGATCACATTCGGTGTCACACCTCTGTTGGAGATCGCCGCTTTTGCGGATGATGACCGGTGTGGTAGTGGAACGTTGACTGCCAACATGTTCGTTGGCGGTCAACGCTAGCCCGCCAGGACTGACCCATGCACGACATCAAAGCGATCCGCGACAATCCGACAGCCTTCGACGCCGGCCTCAAGCGCCGCGGACTCGGGCCCTTGTCGCCGTCGCTGCTGGCGATCGACGAGAAGCGCCGTGCCGCGATCCTGGCCTCCGAGCAGGCCCAGGCGCGGCGCAACGCGGCATCCAAGGAGATCGGCGACGCCAAGAAGGCGAAGGACGAGGCGCGCGCGGCCAAGCTGATGGCCGAGGTCGCAGAACTCAAGACCACGATGCCGGAGCTCGAGGCTTCGGCGAAGTCGGCCGATGAAGAGCTGACCAAGGAGCTGTCGTCGATTCCCAATTTGCCGCTCGACGAGGTGCCCGACGGCACCGACGAGCACGGCAACGTCCAGCACCATGTGTTCGGCAAGAAGCGCGACTACGGCTTTGCACCGAAGCTGCACGATGATCTCGGCACCGCACTCGGATACATGGATTTCGAGGCGGCGGCGAAATTGTCCGGCGCGCGCTTCGTCGTGCTGAAGAAGGGGCTGGCGCGGCTCGAGCGTGCGATCGGGCAGTTCATGCTCGACCTGCACACCGGCGAGCACGGCTATACCGAGATCAATCCGCCGCTGCTGGTGCGCGACGCCGTGATGTTCGGCACCGGCCAATTGCCGAAATTCGAGGACGACCAGTTCTGGGCAATCAAGGGTGAATTGCTCTCGACACCGAATGCCGATCTGCGCAGCGAGCGGCTCGGGCTGATTCCGACCGCGGAAGTGTCGCTGACCAACCTCGCGCGCGAATCCATCCTCGACGAAAAAGAGCTGCCGATGCGGCTCACCGCGCTCACGCCGTGCTTCCGCGCCGAAGCCGGTGCGGCGGGACGCGATACGCGCGGCATGATCCGGCAGCACCAGTTCACGAAGGTCGAGCTGGTGTCGATCACGACGCCCGAGGCCAGCAAGGACGAGCTCGAGCGGATGCTGTCATGCGCCGAGCAGGTGCTGCAGAAGCTCGATCTGCATTATCGCGTGATGACGCTGTGCGCCGGCGACATGGGCTTCTCCGCGCAGAAGACCTACGACATCGAGGTGTGGATGCCGGGGCAGGGCGACGGCGGCGCCTATCGCGAGATTTCGAGCTGCTCGGTGTGCGGCGATTTTCAGGCCCGCCGCATGGACGCGCGCTATCGCGGCCCCGACGGCAAGCCGCGCTTCGTGCATACGTTGAACGGCTCCGGCACGGCAGTCGGGCGCGCCTTGATCGCTGTGATGGAGACCTACCAGCAGCAGGACGGTTCGATCGCGGTGCCCGATGTGCTGCAGCCCTATATGGGCGGGCTCAAGGTCATCGAGCACGGCATGTGAGGCGAGGGCCAGTGTGATGCCGCTCCACCGTGACATCCACTGGCTTGGCAAGCAATGGGCCGTCACCGGCCACGGTCTGCAGCTGATCAACCAGAAGCAGATGGGCTATTACGACATCGAGGCCGCGCGCCTGTGGGAAGCCCGCGTGATCGAGGTGCAATCGAAGGCCTGGATCGACCGGGTGGACTTCGACAACGCGCTGGAGATCGCACGCGGCAAGTTCGCACACCTTGCACCGGCCGATCTGCCACCATCAGCGGCGGTCGCGTCGCCGCCGCCTCCAGTCAGGGCCACGCCGCCTGCTGCGCCGCTTGAAGCGACATCGGTGCCCTCCATCGAGGAGCTGCTCGCGCGGCTGAAATCGAAATCGGCAGCGGCGGCGCCCGTCGCAAGACCGGCCGAGGCTCCCGCACCGGCGCCGCCCAAACCCGAACCGCCGAGGCTTGAGCCTCGTAAGGTCGAACCGACCAGGGCCGAGCCCCTCAACCCGAAGCTTCCGAATCCTCCAAGGCCCGAGCTGTGCCCAACCGCGTTGGTCGCCCCCGAGCCGTCCAAACCTGAGGCCCGGAAGTCGGAACCACTCAAGGCTGAACCGATAAAGGCTGAGCCTGCCAAAGCTGAACGGCTAAAGGCTGAACAGATAGAGGTTGAACCTCTCAAGCCTGCAACGATCAAGCCCGCGCCTGCCAAGCCAGAGCCAGCCAAAGCTGAGCCTGCCGAACGCGAGGCTTCCAGGCTTGAACCTTCGAAGCCTGAATCTTCGGAGCCCGAACCCGTCAAGTCCGGGGCTCTCAAGCCCGAAATGCGCCAGGCCGCGCCGGCCAAAAAACTCGAGCCGCCGCCGCTGACACCCGTTATCACCCGTCTCTTCACACCATCAGCCGCTGCCG
>NZ_VKHP01000025.1 GCF_010811875.1 Bradyrhizobium uaiense
ACGTTTCGAAAGGACCCCGAAGCGTGGCTTGGGTTCTAGGGCATCGTCTGTTGCGTGCCGGGGGGGGGAGGGCCCCGCAAAACGAGGCAATAGCCGTAGACGCGGAGACGGCCCCTCCCCCCGCCCCTCTCCCCGTAAGAACGGGGAGAGGGAGCACAGCGCCAGGTTCCGCGGCCCACGCAAATAAAGCCGGCGGCTTGTGAACTGGTTCACATTTGGCACCGCGCGCCCGTGCTTCCTATGAGAAGGGCATTTCGAGGTCGCCATGATTTACAGCGGTTTTGAGATCAAGTCGTTCGAAGTGGGGAAGGGGCAATGGCACGCCAGGATTCAACGGGTCGATCAAAGGCCGGTCGTCATCGATGGCATGCCGTTTCCGACGCTCGACATCGGCTTTGCGTGGTCCGATCCGGATGCGGCGATCGACGACGCGAAGAGAACTATCGACCGGTTCCCGCAGCGCTCTGGCATGACAATTCCGTCGGCGTGACCGGCAACGTCGTGATTGCCGTCGTGCCACAATGCGAGCCGGATCCGGTCTGGCCGGCGCAGGTTCGCACCAGCTGCCCGGAATGTGCCGCCCAGCTTTCGCTGCTGCGCGTGATCCCCGGCCGCGCCGCCGAATACTGGACCATGCGCTGCGACGGCTGCGGCGGGATCCATCTCGACATCGTGGACAAGCCGCGCGCCTGACGGCCGCAGCGGCGCCGGCGCTCCTTACCTCGCCCCGCTTGCGGGGAGAGGTCGAAATTCGCGCAGCGAATTTCGGGTGAGGGGGCACAGGTCTCACGACATTCGGAGCTCGCGGAAGCGGCCCCTCACCCTACCCCTCTCCCCGTGAAGAAACGAGAGCGCGCGCTGCTGACACCCTGCTGTCAGCAGCCTCGCTTGTCCGCAGATCGAGCCGTCGATTGCCCTTTTCTCGCTGCCGGACTCGTCCCATATTCCGGCCATGGCGAAGACACCGAACACCCCGAAAAAGCCCGGCAAATCCCCCAAATCCAAAGCTCACCGGCCCGAGGTCCAACCGATCGGGCCGGCGCTTGCCGAACTGCTCAATCCCGCGATCAACCGCGGCGATGCCGGCATGGGCTCGGGCACCGGCTTGCAGCCGCCGCCGGACAATTCCTGGGACCGCCGCGCCGGCGGCGAGGCCGCGGCGCATCGCGCGCGGGCGTCGACGCGCGAGACCAGCGAAGACGTCGCCAAGCGCGATAGTTCGGGCCTCGGTGAGGCTCCGCAGGCCAATTACGGAACCTCGGCCACCATCCCGACGCTCGATCCGGAACTGGCGCGTCAGCTCGGGCTGCCGACCGCCGAGGACGACGACGAAGCGCTCGCGCGTCCGCCGCGCAGCAAGATGGAGGCGCTCGGCGTCAAGGCGACCGCCGACGCGCTGGAGAATCTGATCCGCGACGGCCGCCCCGAATTCCGCAAGGATGACGGCTCGATGCGGGTGTGGACCCCGCACCGCCCGCCGCGCCCGGAGAAATCCGAAGGCGGCGTCCGCTTCGAGCTCAAATCCTCCTACGAGCCGAGAGGCGACCAGCCGACCGCGATCGCCGAGCTGGTCGAGGGCATCCAGCGTAACGACCGCACCCAGGTGCTGCTCGGCGTCACCGGCTCGGGCAAGACCTACACCATGGCCAAGGTGATCGAGGCGACGCAGCGCCCGGCGCTGATCCTGGCGCCGAACAAGACGCTGGCCGCCCAGCTCTATGGCGAGTTCAAGAGCTTCTTCCCCGACAACGCGGTCGAGTATTTCGTCTCGTATTACGACTACTACCAGCCCGAGGCCTATGTGCCGCGGACCGACACCTATATCGAGAAGGATTCCTCGATCAACGAGCAGATCGACCGCATGCGCCACTCGGCGACGCGCGCGCTGCTCGAACGCGACGACGTCATCATCGTGGCTTCCGTGTCCTGCATCTACGGTATCGGCTCGGTCGAGACCTATACCGCGATGACCTTCGCGCTGAAGAAGGGCGAACGCATCGACCAGCGGCAATTGATCGCCGACCTGGTCGCGCTGCAATACAAGCGCACCCAGGCCGAGTTCACCCGCGGCACCTTCCGCGTCCGCGGCGACGTCATCGACATCTTCCCGGCGCACTATGAAGACCGCGCCTGGCGCGTGAACCTGTTCGGCGACACCATCGAGACCATCGAGGAGTTCGATCCGCTCACCGGCCACAAGCAGGACGAGCTCGAATTCATCAAGATGTACGCCAATTCGCACTATGTGACGCCGCGCCCGACCCTGGTGCAGGCGATCAAGTCGATCAAATCCGAATTGAAGATGCGGCTCGACCAGCTCAACGACCAGGGCCGCCTGCTGGAAGCGCAGCGGCTCGAGCAGCGCACCACCTTCGATCTCGAGATGATGGAGGCGACCGGAAGCTGCGCCGGCATCGAGAACTATTCGCGCTACCTCACGGGCCGCCGCCCCGGCGAGCCGCCGCCGACGCTGTTCGAATATGTGCCGGACAACGCGCTGGTGTTCGCCGACGAAAGCCACGTCACCGTGCCGCAGATCGGCGGCATGTTCCGCGGCGACTTCCGCCGCAAGGCGACCTTGGCCGAATACGGCTTCCGCCTGCCCTCCTGCATGGACAACCGCCCGCTCCGCTTCGAGGAGTGGGACATGATGCGGCCGCAGACGGTCGCGGTGTCGGCGACGCCGAGCGGCTGGGAGATCAACGAGGCCGGCGGCGTGTTCGTCGAGCAGGTGATCCGTCCGACCGGGCTGATCGATCCGCCCGTGCATATTCGCCCTGCCCGCACCCAGGTCGACGACCTCGTCGGCGAGGTGCGTGCCACGGCGGCGGCCGGCTATCGCTCGCTGATCACCGTGCTGACCAAGCGCATGGCGGAGGACCTCACCGAATATCTGCATGAGCAGGGTATCCGCGTCCGCTACATGCACTCCGACATCGACACGATCGAGCGCATCGAGATCATCAGGGATCTCCGCCTTGGCGCGTTCGACGCGCTGGTCGGCATCAATTTGCTGCGCGAAGGCCTCGACATTCCCGAATGCGCGCTGGTCGCGATCCTCGACGCTGACAAGGAAGGTTTTCTGCGCAGCGAGACCTCGCTGATCCAGACCATCGGCCGCGCCGCGCGCAATGTCGACGGCAAGGTGATCCTCTATGCCGACGGCATGACCGGCTCGATGGAGCGCGCGATCGCCGAGACCAATCGGCGCCGCGAGAAGCAGGTCGAGTACAACGAGGCCAACGGCATCACGCCGGAGAGCGTGAAGAAGTCGATCGGCGACATCCTCAACTCCGTCTATGAGCGCGACCACGTGCTGGTCGAGATCGGCGACGGCGGCATGGCCGACGACGTGATCTCGATCGGCCACAATTTCGAGGCCGTGCTCAGCGACCTCGAAACCCGGATGCGCGAGGCCGCGGCCGACCTGAACTTCGAGGAAGCCGCCCGCCTCCGCGACGAGGTCAAGCGGCTGCGTGCCACCGAAATGGCCGTGGTCGACGACCCCACTGCGAAACAGCGCAACGTCCAGAAGCAGGCCGGCGCCTATGCCGGCACCAGAAAGTACGGCGATGCCGCCAACCTTCCCATCGCCGCGCTGAAGAACAAGACCGCACAGACCTCGCTCAAGGCAGGCCGCGGCGGCAAGTCCGGCTCACGCGTGCACAAGCCCGATCTCGACGAGATGCACGGCCCGGAATCGCTGCCCTTCCGCCCGGACGGCGCGCTGCCGGCAAAACCGTTCGGCACCTCGAGCCGGATCATCCAGCCGACAGATTCGCGGCAGTCGGGGCCGGAGTTCGGGCCGTCGCCGCGGAGCAGCGGGGGTGCGCCGGGGAAGCGGGGTGGGTGGAAGAAAAGGTAGCCCATGACGCGCGCCGAGCTTCTCGCCTTCCTGCGGATGCATCGGCTCGCGGTGGTCAGCACGGTGCATGACGGCGCGCCGCAGGCCGCCGTCGTCGGCATCGCGGTCAGCGATGAGCTCGAGATCATCTTCGATACGCTGACCACCTCACGCAAATACCGGAACCTCAGCACCGATCCCCGCGCAGCGCTGGTGATCGGATGGGACGCCGAGCAGACCGCGCAGCTCGAGGGCGTCGCCGACTTTCCGACCGGCGCGGCGCTCGCCGCCTGCAAGCAGGTCTATTTCGCGGCGTGGCCCGACGGCCTAGAGCGCGAGGCATGGCCGAACATCGGCTATGTACGCGTACGACCGAACTGGGTGAGGTTCAGCGATTTTGGCGCGGTGCCGGCGCGGGTTGGGGAGATCGAACTATAATAGACGTGTAGCGCTAGAAATTTCCTTCCGTCTGGCTAGGCTGCCCTGATGAAACTCGGTTTCGAAGAATCGCAAACCTCCTACACCAGTGGTTCGCAAAGCGCCCGCGCATGGACGGAGGCCTGGGTCAAGGCTTGGGCCTATTGCCCGCATTGCGGCAATGCGAAGATGTCGCAATTTCCCAACAACAGCCCGGTGGCCGACTTCCTGTGCGGATCGTGCAGCGAGGAGTTCGAGCTCAAGAGCCAGAAGGGGAAGTTCGGCCCCAAGGTGGCTGATGGCGCGTACAAGACAAAATGCGAGCGTCTGGACGCCAGCAACAACCCCAACCTTCTGCTGATGAACTACGACCTCAAGACGCTCGCGGTCGTCAACCTGTTGATTGTCCCGAAGCACTTCTTTGTTCGGGACATCATCGAGAAGCGGAAGCCGCTGGCTGCGACCGCCCGCCGCGCGGGCTGGATCGGGTCCAATATCCTGCTCGGGAAGGTCCCGGAGTCGGGAAAAATCCATATCGTCCAGAATGGTGTCATTCGTGACAAGGAACTGGTTCTGGCTGAATGGCAGAAGACGCTCTTCCTCAGAGATCAATCGCTGGAGTCGCGAGGCTGGCTACTCGACGTGATGAAATGCGTGGAGTCGCTGGGTAAGCGCGACTTCACTCTTGACGAAGTCTATGTCTTCGAACGCCATCTTGGCGGCCTGTATCCGGGCAACCAGAATGTCCGGCCGAAGATACGCCAACAGCTTCAGCTTTTGCGCGATCGCGGATTCATCGAATTTGTTTCGCGAGGCAACTACCGACTGAAATCGTGAGGGAGCGCCATGGCTTGGTTTTTGAATCTCTACCGGTGTGCGGGCTGCAGTAAAATTTGGACTGACGAGTGGTCCTGCACTTGCGATGACGATTGCCCGCATTGCGGCGCACGGCACATGTCGCCATTCAACAGCGAAGACTTAACTGAGCTTATCGCGCAGGAGGGTGACGAATTCGTTGCTATTCGTTCGCCGGACTCAGCCGAGCATAGTCCGGACTATCGCGAACTTGGCCGGTTTCCAACGCGTGCACAGGCGGAAGAATTTCTGTCCTCGACTGACTCCCACTAATCCCAATAGGCGCAAGAACAGCCCTTTCCGAGGCGCCGCCTCTGCGACGCCTCAACACAGAATATTAGGGTCCTCACCCCACGCTGACCACCGCGACCGCCAGCAGCGACATCATGACCATCGTCGTCATGAGCTGCAGCGAGACGCTGGCCTGGTGCGCCGTTTAACCAAAGCCCCCTTGACCTGCATCAATCAAGGGTATCCCCTACCCCATAGATTTAAAAAAGCAAAATTGTCCCGGCATTGGGGAAGTCGTCATGATTTCGATCAGAATGCCGTTCTGGCTCCGCGTTGTTTCGCTGGCTGGAGTGGTCCTGCTCTGCACGGCCGCCGGGCTCTATGGATATCGTTGGTACAATCGCCCGGTGACGCTGACGCTGGCGGTCGGCTCGATCGACGGAGAAGCGGCCAGCGCGATGTCGGCGATCGCCAGCCAGCTTGCCTCCGACGGCGCTTCGGTACGGTTGAAAATCATCGACACCGGGACAGCCGTTGAATCAGGCAAACTGTTCGCTGCAGGAAATGTCGATCTCGCTGCCGTTCGCGGCGACGTCGGCGACTTGTCCAAGGCCCAGGCCATTGTCGTGCTGTCGCACATGACAGCACTTCTCATCGCTCCCCCCGGTTCATCCATCGATAGCATCAGCAAGCTCAAGGGCCAGACCGTGGGCGTGCTCGGAGGCGAGGCAAACGCCAAACTCGTCGATGTGTTGAACAACACCTACGATCTTGCCCGCACCAAGACGGTTTTCAAGGACCTCAGTTTGCGGGATGCCCGGCAGGCCGTTGCATCAAAACAGGTCCACGCCCTGCTCGTGGTCATCCCGCTGACGGGGAAATACATTGCGCTGGTGAAGGGCTTTTTCCCGCAAGGTACAAAAGCTATTCCGGTCCTTATCCCGATCGACTCGGCCGCAGCCATTGCAGACGGCAATCGCGCCTATGAGAGCTTCGACGTGCCAAAGGGCACCCTGCGCGGATCGCCTCCTGTCCCCGATGACGACCTGACGACTCTGCGGACGTCGCTCTATCTTGTCGCGCGAAAGAGCCTCAGCGCCGACGTTGCAACAAGTCTGACCCTGAGCATCTTGAAAGTACGCAGGGAGCTGCTGCGGGAGAATCCTCTCATTGCCCAGATCACAGCCCCCAGCACCGATGCGGACGCCTACCTTCCCGTCCACCCCGGAGCTTTGGCCGTCTACAACGGCACCACACAGAGTTTCCTCGATCAATACAGCAACTACATTTATCTGGGCCCGATGATCCTCGGCGGAATTGCTTCGGTGCTTGCCGCCGCATGGAAGTTTTTGGGCATCGGGCAGCCCGAATTCCGGGAGGGCCCCCTCGACACCCTTTACGGCCTTGCCCGCCGGATCCGCACGGTCAACTTCGAGAACGAACTTTCAGACATCGAGGATGAGATCGACAATATCCTGAAGGGCGAGCGTCTCAAGGCTGAGGCGGGCGATGAAAACGCGGTCGACACCGCGACCCTGAACGTCGTGGCTCACCGCCTGGAAAACCTGGTTCACGACCGCAGAGCGATCCTCTTGGCAAAACCCCCGATCGCTTCGGTGGCTTAGGGAAGTACGCGGTAAGCCGCCCATCGTAACGTCCACGACCCGTCGAAGGCCGCTTGAGCGGTACGCGGCACTGAGGACCAAGGTGCTTCACCCAACGCTGACGACCGCGTCCGCCAGCAGCGACATCATGATCATCGTCGTCACGAGTTGCAGCGAGACGTTGGGCTGGGTCCGCCACTGCGCGATCTTCCCGGAGAGCGACAGGCGCGCATCGAAGAACATCGGCGCGTAGGCATTTCCGAACCGCCTTGGGAATTTGGCGGCAAGCCACGGCGTGATCGCGGCATAGACCAGCGAGGCGAACACGACGAAGATCGCGGCGCCGTAGCGGTCGCCGACGATTTCCGGGGCGCCGACCATCTTCAGCAGCAGCACGGTGGCGGCGAAGGTCGACAGGCCCTGCAGGATGGCGGTCAGCGCAAAGCCCTCGAGCCGGTTCCGCGCGGGCGATTTCGGTGCAGCGATGGCGTTCATGGCGGCGTTTCCTTGTCAGGCAATCGGGCGATCCGATGCCGCCACGCTAGCTGCGTGCGCTGGCCCGTGGCGTGATGCAGGTCACGCCGGCCGCCGGACAACTCATTCCGATTTTCAGAATTTCACTTGACGCGTGACCCAACTCAGATGTTCAATGTGTCCGTCTCACCCGATCGAGGGGCGCTTCGCGGTCGTCACGAACGCGGCGTGGGATGCGGTGGACGCCGATTGCGCAACTGACGAGTGCGTGTGACGCGGACGGCGAAGTCGTGTGGTCCTGACGCCCTAGTGGTAGGTGTCTTTTCACAAAACGCTAACGCGTCTTGTGAAGACGGTGACAACAAAGCCCAGTCTCGCCGGGGAGAGCACGAAGTAAGCCGTAACCCATCACGCAGGGAAGGCCGGGTTGTTTCCGGTTACACCTGTGGTCCTACCCCCGAGCTTTCTACCCCATTGCTCGGGGCCCATGGGTGCGATCGGCACCCGGTCTTCCCTGCGCCCTCTTCAAGCTGAGGGCGAAACCAAGAGCAAAGCTCGGACAATCATGTCGCGAGAATGCGGACGTATGCGCGCAGATGACGCAACAAATTCCACTGTCGTCCCTGCGAAAGCAGGGACCCATAACCACCAATGGTCGTCATTGAACGCCGCTGGAACGACGAGTCCCTCTCACAACATCCGCTGCGGAGTATGGGTCCCTGCTTTCGCAGGGACGACATCAGAGGACGTGGTGGCCTCCCGCCCTACCCCGACCGCTTGTTGCTGGTGTTCTGGGTCAGGTTGCCGTGCGCGGCCTGCTCGCGGATGTTGTGCTTCTCGTCGTCGCGATGGCCTTTTGTCGTATCGAGGGGAACGGCGGGGGCGCTGCCGGGACCCTTGTGGCTCTGGTTATCGTCGGGAACGGGCTGGATGTTCTTGTTCAGTGGCTTCGTCATCATCGTCTCCGTTACGCAAGGAGACAACGCCGCCCGTGCGGGCGGCGTTCCGGAGTGGGGGTTCACAAACCGATCGTGCCTTACAGCTTCTCCTGCTGCGACGGCTGCGCCTGTTGCTGCTGGCGCTGGCGTTCCTGCTCCCTGGCATGATGGCGGCCGTAGAGGCATCCCGCGGCGGCGCCGAGCATGCCGTGATGGCCGGCATAATGACCGGCGACGCCGCCGACGACCGCACCCTTGATGCAGCCCTTGGCGTCGGCGGGCGAGGCGGCGGCAAACGCACCGATGGCAATGACGGAAACGAGAAGAATTGATTTCATGATACTGCTCCAATGGAATTCCCGGATATCAACGGCCGACCTACCCCGCTGGTTCCCGTTAGCCTCGCCGCAGAAACCCGCTGCGCACAGGTCCCGATCATGCTCTAAATGCCGCCGCATTGCTGGCAGCCTTTTGAAGATCATGCGGACATCACATATTGCCTTTCTCGCGCCGGCCATCTGCGCGGCGGTCTTCTCGAGCCCGGCCCGCGCCAATGATAGCGACCGGGCGCTGCTCGCGACCTTCTGCGCCGCCGGCAATATCAAGGGATCGGCCTGCACGCGGGCGAGATCCTATCCGGATGGCGGAGGCCGTGCGTGCGACGTCAAGCTGACCAAGGAGCGCTACGCCGGCCGCTTCCTTGCCGCCGGCAGTGCGTTGCTCGTGGTCAACTATGAAAGCGAATGCGAGCCGCACGCGACCGATTTCGGCGGCGTCGCCCTGTTCGAGCAGAACGGCGGGGCCTCGCGCTTCATCCGCTTCCTGCCCGGCGCGCAGGGCCACGACTGCATCGTTGTCCCCAAGGACGAACAGCAGGATGTGCTGGTCTGCACGGTCGGCCACATGGGCCAGGGCATCCTCGAAAGCGCTGTGGCGCGGATGGAGTTTTCCAGGAAGTCCGGCAAGCGGATCGAGATCGCGCCGGATTTCCTGCTCAGGGCCGAGGATGATGTCAGCGCCTATGGCTCCAACGTCGTGATGTGTAACGAGGGGCCGAAATATTTCGGTCTCTCCAATCTCGCCGCAGGCCCGCGCCGCAACACGGTCGCGGTCGATGTCGACTACGCCGACGACGAGATCATCCGCATCGCCTGCGGCGAGGGCTTTGCGAAGCCGCAGGAGTTGTACCACGACCTGCTGCCCGGCGAGGCCTTCGTGCCGCCGGGCTCCGAGAAGAAGAAGCGGTTCACGATCGACCTCGTGACCGGCAAGGCTGCGCCGTCGGATTAGCGGCCCGAAGCTTCGGCCGTGCGGGCGCGGCATGACGCGCAGGCCGCGCCGCAATGGCCCCAGCGGCGCGGCCCGGAGCACCATGTGCATTTTGTGCTACAATGCACGTGCTAGTTGCCGAACCTAATCCGGTTTCGCACGTCAAACATGTGTTTGATGGCGGAACGCTCTGGTTCAGAATGTGGAACCAGGGCGAGTCGGAATGAACCGGCGGAGTCGATCATGGGCGAGGATTTGAACCGGCAGCGCGTCCTGAACTTCCTCGACGTCTATTATGCCGGCGGCATCGAGGGCGCGCTCGATCGTTGCAGCGACGACGTCGCGTTTCTCGCCAATGCCCCGATCGACATTCTTCCGCATATGGGCCAGCACCGCGGCAAGGCCGCGCTGCGCCAGATGTGGACCACGATCCACGAGCGCTATTCCGACATGCGCTACGAGGCCCCGACCGTGGTGGCAGAAGGCGACAAGGTCGCAGCCCAGTTGCGCGTATTCTTCCGCAAGCGCAACAACCGGCGCGTGGTGCAGTTCGACGTCGCGGTGTTCTACACCCTGCGCGACGGCAAGATCATCGAAATCCGCGAGATCATCGACACGTTCGACCTCGTCCAGCAGGTGCTGGAGCGCGACGTCGCGGCGGCGCTGACCGGACAACACGCGGAGTAGCCCTGAAGCCGGGGCAACGTATCCCGGCCGCCCCGCAAATTTGCGTACCCCAGCGTTGAACCTCGCAGGCCCGGCGCTGACCTATCACTGGGCTTGTTGCGGTCGGGGCTGAAATCATCATGAAAGTCGCATTGCTCGCTGTGCTTGGCCTTGCACTGGGGGCCCTTGGCGGCGCCGCACTCGGCATCGGAGCCGGGCTCACCTGGATCGGATTGGCCAGAACCTCAGGTCTCGACGGCGGAACGCTGGTGTTTTTCGCCTTCATGCCGCTCGGCGCCGCGATCGGCGGCATCGGCGGCGCACTGCTGTTCGCGGTGGTGGCGATCCGCGACGCCGAGATCGTGATCGAGCGGCAGCCGGTGCGGCAGCGAGACCGCTGAATTGCGGTAATAACCGGGCAGCGGTCACATTCCGGTAAAAATTGCTGCAATTGTGCATTGCAAAATTGTCATTTGCGTTTTTGCCGTTCGGCACTATTTCAGCCCGCAATAGCGATGTGCAGCAACCTGGCAGGGCGTCGGCGCTGACCGCCTGCCAGTCGTTTGCTTTGAAAATCCAGTTTCAGGACGAGAACCAAAATGACAGAGCACAGCCTCTGGCGTTTTTCGCGCGCATTGCATCGCGCGATCAACGAACGCCAGCTTGGAGATATCGAGCTCATGCTCGACGACGAGGTCGAATGGGCCATCTATGGGCCGATCGACCTGTTTTCCTTCTTCGGCTCGCGCCGCGGCAAGGCCGCCGTGCTCGAGGTGATCAAGCAGATCGGTGACAACCTCCGGGTTCATCGCTTCGACCGCGAATCCATCATGCTGGGCACGGATTCCGCCGCCTCGATGCTGCGCTATTCGCTGACGGCGCTGGATGCCGACAAGCCGATCTCGCTCCGGATCGCACATTTCGCGCAGTTCAAGGCCGGCAAGCTGACAAGCTTCCGCATGCTGGTCGACAGTTTCGACCTGGTCGAGCAGACCGTCGGTTATCCGATCCATCTGCCGCGCATCGCGGTCTGACAGCTCCCTGATTTCACGCCTTCGTCATGTCCGGGGCGCCCTGCCCCGGGCAATGACGATCGCACCCGCAAATCACGCGTTGATCACTTGCTTTCGCAGCGCCGTTGCCACAATTTTGCGCCACGGCAAATCTACGCTGCGGCTCTGGAATTTGCGGGCTGGGAATGACTTCCACATTGCGATTTGGCTGGGCGAGGCTGCCGGTGCTGGCGGCCGGCTTTAGCGTGGCGATGGCGTTTTCGGCCGGCGCCCAGACCTCACCTTGGCAGATCGCTCCCGCCGCCCAGGACACGGCGAAAGACCTCGCGAAAGACACCCCTGCGCCCGACGCTGAAGCTGCGGCCGAAGCGGCGCCGGCGGCGGTCGATGCCAACGACGCCGACATCCTGAAGGACATCGACGAGAGCAAGCTCGACTGGAGCCAGCTCGACACCGATTCCACCAGCCTGCCCACGCTGGCGCCGAAGAGCGCGGCCAAGCGCGCCAGCGTCGCCGGCAACGACCCGGCCTGGACCACCAACGGCAACGCCAACGGCTCGTCGGCGGTGTCGGTCAAGCAGTCGGTCTCGCCATTCCTCGACACCCGCATCGGCGCCGACATGACGGTCGCCAGGCAGGGCACCATGACGACGTCGGAGCAATTGTCGGAGCGGCTCGCCAATGGCGGCAGCCTGCCGCAGTCCGGCGGCTCGGCCTGGGCGTCGATCTCGACGGGTGGCGTGGCGTCGATCTGGGACAAGACCTCGGTCGAGGCGCGGGTCGATCCCGGTGCCGACCAGAGCAAGGTCGGCACCTCGCTGAGCAAGTCGGTGCCGCTGTCGGAGCAGTATTCGCTCACGCTGCAGAACGGCTATAATTTGATCCAGCAGGGCGTGGTCCCGGTGCCCGGCATCATCGGCCGTCCATCGAGCAGCTACAACACCGATCAGTCAGCACGCCTGTCCGTCACCGACACCGGCACCAGCATCACGGCCGGCCAGACGCTGTCGACCTCCGACGACAAATGGCTGCGCCGGGTCGGCGCCGAGCAGAAGCTGTTCGACGGCGTCACCGTCTCCGGCTCGGTCGGCGAGACCCCCCAGGGCACGGTCAACAAGAGCATCGGCGCCGGCTACAAGCATTCATGGTGAACGGTCTGTTAGGCCTGTCGCGCTAATGATCAGGCATTGCCCCAACTTGGCCCAGATGCGGTCAAATTCGGCGGCACTGATAGGTCCGTAACTTCATCAATTCGTCGTGCGGGGGACAAGCGCCGCGCTTCGCTATTGCGATCCAGGGGAAAGCCGATGAACGCCACCAACCGTACCGAGGAAGCCGAAGCCGAAACCACGTCCGAGGTCGACACCAACCTCGCAGCGGTCTCGGAAGTCGAAGCCGGCATCCGCGACTTCGTGCGCAACGATATCGCCTATCTGCGCCGCCCGGTGGCGAGCCCGGAGACCGCGCCGACCGATGCCAACACCGACGCCACCGTCAGCAACGTCAACTCGCTGATCCAGCGCGTCGCCGGCACCTCGCTCGCCGAGATCGAGAAGCTGATCGGCGAGCTCGAGAGCCTGCGCGACCTGCTGCATGCCGAAGGCCAGCGCGTCCAGCGCGAGATCTCCGGCTATGCCCAGCTCAGCCAGGCCGCGATGAAGTCGACCCGGATGATCGCCGACAACGTCTCGCAGTG
This sequence comes from Bradyrhizobium uaiense, assembly GCF_010811875.1. Lineage (GTDB taxonomy): Bacteria > Pseudomonadota > Alphaproteobacteria > Rhizobiales > Xanthobacteraceae > Bradyrhizobium > Bradyrhizobium uaiense. The sequence continues at coordinate 13,008 of NZ_VKHP01000025.1, forward strand.
GAAGCGCGCCGCCGACGGCCTGCGCAACAGCTGATCGCGCTCAATTCCGCAAACTGACAAGCCGCCGCCTCCCGACCAGGAGGCGGCGGCTTCGTTTTTGCATACCGAATCAACGCAGAACGATTCGTTATTCAGCGCGGTGTACACTCCGCGGCGTCAATTCTTGCAGAAGCCAATTTGAACTTTAGACGCCGGGCCCGCGTCCAATCCGCAACTCGCGTCTGGACCGCGCCTAGCGGGCATCCATTTGGAGAGAATTCATGCAGAGCGTCCGGCCGGATAACGCCGATCCGATACCGCTGCGCCAGCCGCAGCAGGGCATCGGCACGATCATGATCCGGTTCATCGGCATATTGGCCGCAGCCACCATCGTGATGGTGCTGATCTGGAATCGCTAAGGCATGATCCGGAAAAGTGTGAAGCGGTTTTCCGATAAGATCATGCCTAAAACAAGAAGCTTGGTCGGGAGAAGTGTGACGCTACCTGCCGTCGGGTCACACTGGAAAGCGCAAATGCGCGGCGCCTGGCGCCCCTCGGGCGCCGACGGTTACAGATGTTGAATCAGCGATCGATGCTCGCGGTGGTCTCGAAGGAATAATTGCCGTCGGCAAAGCCCTTCACGACCATTCCGGTGGCCAGCATCACGACAACCGTTACCGTCGCGAAGATAATGCCGACGAGCTTCAGCGCACTGCGATCTGCCATGGTCGTCCCCAGTAGTTCGGCCCCTGAAACCATAGGCAGGGACAAAGGTTCAAAATGCGTTAGCAAAAAATGAGTTCCACGCAACGCACAACTACGTCGGCAGCAGAAGTAGCTGCCGACCATGGCGTCCGTGCAACATCAGAGGCGGCCGGGCAACATCAGGAACCGGGATTCCGGCGCGGCACGAAGGCGGTCGCGAGGAACGAGAACACCACCTCGTTGCGCTGATTGACCCCGGTGTTGCGGGCCTGAAGGATGCCCCATTCCGGCCGCTTTTCGGACGTGCGCTTGGTCTCGACCTGGTTGGTGAAGCTGATGGTGTCGCCTGCCAGCACCGGGCGGATCCAGCGCAATTCGCGGAAACCCGGCGAGGGTCCCCAGACCGCGCCCCTCTCGCCGCGCGCGGCGGCTTCGGCGGCGAGCTTTTTGCCGTCGGCGACGAGCAGCTTCATGCAGACGCTGGCGACATGCCAGCCCGATGCGGCAAGCCCGCCGAACAGCGAGTTGCGCCCCGCCTCCTCGTCGAGATGGAAGGGCTGCGGATCGAACTGCGCGGCAAACCGCTTGATGTCCTCCGGCGTGAAGGTGAATGAGCCGAACGCGCGCTGGGCGCCGATCTCGATATCTTCAAAAAAGCGCATGACGTCTCCTATGCGCTCGCGCCGTCGCGGCGGCTGATGATGATCGGCGACTCCATCTCGCACAGCATCTCGCCGCGCGCGTTGCGGATCGTGCCCTTGAAGGTGACGATGCCGGTGTCGGGCCGGCTCTTCGAGACGCGCGCCTCGACGACGTCGACGTCCAGCGTCAAATCGTCGCCCGGACGCAGCGGCGCCACCCAGCGCATCTCGTTGACCCCGGGCGAGCCGAGCGAGGCGGTGCGGCTGATGAAGCCGTCGAACAGCATCCGCATCAACAGCGAGCCGAGATGCCAGCCCGAGCCCGACAGGCCGCGGAGCATGGATTTCTTCGCCGCCTCCTCATCGAGATGCATCGGCTGCGGGTCGAATTCGGCGGCGAAGGCGAGGATTTCCTCGCGCGAAACATGGCGCGGGCCGAACGTGCCGAAGCGGCCGGGCTTGAAGTCTTCGAAGGTCAGCGTGGTCATTGGGTGAGGATATGCCGGAGGGAAGCCCGATTGTGGCCGTTATTTGCAGCAATCACAACCGGCCCACTCGCATAGCTCGCCCCTGGACTGCCGGCGCCCGGTCCGGGGCTCGGCTTTGGCGGGACCGATTGGGCCTCTGCGGAATCGATCCCGGTGGTGCGGAGGCGCTCTGGCGCCGCCCCGAACCATTGGCCCGGCGAAATGCCTCGTCCTGACGGACGCCTGCCGCGCAGGCTCCCGGGACGAAGTGATCGCGCCGGGGGTGACGCAGTAGGATGCACGAGACGCGAATCATATTTCGGCTGGCCGGGAGAACCATGATGTTCGATTTCCAGGATCTGTTTCAGTGGGACCGCTTCATCACGCCCACGATCATCAAGACGTTCTACTGGCTGGTGATCGCGGTCATCGTGCTGTTCGGAATCTCGGGCATCCTGTGGAGCCTCACCGCGATGGCGATCAGCCCGTTCGTCGGATTCATCCAGCTGCTCGCGTCGATCGCCAGCATGTTCGTCGGCATCGTGTTCTCGCGCATCGCCGCCGAATTCATCCTGATCGTGTTCCGGATCAACGAGCATCTCGGCGCGATCCGTGATCGCGACGGTGGCATGCACTGAGGCATCCTGCTTCCGGCCGGATGCGGCCCGCCGCCCCTGCCGTGGTTAATCCGAAGTAGTCCCCGCACGCAAATGCCAGCGAAATTCCGACCGGGATCTTAAAACAGCTCGCGTATCAGCCTTACGCATTGCGCTTAAGACCAACGCGGGGGCGTCGTGAATTCCAGGAATGGCTTTATTGCCGTGAGGCCGGCTGCCGAGCCGAGCTTCACGACCGAGGATATTTTGTGGGCTGTCGGCATCTGGTCGGTAATCCTGACCCTGGCGCCGGTGATCGTGTTCTATTTGCTGATGGTGGCCTAAGGGCCACCTCCTTACTTTGTCATTCGGGGCTCGCGAAGCCAGAACCGCAGATGCGCGATTGCGCATCGGGGAATCTCGAGATTCCGGGTTCGATGCTCCGCATCGCCCCGGAATGACGTTCCATCAGTCGATAAAAAACGCGCGAGTGCCGCGCGTTCTTTCCAGTTCGAACCAAAGCTGCGTTGTTACGCCGCCTGCTTGTGCATCGCGCCGGAAGCCGACGCCGTGCCGCGGATCGCCTTGATCGAGCGTTCGATCGCGGCCCACAGCCGATTGATCTCGGCGGCAGCGCGGCCTTCCGCATAATATTCGCGAGCGCCTTCACCCTGACCGAGCGCCATCAGAAGATCGGCGCGGTTGGTGATCTGGCCGCTCCACACCGGTGCGCGGAACTTCGCCAGCGCCTCGCGCGCGATCGCGACGATGCGGCTTTCGGCGCCGTCCCGCTGCGCGGGCGCACCGTTGATCACGACAGCGTAAGGCTTGCGCATCGAGCGGCAGGTCTGGATCGTTTCCTGTACCGCGTTGACGTCGAACACACCGGGCCGCGCCGGAATGATCACCATCGTGGCGTTCTTGATGGAGTCGTCGACCACAGCCGACAGGTTCGGCGGCGTGTCGATGAACACCCACTCGATGCCGTCGCGCTTGGCTTGCGCAATGATTCCGGCAACCGAGTTCACCGCGGTCTTGATCGCCGGCTCGTTGGTGCCGCGCAGCTTGTGCCAGAGAGTCAGCGAGCCCTGCGGATCGGCATCGATCAGCAGACAGGGCTTCGTTGCCTTGTGCACTTGCGCGGCGAGGTGAGCAGCCAGGGTACTTTTTCCCGAGCCCCCTTTACGCGAAGCGAAAACAATCACGTTCATACGTTGGCCTCCAGATTGACCCCAGGAGGCGAAAATGAATCAGAGCGCTGATTCGCGAAAGAAAAAATTTCTTGCAATCCGCAAAGTGGCCACGATTACCGGTGCATTTTGCTTTTTGAGTCACACCATACTTATGACGCAACCGCAAATGGAGTCGCTAAGCGTTTGATTTGACTCACCGCCTAGCGCTTTTCGGCAGCTTTGGCGCGCTCGCGCGCGATCCACTTGCGTTCGATCCAGCCGAGCAATTGCGCCGTGGGTTTCTGCAACATCGGCACATCCTGCGCGAACAAAAGGAGTCCGAGCGGTAGCATCCAGAGTCCGAGCACCGGCAGGAAGCTGAAGATGCCGCCGATGATCAGGAGGATCGCGAGCGGAAGCCGCACATAGCGCGACGACGGCTTGCGCAGCCACGCGACGAAGCGCGCCGGCTTTTCCGGAAGCTTGGTTTCGAACCAGGCGAAGTGCCGATCGATCTCTTGCTGGTAGGTTTCGCTCACGCGCCTCACTCCATCCGTTCCATCGCGAACGGATCTGGCAAACAACACAAGCTTCAGAGATGATGCTGCGTGACAGCGTCACAAGGCGTCAGTCTGTCGCGCATCGCGGTCTTGAAATTGCTGCCGCGCGATCAGCGCGCAATGAGATTGCGTTGACCGCGATGGCGCTGCGCTCCCTCTCCCCGTTCTTACGGGGAGAGGGTTGGGGTGAGGGGCTGTCTCCGCATGGACGGCGATAGGTGCGCTTGCGGAGACTCCCCCTCACCCGGAACGCATCTGACGATGCGTTCCGACCTCTCCCCGCACGCGGGGCGAGGTGAAGCGCAACACCGGTCCGCGTGACGACAACGCGCCGAGCTTGAAGACGCGCGCGTGCGCACAGTGGTAACCGGGTCAGTGGGTGGACTTCTTCGCCTTGTGCGATTTGTGGACCTTCCGCTTGGCTGCGACCGGCTGCCGCTCCTGGCGCTCGCTCGCCTCGCGCGGCTCGGGACCGGCGCGGAAGAACGCGCGGCAGGCCGGCGACAACTGCGCCCTGTTCCTGATCATGCAGGCCGTGATGCGATCGACGTCGGGAATCTCGGGACCACAGAGCCGGAATGCATCCGGCGTACAGGCCTGCTGCTGGTCCGGCGTGTAGGCCTCGCCTCGGCCCGGCAGCAGCAACGCTGCGAGCCCAAGCATCAACGCAAACGAAAAACTCCTAGAACCGGCGGTCCCCATGCGTCCCCCCAAGGTGGCACTAAGGTGTCGTTAAGGCGTCGTTTCGCGGAGTGTGGGTGATGCGACGAGGAAGTGCAAGCCGGCGAGATGACACGCTGGCGGCGATCAGCGGACGGCAAGCGATCCTGCGATGGCCCGATCCTGCGATGTCGCGGTGGGCGATCTTGTGGATGGTACAGTTGGGTGGGAGCCGCGAACCGCCCCCCTCATCCTTGATAAACCAAGCGAATTTACGCCGATGCCAGCTCTCTTTGTATTGATATTTTGTATTTTATCAAGCTGGGCTCACCGGCCATTGATCAGTGCAGGAGGTGGAAAGGTGTTCGCTTCCGTGAACCACGCAAGTTGAATGCCCGGCGTCTTGATCTGAGGAGTAGACGTTTAAGGACCGGAGTTGAATGGCGACGTTCAAAACTGCGAACGCTGTTTCCCTCGCCCTAGACAAGCGCCCCACCGCCCTCAACCCATCAGAAACTACTACTTTCGCTTCTCTCCAATGCACGAAGGAAACGCGAGACTGCCGTCGTGTTCTCCTCATTCGGGGGTCCATCGAGTAAGTCCAGCGCCCTCTCCTTTAGGGCGTTCAAATCGATCAGCCTCTCGAAGCTACGGCTGACACGCTCGTAGTTTCCTGCCGAAGAGACGACGGGGCTAATGCTGGCATCGAGGACCCTCTTCAATGTCGTGGGGTCTTGGACTGACTTCTGCAAGAATTCCCTGACCTCCTCTTCATGATTGGCTCCCCACCAAAACCAAAGCAACTGAACTGGCGAAATCTGATCCCAAAACCGTCCAGAGAGAGCCAACTGACGAACCATCACAACCAACTGGTCACGCAATTCTTCCGTGCGCGCGCCAAAGAATGGAACATCTTTCGTCCGAGATCCATCAGGATTGATATCGCCAGCAGCAGATCTGAAGAAGCCCGCAAATACCGAAAGGTCTTCCAGCTGGGCGAGCCTTTCCACGATCAACAAGTACCGTTCTTCGGGCGAAAGCGGACGTAGAACTTGGAAGAGCAGTCGGTCAAAAATCAGAAGACCATCATCAGAGAGTAGGTCCCAAGGCTTTCTTTCCCGATGAAGAATGTACATCGGACTTACCTTCATCAACCTGTAGAACCACTCCGAGCTAAACGCTCCCCGCTCGCTAAGCGCTGCCGTCAAGAATTCCAAGAACTGGCGGCGTAACCGTGCGTTGTCCTTCTCATCGTATTTTTCCACGCGCGCCTCTACGGCATCTAGGGCGCGCTGGGGCCCGAGCTTGAACAGCCCCTCTAACTCAGAGCGGCTCCAAGAAATCGGGACCGGATCCAAACGAAAGTAGGTTGAAGCAAACTCCTGCTGAGAAATACGCCGCTGTCTCTTGAGTGCATATGCATTACCTTGTTCGCTGGATATGTAGGTTTCCAGCACCTGGTCGGCCTTGGGAAAGAGCATAGCGAGGATGTTGCGCGCTCCCTCAGGACTTTTTGCAGCCTCGGTGAGCTCCTTCAATGAGGCCGCAAGTTCTTTATTTTCTTCCGCCATCAGCTCACCACCATATCAATATTTCGGCGCAACCAAGCGTACACCGAGGGCTCATACAGCTCCAAGACGGTCATCAGCGCCAAATCCACCCGGTCTGCGTGATCAGAGAGAGCTGCTAAGGCGACACTCAGAGAATTTACGAAGCGCCTGACATGCCTCGGTGTCGAGAGATAATGACGAAATACGGAATGCCAACTCCCGGTCAGCCGGCTCGCCTCTTCATCCGTGATACCTCTGAAAAGTACTTCCAGATCGGCGTCGAGCAGGTTGCTCAAATCTGCATCGTCCACGGGAGGAAGGTGTTTCGGGTATTGAACAATCTTCTCAAGGTAGGAGCGTCCATCCAAACTCAGCGCCGATGAAATCAATTCCACAAGTTGCGCCTCGCTGTAGCTCAGAAAGTAGAGGACATTGGGAAGGTCTCCCAAGCTCTTTACAAGGGAGACCATTTCGAGAGCTTCGGCGGGAGTGAGCCGATCCAAATCATCGATGATGACGACGACCTTTTGGTTCGCTCGACTACGCAGGGAAGCCCTTAGTTGCTCGCGCGCGTCGTCTAAAGTCGGGCCAGAGATCATCGCACCTGCGACACCGCCCGTCCACGTTCCAAATGCCGACGCCACTTTGCCAACTGGAGTTGAGGTAAGGAGGTCGAGGCCAGACCCTACGACAGGCGCGAATTCAGAAAGGCGCTTGAGCACCTTGCCGAAGGATGCCGCCACTTCGTCCCCTAATTTCTCCTCAAGGCCACGCGCCAATTCGCTGAGAAGCGCTTGCGTTAGTTCCGCCTTTCCCGCAATCAGCCATGGTGAGAACCGGATCACGATATTCCGAGGAGCGGCCTCCACTTTCAGTTTCAACTCGAAGTACCGGTCAGCAATCTCGGCGTCCGAAGCAGATCCCAACCACCGTGTGAATTCCTGCTTCCTATTGATCTTCTCCCAGTATGTCAGGTTTTGATTGAGTGCCCCCATAGCGACGATACGGGGCTCAATCCGCTCGTAGACTTCGGACATCGCTTCAAGGTCTTCCAAACTCCTTCGCTGTGGCGAAGCATCATTTAAGACCAAACTCTCGCTCGCTCGCGACATCTCGATGTGTCGCAGATACCTAGCAATTAGCTCGATAACGCTAGTCTTTCCGGCGCCCCAATCCCCCAATAGCCCCATAACAAAGCCATCGGTGGACAAATCTAGATTGTCGATGGCCCTCGCCAACTCAAGAGCAAATCCGGATCGACCGAGAACATCTTGGCGCGGAGTTGAAATTGGACGGTCACTGTACAGCATAGAATTCCGCAGCTATTTCGTATCTGAATGGAAAATGAGATTTCGCGCTACCAAGCTCGTGGATGCATCCGCCTCTACTCGGGCCGCGGTTTGTGGCTCTTCCGGGCCCCGGTCGCCGCCATCTTACGCATTAATTCCTCGCGCAATTCAGAGACTTCTTCTCGAAGGCTGATAGGGACGGAGCCTTCAAGGATCCTCAACCTCTCAACCCATCTTCCTCGCATCATGAGCAAGAACAGATGCTTCTCGCCGGTAGAGTTCAAAATCTCATCCTCGAGTGCTGCGAGCCTGTTTCTTATACTCTCGATTTCTTCGCCTTCCGGTACGCCGCTGACTAGGCGAGCTCCGATCAGTCGTGCTCCCCGCCTTGCCTTGACTACTCGGTCAGCCGCCACTTGCAACTCAACTAATAAAAAAGATAGCGCAGTTCGCAACTTGATGGTGGCCGTCTCGGGATAAGCGTCATCGCCATTGCTGTAGTTGATGGCTTTGATATGCGCGGTGATATGCTGATCCGAGAACGAGATAGGCTTCCATGTATGAGAAAACGCATTCCTGATCTTTCTCATGCGTTCCAGATCTTCGTACTGATCTGTTGTTATTAGCCCGAGTGCCCAAGCCGCCTTTATACGCGACGACAGCGTGCCAAGGGGCGCATTAAATCCTTCTAACAGATCGTCTGCGGCTTGGTTTGGGAGCATGAATGACTTCAATAGCTCACCCAAACAATCTTCGGCGAAAGCTGCTAAAGACAAAATCAAGCCGCGTTCGTCTAGGTGCTCTAACGCGCGCATAAGAGAATTAATGCCGCCAAACACTTGGTCCGCTTCCTCGGCAGACATTTCTGGCGTTTCGCCACTGCTCATATTCCAACTCTTGATCTGCAAAAGAACATCAGTGCGAAAGTGCGGCCGCGTAGTTTTGCGCAGCTCATAGTGGGGGACGTTCAACCTTGCCCCTGTTAGCCCGGGACAGAAGGTCCAAGAAAATTCGAAATAGGTGATCGCCCAATTTTTCGGCCGGAATGATAGTCTTGTTCGCTTCCCTCCACACCAGCGACCGCGTCTCAGATACATCTACCCTCAGCTTGTGACGCTTGAGTTCGCGTGGGTGATGCATAATCCATCCGCGCTCTCCCGGCAGGAGCACTGAACCAGAAAACTCCGATGCTCGCAGGTAACATTCATCACGTTCATAGTCCGAGACGCGATTGAAAATAGGCTGCTGGAACCCGATGCCCAAGCTCACGAAGCCGGATCGGAGGACGCAAGTCTTGTCTTGCGCTCCTGCACTAATTTCAAAGCCATGCTCGGCGTTCGCTATTTCTGCTAGCCGCACTACTTCTTCGAGTGCCGACCTTATCGATGCGTGCACGGTGCCTTCAATCCAGCGGCGATCCGACATCATGTTTTCTCGGTCAGCTAAGAAGGCCCTTTCTTGCTGAACGCGCCTCATCTCGCTTGCTGCGTCGGCGGGCACCAACTTGCCGCCGTGCTCCTGCACGCGCGCTTTGATAACCCCGATCAGTCCCGCCATTCCATATGCCTCCATCCCGAACCGCACGTGGGTGTTAGGCACCCAGGATGGTGTGGCGCTCGTCTGATCGAGGTTCACGAACACTAGGCCGGACCAACCCTGCTTCAGGCAGCGCTCTCCGATTGCGGTCTCTTCTACGCCCGTCCACGGTGTCTTTCCCCATGGATCACGAAAAAGCACGACGACCACACGGCTGTCGAAGAACGGCTCTCGCATGCTTTGGAGGCCGTTGGTGCCTACAAGGTCTTCTTGGTTGTGGGGGAAGTAGAAGACGTTGAGCACTTCGCTTAAGTGGTCGTACAGATGTTTGGCGGTTGCCTCGTCCTTCGCGAGAAATGATATCGCGACGTCGTACTTAGGCTCTGTCCCAATGGTCGCTAATGCTGGTCCGATAACTGGCATGAGAAATTCCCTCAATGAACAATTCAGGACAGGTGGAAAATGGCGGCGCATTTCAAGATAGAACATTGCGTCTCCGCCGAATTCGTGCATCTATTTCTCAAGTATTGCATACGATGGCAGGCGCTCATGGCGCCGACGACAGACCGGTTCAACGCTTGAATGCGCCTATGCGCAGAGCCGGCTAACTGCCCCTCAGCGCCCATATGCCTGCCCCCTTTCCACTCGGCATTACGAACAAGTCTTCTTGGTCTTTGAACGAATCGGTTTCCCGACAGCTCTCTTCCAAGGTCCGCCGTACAATCGCTTCGAGCGACTGAGGCAACGAACGTCCTGCCGTCGCGCGGACCAAACGAACCTGCTCATAGATATTCTGAAGAGATGCTCGACCGCCTAAATTACGCAGAGCCGTACACACGTCACCCCGCCAAGTTGTGTCAAACATCGTGGCCACGATGACTTCCGCCTCTGTATTGGGACCTTTTCGATCTTGAAGACGCCAGTGTTGCTCGAAGATCGATAGGAGTTCCTCCTGCCTCGCGGCAACTATCGTTGGGGTCCAACTGCTGTGTTGAAGAACTTGAGTGGTCAAGGGAAACGGCGAAACGCCGTTCCGGGTGAAATAAGCATCTTTTTTCTTCGAGAACTCGTAGTTGGATGCCGCACTATTTTTCTTACGGGTCAGCAATGCGAGATTACCCAAAGTATGCACGGTTAGCCTTGTTTGGGGCGTTGGAAACCAAACGAGCCAATCGCTACCCTCGGCTGGATTTTGTGGAAGAACGTGTTCAACGGAGACTGTCTCGTATTGATAGCTGGCACCTCCCCCAGAGACCAATGCGTCCAGCCTCAACAGCACGACCGTACGAGCGCGCGCCGATAACGATTCGTAAATTGGACCATTGAGGACGCCATAGGTCTCGAATTGCTCGGCGGGCGTTACTTGCAGGGCCGAGCTTGGAAGGAACAGGTTGGCGTCGCTCTCAACCTCTTGGGTGACGCGCGAGAAGCGCTCGATCCGCTCGTTCACGCCTGCTTTCGTTATCAGTAAGCAATAAGCGAGCCTCTCCAGATCGCGAAAAAATGTGTCCATAAGCTCCGGCTGATTGCGCCGACGGATCGCAAACGCGAGGGCGGGCGGGAGCCAGTCAGTGAACTCCAACCTCGTGAGCCATTTCAAATTTTCGTTGACGTGCTCAGCGTGAACCGGGCTTGCATAGGTTGCGCCTGTTAGTTGTTCGTACATTTCAGCAGCTGGGAGCAACAAGTCATCGATGAATTGTTGAGGATTCATCTTGCTAAGAACATGATCTCGGAACTCAACCAGCAACGTCCCTTGTGGCTTCGCCTTTCGATAGATCATTCTGATGTGACTGAAGAGTTCGTTGAAAGACTCCCGGCCAAGGTCTTCCTCCGTATCCTCCCATTTCTTTGTGTATGCGTCGCGCTGGTTATTGGCGAATGCGCCAACGACCTCGGCCTTGAGAATATCGGTCGCGGACAGATCCAAGCCCCGCGTATTTAACACGGAGAAAATGCGATAGGCCGAGTTCAAATCAGGAGTCGCCACCACGACAAGGTAACAGCGAGTGACAATGAATTGAGCGAGTTGAAGGCGCTCCGATTCTGGAAGTGCCTTTAGCTTCTCGTCAAACAATCTGGCGTTGCTTCGGATATTTCTCTGGCTGTCATTCGAGCCATCGGACAACTCAAGCAACTGAGAAAAACCATCTTCACGCTGCAGATACTTCTGAAAAAACTCCCTATCGCGCTCCCTTAGAGTAAGCCTGAATCGATCTTGGGTGCCGAGGATCTGGCTCCCCTTCTCGTATATCAGTTGCGTAATATCGGAAGCGTTGGCCTTCGAAACATTTGCCCTGATCGCTGCAAGCAGGATCGTGAGAGTCGTTAGACGCTGCTGCCCGTCAACTACATCGCCATTGGGTGACCCTTCATCCTTGATGAGAACGATACTTCCCAGAAAGTAGGGGGGCATCTCTTCAACAGCCAGTGGACGGGCGCGCATAAAGCCTAACAAGTCACCGATCAGCTCTCCAGCTTCCTCAGTCGTCCACGAATAGGGCCTCTGATACGGGGGAATTTGAAACACATATTCGTTGCAGAATATCCGCGAAATTGGCTGTTCGTGCGCCGCAAGCGTTTTGGACATTTCTCTCCCTATGCCTTGACAAACCCGTTAGTCGTTGAGGTGAGGCTGCCCCATTTCACCACCTATGCGATAGCTATGCAAAATGGAATCGCAGGGATTCCAAATAGCAGCTTGTATAATATCTAAATGGACAATAAGATTTTACACAGATGACCTCTGGAGCCCAGTGTGACGACCAACCGCCCCTTGATCACCTACATTCGCGTATCGACTTCCCAGCAGGGACGCTCCGGTCTCGGCATCGAGGCCCAGCAGCACACGCTCCGACAATTCGCCCAAGCTGAGGGGTTCACCATCGAGCGTGAGTTCGTGGAGGTGGAGACTGGCAAAGGCTCCGATGCATTGGACCGCCGTCCGCAGCTCAAGGCGGCATTGGCTGCCGCGAGGAAGCTAAGATGTGCCGTGGCGGTCGCGAAGCTGGACCGTCTCAGCCGCGACGTTCACTTCGTGAGCGGCCTTATGGCCCACAAGGTGCCTTTCCTGGTCGCCGAGTTGGGGCCGGACGTCGACCCCTTCGTGCTGCATCTGTTTGCAGCTCTCGCCGAGAAGGAGCGCGCGCTGATCTCGACGCGGACGCGGCAGGCGCTCGCCGCAGCCAAGGCTCGCGGGGTGCTCCTCGGTAACCCTAGGCTTCAAGCGGCCCGCAGGAGCGCGGTGGAGGCCGTGACCGTGGAAGCGGATAGGTTCGCAGCGAACGTGCTGCCCATCATCAGGGCGGCGCAGAAGGCGGGTGCAACGTCGCTGAGGGACATTGCCGCGGCATTGAACGCCCGTGGCGTAGCGACAGCACGTGGTGGCCAATGGCACGCGAAGTCAGTCGCTAACGTCCTTGGGCGGGCATAGGAGTAGCGGCCATGCACGTAGTCGATGGGGCGCTACTGACGTGTGTCGCAAGCCTCTTGGCGGTGCTCGGGCGACCGGGCTTCGCGACGGCAGGTTTCGGCGTCAGCATCTGGCTCGTCCTGCACGGCTAGGACCTAGCAAGCACGGACGCGAACGGGTCCCATCTGCGCCCATGGGATCCTTTTGGACTTCGTGCGCGAAGCGGTTTCGAGTTCCTCGGCTTTAAGCGCCCGCCGCCGCCGAGGTTACGGCTGCGCTGCGCGTGCGGTAGCGACGCCGCATGCGCCCACGGCAATCAAGCTGATGCTTGCGCGACCTTCAGGCCGAGTGCTCAGCAGCGCAATGGATTTGGGACGCGCAATGACACCCCAGCGTTCTTCACCCTCCTCGCGGTCGTTGCGGTCTCATTCGAGGCCCATATGGCCGCTGCAGTATTCGGCGCGGTCGCGTTCTGCTCGTGGGGCACGGCGGGTAGGTTCGTACATTGATTTCAACGGGTCCCCTATCGTTCACCGGACCCTATTTTAAGCAGCACTACCACCCCGACCTCAAACTGCTCGGCTTAAAGGGGTAGCCGCCGCCGAAGTGATAGCAGCAGAGTGTTACTTCGGAGTTTGGGCCCCCCAGAGAGCCCACCATCTGGGTTTCTCCTTCTCACTCATTTTGCGCTTCCATTCCATTTGCTTCCTCTGCGACTCATCCTCGTCGTCGCTCGTCCAAGTGACCCAATCCAACGCCAATGCATTTTCGCAGAATGTCCTCAGCTCATTAGGAGTGAAGTCTCCCTTCAATCGATTTGCCTTGTGCGAGATGACCCAGACATTTCCCTTCACATAGCCGCGGCGAGGGTCCTTGCGGTCGAGCGTGGGAGAGTCGTCGGTGTGTTGGCCAGAGCCGACTTTTAGAGGAACGCCGCGAAGCGGGCAGACCTCCGGAATTTCGAAATCCGACCAACCGATGCTGAACTCTAGTGAAGACTTTCTTGCCCGTTGTCTTGCACCGTAGACAAGGCGGGTCTTTACTTCCCAAGAGCTATAGTTGCGTTCGCTGACCCAGAAATCAGAGCCATTCAACTTGGCGACCTTTTCCTCGACGTCCGAGCCGCTTTCCTGCCACGACTTAGCAATCTCGTAGTGCAGTTTGTGCAACAGCCGCCATCCCCGAGTCGTCTGGATGTAAAACATGGCCCGCGAGTCCCCCTGTCGCTGAGTGTTCCGCTTAGTGTAGCACACACGCACTTCATCGGCCGCCGCCAAGGTTATGCAGTAATTAGCGCTCCTGTCCTTGCTCGCGTGATGGTACCCTTTGTGGAAGCGGGAGAAGAACAGTGAGGGGGAGATGACCGAAGCCGTTTGCTTTAATTGCGGAGACCTGAAATGGGGTGCATTTTCCCCCTGCGGGAAGTGTGGAGCACTCCCTACGTCAGATGATGCTCTGATGCTGTCGCTTGCGTTCACCGATCACTATTTTGATCGCGCGGGGTTGCAGCAGATAGGGCGAGACATTGCCGCGGGAAGGTTGCCTCAGCTTGATGAGGCCACCAAGGAAAAGCTGCGACCCGCTATCCTGGAGGCTAAACGCATCATCGGGATTGGCCGCTACGCGAAGCGCCCGGATGCTGCTCCAAAGTCACGACTATCTCTCTTCAGCAGGCTGTTCGGTAAGAAGCCTCTCGCAAGGCCCTTCTATGCCAATGCCAGTCGTGACGAGCGGCAAGAGTGGTTTGCGCGCACACCACCGTGGAACGAGATTACACCGAAAGTCATCGCCGCCATTCTTGAAGGCATCTCCGACAAGGTGCTGCTTGAGGCATTCGTCCTACGGTCCACGAAGACAGGGCTGGTGGCTCGATACAAGGCGTTCAACCACGACGATTTCGATACTTCGAAGGTGATCCGCGCAGGGATTTCTCAAATCCTCTGCGAGACGGGCAATCGAGCAATCGAGACGCTGCGGGAAGCTCTTGCAGCCAACCGGATCGAGGCTGCTAAAGACGCGTGTATCGTTGCGGCGGATACTTTCGAACCGGCCATCGCATTGGCCCAAGATCAGCTCATGGCTTACGTCGGAATGGCAACCTTGTGCGGTTTATGCAACAAGCGCGCCGAGTGCCACGATTATGCTGAGCGCGGCCTACGTCAGTTGGCGCTTGCTCGTCGTGAGGAAGCGCTCCTGGTCACGAACGGCGTAATTCCAGCAGGTGCTTTCGATCAAATTGAACGCCAACTCCGTAGCTTTCTCACCCTCTGACCTTGGGCTACCTCCCCTACGGTCAGCGCCTTGCATTGTAAATAGGGGAGCCTCTCCGAGGGCGCCGGGGCCCATTTTGGCGCGACAGCCAGCCCCACTTCGAACTATTCGACCTAAAGGTGGCTGCCGCCGCCGAACCTATAGCAGCACTGTGCTGCAATATGGTCGTGTCAGTTATGCTCCGCTTGGGACTAAGCGCGTGTTCAGTCGCGGCAAGGCCACTTGGCCTTGAACGCAAGCATAAGAGCCTCAGCGGCAGGAAGGTCGCGAGCTTCGCGGTGACCAGCCATATAATCGAAAAAGACGACGCTCATTTCCTTTATCGTGATGGAGGGAGGACAGTAGGTTCTGGTGCCCTTTAGAAATGCATACCGAGCATCGTCCCATGCGTTGAGGTAGGTATTGCAAAACTGCAAGCGTTTCTCGCTATCCTTTTCCCGCTTAGCCGCGGGAAGGTTTTCCATGCACGCAAAAGCGAGCACCTCGCCAGTCACGTCGCTCGCCCACACAGGGAAGCCAGTGGCGACGATAGTTATAAAAGCCAGAATCAACCTTCTCATGAGCCCCTCGAAACCGCCGTCTCCGGTCAGAATATCGCTCCAACGTTATTGCCGGCAAGGATTGTGGGCCCGTCGCCTCGACGGTCTCTATTTTTGCTTTGGTAGGGTCTTACAGGCTTCAGCGAGGAGACCTTGGAATTTTTCCGCCAGATTATTTTTCCAACTGTCCAGTAAGTGGAAGGAGGCCTGCTTGCTTCCTTTCTTCGGCTTCTCGCTGTTAAATACTCTGAAGGTGATCCGACCAACGGTGCGCGGGTCCGCCAAGACAAGGCGGCCTTCGTGCCAGAGTTTGTATGCAATCACGTTCTCTCCAACTTCTTTCTCAAAGTTTAGATTGCGGAGCCTTTCCTCAGCAGCCCTGAGCGCGTCAGCCGGACGTGGCTTGTTCCACCACTGACGTTCGTCAAACAGCTGCGGCTGCAACGCCGGATCGGTCAGCAAAGTTTGCTCTGTCCTTCTCCGCTCCTCTACTTCCCTTCGAGCCGCTTCTTCTTCCGCTTCAAACTCATCGCTAAGCGCATCGCGAGCCATATCAAACGCCGCTTTGGTTACCACGCACTGGGACGCATTACCGTCACCCATCAAGTGCTTTTCCATTCCCCCCGGAATTTTGAAGCCGGATTGATAGGGTCCACGGGTTCCTCCTTTGCAGAGCGGACACCAACCGCGCTCCTCGAAATGGGAGGCCTGCGGGTCGACCTCGGCCTTTGATATAATGAAGTCGACTGTCTTGCGTTTCCATTCCGCGTATTCTCGGTAAGACTTGCAGGAACCGTAGTCTGAAAGAGCGTTCGAGATGTCATCCGGCATAAGCTCAACAATGGCACGCCTCAGCGAATATAGCTCTTCTTGCAGCTTCCGGACTTGCTGGTCAGGAGTTGCATAGGGACTGTAACGATTAGCTGGCATCTTGAGCTTCTTTCGGCGGTTGGATGAAGTTGGAGGCTGTCATCGGCGTCAGAAGCGCGCTGAAGTCGCCGTTCGGCAATTCAACTTCATACGCGACGATGACTCTGGACTGGAGATGGCACTCTCACGATCAAGGCAGAGCTTCGATCCTGAAGTTATAGCCGTGCTTGCTCAGTAGCGCCAAAAGGTTGCGTCCGTCGATCAAGGTCAGCGGCTTGTTCGCGGCCCATTCGTAAGCGTCTCGTCCAAAATGACTGGTTGTCACGAGGATGCCTCTGTTCGCCCCTTCGTTTAGCACGGTGCCGTAAAGCTCCCGTACAGCAGCTACGTCAACAGTGTTGGAATAGCGCTTCGCCTGCACCACGAATTTTCCACCGTGCAGAGGATCTGAATTGAAGATCACCGCGTCTACCCCCCGATCCCGGCTGGCTCTCGTAATCTTGACCTCCGCGTTCTTGTCGGCGTACTCCTTGGCCAACAGCTCACGAATGAGGTGTTCGAAGTCCTGCCAGTCCATGGCTGCAAGGTTCTGCCCTTGGGCCATTCCGTCGAGCACGTCTCTTCCGGCAACAAATCTCTCGTCATCCTTGTCGAGGCGAATGGCGGGCTCGATGGGCACAACTTCGGCAACACTGTATACGTAGGCGCCCTTAAGAGCTCGGAAGGCTTCCAATGCATCGGCGCGCTGCAGGTTAAACTCGGTGATGTCCCGCTTATCAACCGCAAGAGCCGCAACAAAGGCGTCCTTCAGCTTGCCGGAGACTGGATCGTAGAACCGCGACCAGCAGTTAACGGCTATCCTATCGACGTCGTCCTGAAGGTCATTCCGAGCAACATGGTGAGCTATCTGCAGCGCAACAGCCGGCACATAGCGCCGAAGGACAGCCTCAGCGTCTCGCTTGGCCGGAGGCCGCTTGCCGTCTGATCGCACGACTGAGACATCAGGTAGCGACGGCACGCATTGGTTCACCTGGAGCACTCGTTCCTGCGGATCGTACAGGACTTCCCACGGGTAGTCCTCGGGGACTGGCAAAGTGATGTTGCACAGCGCAAGCTCGAAATGGCCGCGCACGCCGTCGTTCGTACTCTTTCGATAACGCTCGTTGACCGCTCGGATCGGCTGAGTGGCCCTCTGGCAGTCCCTTTCGTAGGCTACTTTCATTTGCTCGAACTCGCCCAGTAGCGCCGCTTGGGCGCCTGTCCACTTCAAGCTCAGATCGGCGAGGTAAATCTCCATGAGGTCCCGAGCCTCAATTGCCGCCGCGTACTTCTCATGGAATGTAGTGTCGAGCTCCCATGCTTGCGCGTTAAGCGCTGCCACACGTTGAAGTTCAGCTTCAAACGCTTTTGCCTGCAATTCGTCCTCGCCATCTACGTCCCTTCCGTCAGAAGCGACGAGCCG
Organism: Bradyrhizobium uaiense; assembly: GCF_010811875.1. GTDB lineage: Bacteria > Pseudomonadota > Alphaproteobacteria > Rhizobiales > Xanthobacteraceae > Bradyrhizobium > Bradyrhizobium uaiense. The sequence goes on from NZ_VKHP01000025.1 coordinate 30,717, forward strand.
TACTGCTGGCGGATGTGGAGCGGTGACGCTTGGGAAGTTCGGCTTCGGCGTGGGCGCTTCGGCTGGCGTGTAGCCGAACGTCGGGGGCGCGCACGGGAAGTCACAGGCCCCTGCCGCCCGTCCATAGAGGCTCGACATGTCCGCTCCGCCGCCCATGAGGACATCGGCCGGTGTAAGCGAGACCTTGCGAGGATCGGTATTCGACAGTGAGGCAGGATGCGGACGAGCAAGCTCAAACATCTGCGATGGGAAACGATACGCGCGAAAGCGGGTATCCAGCCCGGACGGGAGAACAGGTCGGTAGGCGGTTGCGGTAGCTACGTAGTCGTCCAGAAGAGAGAAGGCGTGGCGAAATGTGTGGGGGTTGGGAATGCCCACCAGTCTGACGGGGTTCTCGGCACGGTACGCTTGGCTCCGTTCGTACTCCTGATGAGCCAGACGTTCGGCCCTCTTGTTCGCCGTAGCTTGACGTTGGTCAGCCACTGCCTTGGACGCGGCATCAACGCCCTTGAGCAATCCTTGAATGACAAGGAAGGCCCCGTAGCCGATCACGAGCAACACCGCACCGGCAAGGATTAGAAAATTCATTCCTGAGCCCCCCTCGCATGGCCACCATAATTTCGGAACGGAAAAGCTCAAGATTTGGCCAAGGGAGTGACGTGGTTTCCAGACGTCTTCAGATGGCCTCTGTGGGCCACCGAGGATCGTCCTAGAGCAAGGGTAGTCGACGTGCCTCGGAGTGAATGCGTGCCCCACAGGTCTTGCTATGGGATCTACGCCGTCTCAGGCGGAGGGGAACGCACAGGTCCAGACAGGAGCCTCGGAGCCATTCGTAATCGGTCGGTAACAAGTCGGATGGGGCGATGAGGGCCCGGACTTCCCACCCGCTCATTTACATTTCGGTACTATGGTGCGGCCTATCGAAGGAGGAATTACCCCTCCGCACTGTCATAAACAATAGTGGTCCCAGTGTACCTATCTCTCCCTTGTCTTCGCTTGGCCTTCTCTCCCCCCCTCCCCTCTCTCCGTCCGCCCCACTCCAATGTGGGTGGTCATCAACTCTACCCGCCTTGTGTCCTCCCTTGGTCCCTTCTGTCTCCCTCTGTGTCCCTTGGTATCCCCTCTGTGACTTTTTTAGACTTGATCATTGATCGGTTCGTTTACCTTCAATCTGGGGAGCACGTTCTGTCGCTCCTGAAATCGGCTCCTCAGAAGTTCGCTTGCCACCTCTACCTTGGAAACGGGAACGATGAGGCTGTCATGGACAGAGAGGCTCGGGGTTGAGTGTTCGTGCATCAACCCCAGCATGGTCGAAAACATCACGGCACTCTCAAGGTACATCAGGTCAGCCCAGCTGTAGGTGCGACCGTTGCATGGCTCCCCCCAGCTCTTCAGTACGGGATACTTGACAAAGACGGCCTTGGTAATGTCAGCAGCGCGGTGTTCGGCCAAAGTGGGATCATCATCAAGCATGTCCTTGGGCCATCTCTTGATGGGCTTGTTGTTGCCGAAGGTCCCAACGAACCACTGCTTCACGGCTCCTCGGTGCTCCACTCCAAGTCCGGGGAGCAAGTACGGGTCTTCGGTAAGGTCCAGTTGGAGACCATGGAGCGACAGAAAGATGGTGAGATAGCTTCCGCTAATGTCGACTTCCGCCACCGGCTCGCCGTCGATGGTCATCTTCCGCCGATCCTCGGAGGACATCACTTGGTAGCTGTCGGCGAAGTGTTGGCTGTACAGCCTGCCTCCCTTGTCCCAATCGAAGTCTGGGTCATCGCCATTGTGGAAGATACGGACGTAGCCATGGTGTTGCCCTCCTCGCAGCGTGTGCTTGGCGAAGAACTCGTTCAATTCAGAGATGACGTGCTCCATTCCCCGGATCGATGGTGTCCTTTCGAACTCCATGGGTGCGCCGGGGACGTCGGTTCTCCGGTAGAAATTCTTGAGCTTACGCTTCCGAAGTTCGACAGGATGCTTGGGAAGGTCGTACTCAAACTCGAAATGATCGAGCACCGCCTTGGGAGGCACTCCTTGCTCGGTGCAGAACTTCAACAGTTCTTGTGTGGCACGGAAACGGGCAGCGTATTGGCCCACATCTGAGCGTTCGCCTGACACCTTGTGTCCAGGTACGTGCTGCAAGAAGCCCAGTCCCTCAAGACCGTCGCGCAACTGAAAGAAGGCGTGCCGGCCGACAGGAGCACCCGTGAAGGACGCTTTGCTCAAGGACTTGTACACCCAGCCGCTATGCTGCTCGGCGTCGAATGGACGCAAGAGGTCAGCCAAGAACGCTCCCGTGGCGTACTCCAGCTTCGCCGATGCCGCGGCGCCTCTACGCTTCCTCTGCCGCAGTCCAATTTGGATTGTTTTTTCCTCCACCATTGACGCGAGCTTCGCGACGAGGGCTTGGGCTCGTTCCGAGGTCGCATGCGCTCTCAAGGCGGCGTAACTGGCGGCTTGTAGTTCTTCTTGTGTGTTGGCGAGCATTATTCTCTGTTCGCATTGGGGGCTTTTGGACACCGAGCAAGGTGTTTGACAGTCAATCGACCTTGTATCGCGGGAACTTCTTCATCGCGGTTGCCATGTCTTCGGCGGTCGGTTGTCCGTACTTCCTTCCCTCACTAGCCGGAGCGTGGCCCGTGATAGCGTCGTGCAATTTCTCGGTTATCTCTACGCGCTCAGCGATTTGCTTGAACGTGTGCCGCCACGCGTGAGTTGGACTCAATTCTGGGTCGCGCACTCCTTGCTCTCGCACCCATTCCGCCAAGTCTCCGCGCGCATTGCCAGCTCGGCTCCGACGGGGGTTCATTGGATCGCTGCTCGCACGGTGCGGTGTCTTATCATCGTAAAATAGCGCGCCCTTCCCAACCGAGCGGACCATTTCGAGGAACCCTTGGGCGATCAGATGCTCGTGGAGTGGCACAACACGCGCCTTTCTCGTCTTGATCGTGCCCGCATCTGGCATGAGCTTCATGAAGTAGAAGCTGCCGCGCTTCTCTATGTCCTCGGCACGAAGCTGAGTGACCTCACCTGCACGAGCCCCTGAGTACGCACACAACCATGGTACCCAGCGTCTTGCTCGCTCCCAAGGCGTCTTGGGGTCCTTGATAGCGCTGGAAGCCATGAGAATTGTGCGGGCTTCCTGTTCTGTGAACGCCTTCGTCTCGCGGCTTCTCGCTCTTCTGGGAACGTCAACCTTGATGTCCGCGAACGGGTTCTTTCTAACGTGCTTATGCTCCGCGCCCCAACCAAACACCCGACGCGACGAAGAAAGCCAGACTTCACGCACAGTAGTCGCCGAACGCTCCGCGGTGACCAAGCCTCTCACCCATGTACGCGCGGTCTCCTCCGTGATCCCATCGGCACCGATGTCTGCAAAATGGCGTTGCATCCAAAGGAACACGGCGCGCCACCGCTGGACCGTGTTGTCTGCAGGCTTGATGGCCTTCACGAATGCTTCGAACAAATCCCAGCAGCTAATGCCGGTAGTTCGCCTCGGCCCATCCGTGAACGGCGGGAAGCCTTCCGGAGTATCGTCCGGGGAGTAGTCGCCATTGGCGCGCCGCTCCAGCAGCGTTATGGCTGGCAAGAGATTGTCGCTCACGGCATCAACGAACAGCACATAGGCAGCGGCGTTTAGCGCCTTACCCTCGCTGGCAAGAAACGTCGCGACACGCGCCAATTCAGCGACCTGCGGCCTCACCGCTTCGCGAACCTCAGGTTCCTTCTGCCACTCCCAGTGAGGATCAGCCTTCGGGTTCTCGTGATAACTTTCGGGGGCTTCAGGGTAGATCACATTCCAAACGAGATGATCGCTCATCTCCCGCCAACGCTTCGGCGGCCCCGGATCGCCTTCGTACTGCCCGACGAACCATGTGTACCACCGGCCTGCCAGAGCTATCGCGTTGAGTTTGGTGAGCGGCTGGCCTTCGCCGTTTCGTTCGGCTCGCAATGTAGCGATTTGAGTTTCAACCTCAGAAACCCATTCCGCTAGGCGGACCTTGGCCTCGTGCTTGGGCGTGTCCGCAGGCAGCTTTAGATGAACCTCGCGCTTCACCTTGTATAGCCGCGCGTACTCCTCTCGGACATCCTGCGGGATGACCTTCCGAGCAATCCATCTGTTATCAGCAAGTCGATTTAGCGCGACCATCCGCAACGCCATTTGTGCGCCCTTTTGTATTTTGCAAGGCGCAAATCCGTTTGGCTTATCAGTAAGATGCTGAGAGTGCGGGGCAATTCAACTATTGTGGTACAGTTGGGTGGGCTCGAACCACCGACCTCCTGTTCCACAGACATAGCAAGGGCTCCGCCGGCGCTACGCCATTCCCGCCATTCGTACGAAAATTGTAGCATTATCAACTAATAAGCCCGCCCTCGCCTTACCTGCCCTGCAATTGACGCTATGGTGGTAGCTACGTGGTAGCTACAGAGGCGATCGATGGCGGTTTCGAGTATCACGATCCGTGCAGTGCAAGCACTTGAGCCGGGCGAGACTATTTGGGACGCAGACCACCGTGAAGCGGTGCGGGGCTTTGGCGTTCGGCGTCAACGCGACCAGGCGACTTATGTCCTCAAGTACCGCGTGTTCGGCCGGCAGCGCTTCGTCACCATCGGTCCTCATGGTGCCCCCTGGACACCGGAGCTCGCGCGCAAGGAGGCCAAGCGGCTTTTGGGGTTGGTTGCCAATGGCAAAGACCCGGCGGACGAGAAAGCAAAGGCGCGCCTGCAGGCGGCCGACACCCTCCGGGTGATCGCTGATCAGTATCTCCGGAACGCCAAGCAAAGGCTGAAGCCCCGGACCTATTCTGAAGTTGAACGCTACTTGTTGGTCAGTTGGAAACCCCTAAACCCGATCTCGGTTTTCCAGATCAACCGTCGCCATATCTCGGCTCGTATTGCCGACATCGCTTCCGGGCATGGCACCGTCTCGGCAGCCCGCGCCCGTACAGCCCTGTCCTCAATGTTCAACTGGGCAATACGGGAAGGCCTCGACATTCCCGCGAACCCGGTTCTCGGCACTAATCGACCCGCGCAGCCGGGAAGTCGCGAACGGGTCCTCTCGGACACGGAGCTATCAGCCATCTGGCGGGCGTGTGGCGATGACGATTACGGACGTATTGTGCGTTTGTTGATACTCACAGGCCAACGCCGTGATGAAGTAGGCGGCATGCAATGGGCCGAACTTGATACCGTTTCGGGGCTCTGGACGCTGCCAAGCGCCCGGACCAAGAACCGTCGCGAGCCCCCGCTACCATTGGTTCCCGCCGCCTTAACCCTGCTCCCGCACCGCCGAACCGGCCGAGACTTCCTTTTTGGTGACGGACCCCGACGCAGTGGTGACCCTCACCGTGGTTTCTCGAGCTGGTCCAAGTCGAAGACAGCGCTTGATGCACGGATCGCGGAAGCCCTAGGCGAATCCCTGCCCCATTGGACAATTCACGATCTTCGGAGATCGGCGTCGACAATGATGGCCGACCGGCTTGGCGTGTTGCCGCACATCGTGGAGGCGATTCTAAACCACGTCAGCGGCCACCGGGCTGGCGTTGCCGGGGTATATAACCGCGCTCGGTATGCGACTGAGATGCGAGAGGCACTTCAGCGCTGGGCACAGTACGTTGCGGCCCTGCCAGCCCAAAAGCTGGGAAAGGTCGCAGCGTGATATCGGCTTCGGCCTTTCTCCAACTGGTGTCCTCACCGGGCTGTCGGGTTCAACTCCTGGTTCAAGGAGCTAGCCTGCGAGCGGCGAGGATTCGAGTCAGGAGACCGCTTCAGCCCGAAACCCACTTTTGAGGCTGGTGGGTCACGCATGGTAGCGGGGCTCCGCTACATCACTAGACCCACTACTTCGGAAGAGCTGTTCTCTTTTCGGCGAGCAGGCTAGCTGACCTAGTCATGCCAAGGCCAATTTCTCAGGTCCTACCAGATCGCGCCAGACCTCTCGCTGTCGCGACGATACCATTTTCAGAAGGTCGGGTCGATGACGCCTGGACGATCAACCTATCCCATGCGCCAGGCATACCACCGCGATCGCCTCGACAATGCGCTGGTCGAGACTGGCGTAAGTGCCCAGATCGGTCTGTGCATGCGCCGATTGGGCGACCTCAAGGCTCGCCGACGCCGCTACGACGGTCGTCTGGCGGATAGCCCTAGCTCCTCCTTTTTGTCGCGAACGGATGGAGCCAATTCTGCGGTCGGCCGCTCGTGCTCGGTGACGTGATTGCATTATGCGGTTCTTACGGTGCTCGCCAGCCTGCGCCGCCCCGCTTTTGCTTCGGCCGGCCCAGATAGCTCCCCATAACATCCCTGCGCTTCAGTTGAACGCAAAAAACAAATTGGCTCCTTGCGGAGCCTGGAAATCTCCCCAAACGTTTCGCTCCAATTCAAATTGTGCGTCTTGCCATTTCACGCCAATCTTGTGGAATTATTCAGCTATCGATTGCGCGAGGTCGTCTGCCATGGGGCGCTTGCCGAAGTTTACCGGCAAGTTGCTGCCGCCTGTAGACAACGGGCTGAGCTTTCATCAAACGCGCGAAAGTGCGGCTAAAACTGCTCGCACTGGAATAGCCGAGGAGTTTTGCGATGTCAGACAGGGGCTTGCTCGAGTCCACGAGCAGCCGGCAAGCCATATTCAAGCGAACCAAGCTGCGAACTGTCATCAGCTACTCTCCGACGCTGTACGCCGCCCTGCAGCAACTGTGCAAATGGGCATCGCTCGAAGACACGAACCTGTATATGTGGCTGGAGCGCTGCGACGATCGCGTAAGAATTTGCAGCAAGCTGGGCGGGACTGCCGGCATGCTCCATCTTGAACACTCACAATGGCTGCAGAACGTCTTTGTCGTCCACATCGTCCGACAGTTCGCCGGGTCGGAGTGGACTCCTTCAACTATGGCGTTTGAGGCAAATTATGCGCCAGGCTCGGAAGCTCGGGCTTTCTGGCCAAATGCGCGCTTTCTGCCTTACCAGGAAGCCTCCTGGATTGATGTGCCCGTTGCGCATCTCGACCTACCCAGCCTGACACACAATAAGGTGCTGAATCTCTCCGAGGACGAGCCTCAGCCGTTCGGCGACGAGCTTGTCCGCGCACTTAAGCTGATGCTGCCTTCTTACCTGGATGAGGGAATCCCGGCGGTCGCGAAAATCGCTGAGATGGCCGGCACAAGCGTCAGGAGTTTTCAACGCAAACTCTCAAACGTTGGGCTGACATATTCAAGCTTGCTCGAATTGATCCGTTTTGAGAATGCCGCCAAGCTTCTACGTGAGACGGACGCCAAGATCATCGAAATCGCGTTTTCTTCCGGCTATGCCGATCCGGCGCATTTTTCGCGTGCGTTTCGCCGTATTTCGGCGCTACGCCGCGCGAATTTCGGGAGAAATGGAGACCGCAGTAGGCACAGCCCCCGCCTCGCTTTCGTTTTGCACAGCAGCCCCTTCCGATTGGTGCGGAGGCAATTTTCGTCGGCGCAGGCCCGCTATGGACAGCGCGCCACGAGCAATTCGGGACTGCACATACGGCGGTCAGGCGGCGGCGCTTAATAGATCGGACGCAATTGGAGCCCGGAAAGGCCGAGGGTCACATTGACGGCTACCGAGCCCTCTACCGAAACGGGCTGCAACGCAAATGACCGCCCCGAGCCACCGACAAGAACATTGACGCCGGCGCCTAAGCCGAGGCCGATGTCGCCTGACGCCCCGACATATTCGCCGGCGAGAGCTCCAGGCGGAGGGCCTGCCGTCGGGGCAAGGACCGCCCAGGCGAGTGCGCCTCCGGCCGAAACGCCGATATCGATTCCGACGGTATTGAGGGCGCCTTCATAGAGTTGTGTCGGCAATGGCGGGTTTTGTGTAAAGCGACATGACATCGATTGATGGCCAAATATTACAAACCCGACGCTAGGGTCGAGCTTGCAAGCCAGCATGCCGATCTGGGTCCACGATGCCTGTTGGGCGCCTGCGGAGGACACAGAACCGGACCACGCGCAGAGAATGCAGAGGACAGCCAGAATTCGTGCACGCATTTCGCTTCCCGATTATCTCGCAAAGACTCGTTGATCGCGGGTCGGCGCTTGGTCCCGACCGCGTCCTGTTTTCGTAGAGGAGCATGTGCAGAGCCGACGAGGCTATGCAAAATCGGCACGCCGAACCCGCCGTAAGGCCTTTTAGTCGCGTTGGACGAAAGCGGTTTGCGGCATGGCAAGCCTGAAAGGCCACAGCGTTGGCATGGTCGGCGGCGAGATCAACAGAATGACCGTCGAGGCACTATGCAGGCAATATGATTGCCACCGCGCGAAAGTCATTTGCAAGGACATCTCGACACCTGACGCATGCCGGCCCGTCAGCTCAATGCGCGCCGGGCCATGCTGAAAACATCACAATTGGACCGCCTTCATTTCTGCCGATTTTGCATAGGCGGCCGGTTTTGCAGTGTCTACGGTCCGCACAGACCCAACCTGCCGGAAGGCTCAGGCTGATCGCAAGGAGAACGAGATGCGCAACAAGAAGGGCGTACACATTTGCATGGCATTGCTGGCGGCAACATTACTGCTCGACACCGGGACCGCGCTGGCTCAGAGCGCTACGCACGGAAACCTGAAGACGATCGGCACGCCTTCTGCTGCACAAGCCCAAATTGTGCCATCGCTCATCGTTCTCAATTCGCGCGGCGCAACGTTGCAGGGCGACAGCCTCGTGCTGACCGGAGTCACGCCGAACTCGATCATATTCGCCGACCGACCTGTGCGCGCCGCCGGCCACCAGCTCACGGCTGACATCATCACCGACTAGGGCGCGGGCAAGGACAGCTTTGCGAGCGATCCACCGAACGCGACCGTTTCGGCTTTCAACAGCAAGGATGGCTCCGTCAAGGACGCCGTCGTCGTTCTGAAGAATCCGAAGCTGGACGGGGACAAGCTGACCTTCACCGTTCAGACACTCGAGGGTGATCTCACCGGCGCGGACGGCGCAGCCTCGATCTTCATCGATATTATCGGGCGCCCGTTTACGCCGCTTTCCTTTGCAGGCGTCGCGCGGCGCACGGCATACCGGGGCGCAATGTATGCCGGTGCCGCAGCCGTTGGAGCTGCCGCCGTCGGAGCCGCCTACGCCCGGCCCTATTGCGGCTATTATCCCTATCCTCCTTGCTACTGAACAGATCTCCTGCCGGGCGGCACATAGTTGCCGCCCGTGCAAGGACCAGCGATCGCTCTGCGTCGCAACAGCCGCTCGTTTTTCAAAGAAGCCGTTCGGGCGGAAGTTGATCGTTTGATCGCTAGTTCTCCATCCAGCATACCGGATGTAGAGCTCGCTCAGCAGCTTTTCGCCGAAGCGCAAGCCGCTCCTCAGCAGGAAGCGGTCCAATATACGATCGCCGAGATCCGGAAGTTCAAGGCCATTTTGGAGGCGAATGGAGCAACCGTCCTGCTCTTTCATATGCCCAGCTCACCAGCTTACGAAAACACCCCCCTTGCCGCCAAAAGCACCAAGCTCGCCTCAGAGGCATTTCCAAGCGCGTCGGATTGGCTGGATATCGCTGTCGATCGATCTCAGCTACGCTGGACAGATGGGATGCACTTGGACCCCAGATCGGCGGCGCTGATCGCCCGATTCATGGAGGATTCGAGCGATAAGCTTATGGCTTCCAAGACCAGATCGTAGCAGCGGCAGTTCGCCAGGCAGTTCGATACGACACGTTACCGGTGCGCGCTTCTCTTGCGGGCACCCAATTCGCGCTCGGGTGTTACGCCTCTGTTGACGCTAGCTAGCTCCGAGCGCGACCATCAGGAGCAAAATCGCAGAACATCGTAGTTTGGCGTATCAAATCGTGGAAATGGCGGAGAGAGTGGGGGTTAAATCCACGGTTTTCGACCATTCCGCGTCGAACAGCTGAGACCGCACTTAAGCACTCGCCTCGCCCTGCCCCTCGGAAGTTCAGATCCAGCACATGCGCCACACGCCTGCGCACATGGCAGTGTTGAGATTTTCTTGATCTCCCGGTGCACACGTCGTGCATTGGCCGCCTTCTAACCGACTGAAAAAACTGAACTCACGCTCCAATCCATCATGGTCAAATTTGAGCAAGTTTCAACAGGACGACGCCAGCGAGCGGTACTACAGGCAAAGAACTGGCGGCCCGTTCACTGTCCGAGCAAAGGGCTGATGATGGAGAACGATCAGTCGCAGGTGCCTTCTGTCAGATGTTGCCATGCTCTGCAGAATCTGCTTCGAGAGCGATCATTGGCTGCGCGAATCGGCAGCCCAGTACGTCGACACGGAGCTTGTGGTAGCCATGAAGACGGCGCGGTCATTCTCGCGTTCTGGCCCGAGTTCGGCGGCGCGCCAACCCAAGAGCTCACTCACGAGCCGGAGACGCAAAGGCGAACCCGACAAAGGTCCCACAGCAGCGACGTCCAAGTCCGAGCGGTCGCGAGACCTCATCCTGCACTCCGCGGCTCAGCTGTTTCGCCGCCAGGGATTTTCCGCCACGACGCTGCGCCAGATCGCAGCAAGAGCGAAGATCAAGGCCGGCAGCATCTACTATCACTTCGATTCCAAGGAGGAGATCCTCGACGAGGTGCTGGACCGCGGCCTCCGCCACGTCTTCGAGACGGTCAGGAACGCTGTCGAGCGGGCAGGGAAGGTATCGCATCGGCGCCGGATCGGCCTTGCGATCGAGGCTCATCTCGTCGCACTGCTCGAGACCAGTGACTTCACCTCGGCCAACATTCGAATCTACGGGCAATTGCCTGAACAGCTGAAGAAGCCGCACCGGCCGCTGCGACGTGCATACGCAGAATACTGGGACCAACTCTTCATCAATGCCCGGCGCGCCGGCGAGATCCGGGCCGACATGGAGGTGGTGCCGTTGCGCATGTTTGTGATTGGCGCACTGAACTGGACCATCGAGTGGTTCAGGCTGGAAAATCGGGACGCCGTGCTTGAGCTAGCCCATCGCACCGAGTTGCTGATCTTTGAGGGCGTTCGCCAGCCCTGACGTAAGTCACCTGCCCTGCCAGACCGGCTTGCGCTTTTCCGCAAACGCCTTCGGTCCTTCGATGGCATCGAGGCTTGCATAGGTTTCGACATGAAGCCGCTCGGCCTCGACCAGGCCTTGCGCAAGCCCCAGATCCATCGCAGCAAGCACGCTGGCCTTGGCCGCCTTGACCGACAAGGGTGCACCTTCGACGATCTTTTGTGCCAATTCAGTCGCGCGCTCGCGGACGGCCTGCGGGGTGTCCTCGAGGGAGTTGACGAAACCGCGCTCGGCCAGCCGCTCGATTGGCACGGTCTCGCCAGTGAGAACCATCTCCATCAGCAGCGGCTGCGGTAGCATCCAAAGCATCGGTACCGCCCACGGAGACCCGCGCCCCATCTTCACCTCGGTTATCCCGGCACGGGCGCCGCGCAAGCCGACCCTCAGGTCACACTTCAGCGCAAGCATCATTCCGCCAGCCATCAGGGATCCGGTCATGGCGGCAATGATCGGCTTCGAGACCGTCCGCATCGCGTTCTGCATGGGATCACGCATCCGCGTGAGGATATCCACCCCGTCCCTCGCCCGGATCTCAGCAGCCTGCTTCAGATCCAGCCCCGCGCAGAAGACACCGCAGTCTGCGGACGTCAGGATGATCACGCGGACGGAGGGATCCGCCTCGGCCTTGCTCCACGCATCCGTCAGGCCATTCATCGCCTCAACCGAGAGCGCGTTCTTGCGCTCGGGACGATCGATGGTCACGGTCGCGATTCCATCCTCGACCGAATAGCGGACCTGCTCTTTGTCAGCCACGATATCTTCTTCCTTGAATTCTAACATTTGTTAGAATAAATCGCCGGACGCCAAATGCAAGAAGATGGCGCAGCTCTTGAAGCAGGAGGAAACAAGATGACGTATCTCTGGACGCCCCCCGCGGAACTCGTGGAGAGGAGCAACCTGAGCGCGTTCCTTCGCGCCACCGGACAGCACCACTACGACACGCTGGCGGCCAAGGCGAACACCGATCCGGCGTGGCTCGTGGAGGAAGTGTTCAAATTCTGCGACGTTCGCTTCTATCGCAACCCCGACAAGATTCTTGATCTTGCACGAGGCGAGCCCTGGGCGCGCTGGTGCGCCGGCGGGACCACGAACATCGTCCTCAATTGCATCGATAAGCACCGCGGAACTGAAGTCTGGGACAGAACATTCCTGGTCTGGGAAGGCGAAGACCACAGCGAGCAGCGACGACTGAGCTACGCCGAATTCGAGTCCGCCGTCGGGCGGCTAGCCTCGGGCCTGCGCAAGCTTGGATTAGGCAAGGGCGACGTTGTTGCGATCTATATGCCCAACCTGCCCGAAACCTTCGTGGCTTTCTTTGCAATCCTGAAGATCGGCGCAATCGTGATGCCACTGTTTTCCGGCTTCGGGCCCGACCCGATCCGGGCGCGGCTTAACCACGGTGAAGCAAAGGCCGTCATTACCGCGAACGGCACCTGGCGCCGGGGCGCTCCTGCTCCGCTGAAATCGGTTCTCGATGAGGCGCTGGAGACCGCCCCATCCGTCCAGCATGTGATCGTGGCCGACCGCGGCGGGCTCGGCGTCGATACCCCTATGCGGCCGGGTCGCGACCACTGGTGGGATGAGATCGCGAAGGAGGCGACAAACCTTCCGACCGTCGAGATGGATGCGGAAGACCCCGCCATCCTTCTCTACACCTCGGGAACGACTGGCGAACCAAAGGGCTGCGTGTGGACGCATATCAGCTTCATTGGCTCGATGGTGACACGGGACATGATCATCTGCGGCGACTTCAAGCCAACGGACCTGTTTTTCTTCTTCAGTGACATGGGGTGGATGGTGGGCGCGATGTGCGCCTGCATTCCAAGCTTCGCCGGCGGCAGGCTGCTCGTCGCCGAGGGGACCCCCGATTATCCCGATACGGGACGTTTCTGGCGCCTGATCGCCGATCACCAGGTCACCTATCTCGGAGTTTCACCGACCATCGTGCGCGGCATGATGCGTTATGGCGAGGAAGTCGAGCGGTACGACTTCTCCAGCCTGCGGATAACAGCATCGGGCGGCGAGGCCTGGACCGAGACACCGTGGCGATGGTTCTTCGAACACGTCTGCAAATCTAAGATCCCGATCATCAACATTTCCGGCGGAACGGAAGTCGGCGGATGCATCTTCACCGGCACCCCGAACCATCCGATGAACCCATGTTCGTTCTCCCGGCCGGCCCTCGGTGTCGGCGCAGATATCGTCGACATGGCCGGTAATCCTGTCGCCGACGGCGAGGTTGGCGAGCTGGTGCTGCGTCATGCATCCATCGGACTCACGAAGAGCCTGTGGAAGGGCGACCAGCGCTATCTCGAGAGCTACTGGAAGACGATTCCGGGAATCTGGGTGCATGGCGACTTTGCCATGCGCGGCAAGGACGGTCTCTATTACATTCTTGGCCGCTCGGACGACACTCTCAAGATCTCGGGGAAGCGCGTCGGCCCTGCGGAGCTCGAGGGCGTGCTGACCGCAACCGGCAAGGTCGCGGAGGCCGCAGTCTTCAGCGTCCCCCATCCGGTCAAAGGCTCCACCATCGTGTGTGCTTGCGTGCCGAGCCCAGGCACAAAAGACTCACGCGCGCTGTCGGAAGAGCTAGCCCAAGCCCTCGTGCACGGAATGGGCACCTCGTACCGCCCGGAAAGAGTGTTGCTGGTCGATGATCTGCCAAAGACGCGCAACATGAAAATCATGCGACGCGTGCTCCGCGCAGTTTTTGAAGACAAGGATCCCGGCGATCTGTCGGCGCTCGCCAATCCCGAGGCGATCGAGCACATTCGCCAGAAGCTCAAAGTGTAACATCCGGCCCGGATTGGTCCGGACCGGGCAACGTCCGCATAGTGCGAGGCAAGGCGTCAAGGCAACCACAAGTGAGTTGCCTTGACGAGAAATGGGCGAATCTAGATCGGGCAATCCTTGGCGAACGCAGGCTTGCGCTTCTCGAGGTGCGAGGCCAGCCCTTCGCGGGCCTCATTGCCAGCAAAGCCGAGAATCTCGAGCGCAGTGGAAGTGTCAAACAGCGGCCCGTTGACACGAAGCCAGTTGTTCAACGCATATTTGGTCCAGCGGATCGCACTCTGTGCGCCGGTGGCGAGATCCTGCGCAGTTTCCAACGCGATGTTTTGCAGCTCCGCATCTTCGACGCACAGCGAAACCAGGCCGATTCGCTCGGCTTCCTCACCCGACAGCGGCTTGCACGTGAGCAGATAGTACTTTGCCTTCGCCAGTCCGCAGAGCAGCGGCCAGATGATGCAGGCGACATCGCCCGCCGCGACGCCGAGCCGCGTGTGTCCATCGACGATCCGCGCCGATTTGCCACAGATCGACACATCGGCAAGGATCCCAACGACGAGGCCGGCTCCCACGGCGACACCGTTGATCGCCGAGATGATTGGCTTGTTGCAGTTGATGACGTTGTAGACGAGATCCTTGGCCTCCTTCCAGGTCGCCACCCGCGCGGATGGATTGTCGAGCAGCGACTTGATCAGCTCGAAATCACCGCCAGCCGAGAATGCCTTGCCCGCCCCCGTGACAATCACGGCGTTGATGTCGGGGTCGTTGTCGATGTCTCTCCAGATATGGGTGAGCTGTGTATGGGTCTCGGCGTCGACGGAGTTGTAGGTCTCCGGTCGGTCGAAGGTGATCCGAAGGATCCGTTCAGCCGGATAGTCGAGCTTCAACCTCGTGTAGGCCGCGTATCGATTGGACATATTGATCTTCCCGCTCTTGGCGCATAAGAAGCGCTACCAATTAATTCTAACAGATGTTAGAATTTGTAATCGGCCGGCGCAAGCACTGGTTCGAAACAAGAATATCAAAAGAGCGCTCGAGGAAACGTTGATGGAAACCGGCCTCAATATCCAGACCGACGGCGGATCCGGCACCGGAACCGTCGGTGCGCTGTTCGAGGCCTGTGCGGAGCTTCACGCCCACAGGCTTGCGATCGAATACCGCGACCGGCTCGTAACCTACGGCGAGTTACGCGACCGGGTCCGTCGGTTAACTGCCCTGTTTGCGGCGCGGGGCCTGCAACGGGGCGACCGGTTCGGCTTGCTGTCGCGCAACCGTCCCGAATATCTCGAGATCGAGCTGGCTGCCGCCAATCTCGGGATCATCACGGCTTGTCTTAACTGGCGGTTGTCGGAGCGCGAGCTCTCCTATTGCATCGAGCTGGTGTCGCCCAAGCTGCTCCTGGTCGAGGGCGACCTCGCAGCAAACCTCCCGCCGGCCGCCAGGGCGAATCCAATCCTGGAGATTGGGCCTCAATACGAAAGCGAGCTCGCCCGACAGGATGGGCGGGCTTGCCCGTCCATCGCCCAACCGGAAGATGGGCTCGTCATTCTCTACACCAGCGGAACGACCGGCCTGCCGAAGGGTGCCGTGATTTCACACCGCGCAATGGTGATGCGGGCGCTCGTGTTTTCTTCCGAGCTCGGCATCGCACCGCACGACACGTTCGTCGCATGGGCACCGCTGTTCCACATGGCCTCGACCGATCATGCGTTGGCCACCCTGCTGCGAGGTGGAACTGTCGTTGTGATCGACGGCTTCCAGCTGGAACCGCTGCTGGCGGCGGTCTCGCAACACCACATTGGTTGGCTAGTTCTCATTCCCGGCATGGTGGAGGCGCTTATCGATGGTCTGAAAGCGCAACGCACCAAAGTGAAAGGCGTGCGGGTCTGCGGAGCCATGGCGGATCTTGTCGCCCCACATGCCATTGCCGAGGTCACACAGCTGCTCGGCGCTCCCTATCTCAACAGCTTCGGTTCGACCGAGACCGGCCTGCCGCCGGCGACGCGAGCGCTGATTGCGCCCGGCGATGTGCCAACCAGGCTGTCCAAGCGGCAAAATGCGTTCTGCCAGATCAAGCTGGTGGATACCTCCGACAACGAGGTCGCAGCCGGCGAGCCCGGCGAGCTGGCCATCCGCAGCCCGACACTGTTCTCGGGCTATTGGCGCGCCGACGAGACCAACGCGCGCGACTTCCGCGGCGGCTGGTTTCACATGGGCGACGTGTTCAAGCGCAACGCCGACGGATCGCTCGATTTCGTCGACCGCGCCAAATACCTGATCAAATCAGGCGGCGAGAATATCTATCCCGCCGAAATCGAGCGAGTCCTGCTGGGCGACGACCGGATCGCGGAAGTCGCAGTCGTCCGTGCTGCCGACCCAAGGTGGGGAGAAGCCCCGGTCGCCTTTGTCGCCTGCCGCGAAGGGGTCGTGATGACGGAGGCCGAGCTCACCGAGCTGTGCCGCCGGGAACTGGCAAGCTACAAGCGGCCGCGCGAATTTCGCTTCATTGCCTTTGGTGAATTCCCTCGCTCGACAAGCGGCAAGGTCCAGCGCCACGAACTCGAGCGCCTGTTGAAAGCTTCGACATGAGCGACACCAGCCTCAGAGGAAAGGTTGCCGTCATCGGCATCGGATTATCAGCGGTCGGCAAGGTGCCAGGCCGCAGTCCGCTCTCGCTTGCCGCAGAGGCAGCCAGAAACGCACTTGCCGATGCCGGGGTCGCCAAGGGCGAGGTGGACGGCGTGCTGTCGAGCCATGCCTTCGCCTCACCGTTCCATCGCTTCAGCGTTGCCTTCAGCGAATATTTTGGAATCCGTCCGACCTTCTCGAACACCTTGCAGGTGTCCGGCGCCACGGCGGCCACGATGTTCAGCATTGGTGCTGCCGCCATTCACGGCGGTCTCGCCAAGGTGGTGCTGCTGGTCGCGGCCGACAGTCTCATGACGGGACTGACGCCGGACCTGGCGCTGCGTTCACTCACGGAAAGCCGCGATCAACAATTTGAGATGCCGTTCGGCATTCCGGTTGCCAACACCTTCGCAATGACCGCGCACCGGCATATGAGAGAGTTCGGCACCACGCCAGAGCAGCTGGCGGAGGTCGCCGTCGTGCACAGGCGTCACGCGGCGCGGACCCCCGGTGCACAACAGACCGCACCGATCACCACGGCAGACGTGCTGAATTCGCCGATGGTCACGACGCCCTATCACAAGCTCGACTGCTCGCTGATCTCGGACGGCGGCGCGGCGTTTGTCCTCACATCGGCCGAACATGCGAAGGCCCTCGGGATCGGGAAGCCGACCTACATCCTCGGTTGCGGAGAATGCTACACCCACGAGCACATCTTCCTGATGCCGTCCCTGACCACGACCGGGGCCGTCGAATCCGGCCGGAGGGCGTATGCAATGGCCGGCTACCAGCCAAGCGATATGGATGTCGCCGGCATCTATGATTGCTTCACGGGCACTGTGGTCATGATGCTTGAGGATCTAGGCTTCTGCCGGAAAGGTGAAGGCGGCCCGTTCGTCGCCGACGGACAGATGAGCTACGGCGGCCAAATACCCTCCAACACCCACGGCGGCCTGCTGTCATTCGCGCATTCCGGAATGCCTGGCGCCCTGTTCCACTTCCATGAGGTGATCGCGCAGCTGCGCGGCCAATGCGGCCAGCGGCAGGTCGAAAGCGCTGAGCTTGGGCTGGTGCACAGCCTCGGCGCGGGCTTCGCCACCAACGCCACGACCATTCTCGGCACGGAGGGAACGTTGTGATTGCATCCGAGGATTCCACGCGAAAGCCCCTGCCCGCACCGGATGCCGATACGACCACGTTCTGGCGTGGCCTGCGGCAAGGCAAGCTCCTGCTGCAACACTGCCGCCGATGCCGGAACGTGCAGTACTACCAGCAAGCCACTTGTCGCGAATGCGGCGGCGATGAGCTCGAGCACCGGCCGGCAACCGGCCGCGGCAAGGTACACTCCTTCAGCGTGGTCCATCGGGCTCCCGGTCCCGCATTCAAGGCGGATATCCCCTATGCCGTGTTGCTCGTCGAACTCGCGGAAGGGCCGCGCATGATCAGCACCTTGACGGGAAGCGATTCGGAGGACGTCACCTTCGACATGGAGGTCGAGCTCGCATTCGACCAGGTCTCCGACGAAATAACCCTGCCGCGCTTCCGGAAAGTCTGAGGACCAGCATGAGTTCTGCTTGCATCCGCGCGCGATCGATTCTAACAGCCGTTAGAATTTTGCAATGCCTCGATTTTGTAGCGCTCGCATCGCCAACCCACCGGTCGATTTATACCCGCGGCAAGTCATCCATCGGCTCGCCGCACAGCCACCAGGACCACCCGCAATGGCAACCATGAAATTGGACGTCGTCACCTCGACCGAGGAATACGCCCGCAACCGCAGCGCCTATGCCGAGCGCATTGTGGATCTCAGGCGGCGCCGCGCTACGGCGGCGCTCGGCGGCCCCGAGCGTGCGCGCAAGCTTCACAAGGAACGCGATCAGCTGTTGCCGCGCGAGCGGATCGCGGCGCTGATCGATCCCGGATCACCGTTCCTCGAATTCTGTCAATTGGCCGGCGAAGGCCTGTACGAGGGCGTGCCGCCCGGCGGCAGCATCATCACCGGGGTCGGAATGATCTCCGATCGTCCGTGCATGATCATCGCCAACGAGCCCACCGTAAAGGGTGGCACCTACTATGGTATCACCTGCAAGAAGCATGTTCGTGCGCAGCGTTTCGCCTGGCAGCACCGCTTGCCTTGCGTGACCCTGGTCCAATCCGGCGGCGCCAACCTGCCCGACCAGCCGAATATCTTCCCTGACGATGGCCAGTTTGGCTCGATCTTCTACAACCAGGTCAGAATGTCGGCTGAAGGCATCCCGCAAATTGCGGTGGTGCACGGTCCTTCTACCGCGGGCGGAGCCTACATTCCCGCCTTGAGCGATGAGACCGTGATCATCCGAAACCAGGGCGCCATGTTCCTCGGCGGGCCGCAGCTGGTCTATGCGGCGACCCGTGAAGAGGTCGGCATCGAGGCACTCGGTGGCGGCGAGATGCATAGCCGGGTGAGCGGCGTCACTGACCATCTCGCCGAGAACGACGCCCATGCAATCGCCATCACGCGCGAGATCGTCGCCAGCCTCGGCGAGATTCCGCGGCAAAGCCGAACCGTCGCTCCGGTGCGCGCACCACAATTCGACCCCGACGAAATCTACGGCCTGATCAGTTCGGATCCGCGCATTCCCACCAATAATCGCGATATCCTGGCGCGTCTCGTCGATGGCAGTGAATTCCATGAGTTCAAGCCTCTCTATGGCGATACCCTGATGACCGGCTTCGCGCGGATCATGGGCTTTGAGATCGGCATCCTCTGCAACAACGGCGTGCTGTTCTCCGAAAGCGCGCTGAAAGCAACGCACTTCATCGAGCTGTGCTGCAAGCGCGACATTCCGCTGCTGTTCATGGCGGACGTCACGGGCTTCATGGTTGGCCGTGAAGCGGAGGAAGGCGGCATCACAAAGAACGGCGCGAAAATGATCACGGCAATGGCAAGCGCCAATGTCCCGAAATACACGCTGATCATGGGTAATGCTTACGGCGCGGGCTACCTCGCCATGTGCGGCCGGGCGTTCCGGCCGAACGCCATGATGATGTGGCCCAATGCCCGTTCCGCCATCATGGGTCCCGACCAGGCCGCGACCACGCTCGCGATGGTTCGCGACGAGGTGCACAAGCGCGAGGGCACGAGTTGGACGGATGCCGAGCGCGAGGCCTACATGGCCCCGACCCGGCGAACATTCGAGGATTTCGCCAATGCCTATAACTTCGCCCGCAACACCTGGTGCGACATGGTGATTGATCCGCTCGAAACCCGTAGCGTGATGGCGCTGTTGCTTGACCTCGCCGGGCGCGTCCCGCGCGAGCGCACCGATTTCGGCGTGTTCCGGATGTAGACGCAGAGGACCCGCCATGTTCAGGAAAATTCTGATTGCCAATCGAGGCGAAATCGCCTGCCGCATCGCCCGCACCTGCCAACGCCTCGGCATTGCGGTGTCCACCGTGCACTCCACCGCAGATGCCGACGCCCTGCACGTCAAGACCATTGGTGAATCCATCGAGATCGGGGGCGCGCCGGCCTCGGAAAGCTATCTGCGGATCGATGCCGTCATCGCCGCCGCGAAAGCCACCGGCGCAGAGGCGATCCATCCCGGGTTCGGCTTCCTGGCCGAGAATACGGCCTTTGCCCGCGCGGTCGAAGCCGCCGGTCTGGTGTTCATCGGACCGACGCCGGAAACCATCGAGCGGCTTGGCGACAAGGCGTCCGCGAAGCAGGAAGCCGTCGCCGCCGGCGTCCCCACCATACCAGGCAGCGAAGCTCCGAGCGAGGATCGCCACGAAGTCGAACGTATCGTGCGCCGGCTCGAACTGCCCATCATGCTCAAGGCCGCGGCCGGCGGCGGTGGCAAGGGCATGCGGGCGATCTCGACCTATGACGGACTTCGCGACGAAATCGAGTCCGCGATGCGCGAGGCGAGGAATGCGTTCGGTAACGCAGGACTGATCGTCGAGAAGCTGATCCTGGAAGGCCGACACATCGAGGTGCAGATCGCGGGCGACGGCGATGGTAACGTGATCCACCTGTTCGAACGTGAATGCACGCTGCAGCGTCGCCACCAGAAGCTGATAGAGGAAGCGCCAGCCGCCAACCTGGCTCCCGCCCTTCGCCAACGCATCCTCGACGACGCCGTCCGGCTTGGGCGCAGGCTCAGATATCGCGGTGTCGGCACGGTCGAATTCATCGTCAGCGGCACCGACTACTACTTTCTGGAGGTCAACCCCCGGCTCCAGGTCGAGCATCCCGTAACCGAGCTGGTCACCGGCATCGACATCGTCGAGGCCATGCTCCGCATCGCTGCCGGCGAAGGACTGCCCGTGAAGCAGGACGAAGTGGTGTGCCAGGGCCACGCGGTGGAGGCGCGCATCTGCGCCGAAGATCCGAATGACAACTTCATGCCGTCCACCGGCGAGTTCGCTTACGTCAGGTTCCCGTCGGGCGACATTCGCGTCGAGACTGGTGTCGAAAGCGGATCGACCGTTACGCCCTATTACGATTCGATGCTCGCCAAGCTGATTACCCACGCCGCCACACGTGATCAGGCGCTCGACCAGCTTGATCGGGCACTCGGCGAGACCTCGATCTTCGGCGTCATCACCAACCGGGATTTTCTCCGCCGGTTGATCGCTCTGCCCGCGACCCGGGCCGCGACGTTTCATACCCGTCTGATCGACGAACGGATCGATACGCTCGCGACCACCGCCGGCGATATCGACTCTGAAGCGCTGGCGGTTGGTGCATATTTCTGGATGAAGCGACAGCGCGCTGCCGCTTCCGGCAATCCCTGGCAGTCCAGCAGCCTGACCGGCTGGCAGATGGCGGCCGCCGATGACGGCTTGTCACCGATCCCCATTCTCCACCTCGAGACCGCCGGCGACAGCGCGGAGATCCGCTTTGCACCCTTGCAGCCAGACGGCACGATGCTGATCGGCGTGGACGATGCCAGGATTCGGGTGCAGCTTTCGCCGCTTGCCGATGACATGTTCGCCGCCGCGGTCAACGCGCGCTGCGAGACCGTGCGGATCGCACAGAAGGACCATGCGATCTTCGTGCACGATCCGCGTCGCGCCCATACCATGACCGCGATCCCCTACCTCAGATACATCAGCGCCAGCGCCGAGATCAGCGGCGAACTGCGCGCGCCGATGACCGGCGTCGTGTTGAAGATCAACGTCACGGTCGGCAGCCGCGTGAAGGCAGGCGATCCGACCGTCGTCATGGAATCCATGAAGATGGAATTGCGCATCGCCAGCGAGGTGGACGGTGTGGTGACCGCCGTCCACTTCAAACCCGGCGATACCGTCGAGCGAAACGCCGTCGTCGCCATCGTCGAGCCCGAACTCATCCCGCAGTAGCCGCCTTATGAACGATCAGGACAGCATATGTTGCGATTAGGAAGCGTGAATTACGACGTCCGCGGCAAGATCGCGATCTTGACGCTCGACGAACCGGAAAAGCTGAACGCACTGACCGCCGGCATTCGCGCAGGCATACGTGAGGGCCTGCAACGGGCCGACAAGGACGATGGGATACGTGTCAGCATCATCACCGGTGCCGGCGGCAAGGCATTCTGCGCCGGCGCCGATATCGGCACTTTCGATTTCGATCCGGAGAAAGCGCGCGCCTTTTTCATCGACGCCATGGAGGTCCTGAGCGCTCCGGAACGAGCGCTCAAGCCGGTGATCGCCGCCGTCAATGGAATTGCCTATGGCGGAGGATTCGAGCTTGCCATCGCATCCGACTTCATCCTGGCGGCCGAGAGTGCCCGCTTTGCCGTACCCGAGATCAAGTTGGGCCTATTGCCTGGCTTCGCTATCGTGCGCCTCCAGGACATTGTCGGGCGCGCGAAAGCCAAGGAGATGAGCATGCTTGGCGATCCCGTCAATGCCGCCGATGCAAGCCGCCTCGGGATCGTATCGCGCGTCGTTCCCGACGAACGCCTTCTCTCCGACGCAATCGCGTTCGCGGAACGCATCGCCTCACAGCCCCGCCTTGCCGTGCAGATGGCCAAGTCCTTCTACAATCGCGGTCTCGGCGGCGACGAGACGCGCCACGCAATCGACGGGTTTCCGTTCCTGCTGACGCACGCCGATGCACGCGAAGGCATCAACGCATTTCTGGAGAAACGCGCACCACGTTTCGAAAACGGGTAGCTGCAACATCTGCGTTTAAGCATCGTCGCGCAGACATCCTGCCCGCGTGACCAACACTCCACTGTCCAATAGAAGAAAATGAGGGAGAACACGTGAAGAGGACTTTCCTGGCCTTCGCCATCCTGGTTGCGGCAGCGTCGACCGCCTCGGCCCAAATCTCGAATGATGTGGTCCGGATTGGCGTGCTGACGGACCTTTCAAGCTGGGGACGCGATAACAGCGGTCCCGGCTCGGTCGAGGCGGCAAAAATGGCCGTTGAGGAGTTTGGCCCGACGGTACTCGGAAAGCCGATCGAAATCGTGAGCGCCGACCACCAGATGAAGAGCGATGTGGGCCTGCAGATCGTTCGCGACTGGTTCGACAACGGGAAGGTCGACGCAGTCGCCGACATTCCGAACTCGGGAATTGCGATAGCCGTTCACAATATGGTGCGGGAGCGCAACAAGATCGCGCTGCTCTCCGGCCCGGGCGCGAGCTCCCTGACCGACGAGCTGTGCAGCCCGAACACGGTCCATTTTTCCTATGATACCTACGCGCTATCCAAGGTGACCGCGGGGGCGGTGATCAAGGAGGGCGGCAAGTCCTGGTTCTTTGTCACCGCCGACTACGCATTTGGACAGCAACTTGAGAAAGACGCGACCCGCTTCATCAAGGAACTGGACGGCAAGGTGCTCGGCAGCGTGCGGCATCCGACCAACACAGCCGACTTCTCGTCGTTTGTACTGCAGGCGCAGAACTCCAAGGCGGATGTCGTGGCATTTGCCAATGCTGGCCAGGACACCGACAATGCCGTCAAGCAATCCGGTGAATTCGGCCTGGTTCAAGCCGGCCAGAAGCTTGTTGGCCTGCTGATGTTCGATACCGACGTGCACGCCGTCGGCCTGCAGGCCGCGCAGGGCACTTACATGACGACGGCCTCTTATTGGAGCATGGATGACAAGACCCGCGCCTGGTCAAAGAGATTCTTCGCCCGGACCAACGTCATGCCAACCATGATCCACACCGGCGTCTACGGCTCGGTGCTGCACTATCTCAAGGCGATCAAGGCCGCCGGCACCGATGATCCCGCCGCGATCATGGCCAAGATGCGCGAACTTCCGATCGAAGACACCTTCGTACATGGCGGCAAGCTGCGCGAGGACGGGCGGGTGATCCGTGACATGTATCTGGCGCGCGTGAAGAAGCCGCAAGATTCGAAGGAGCCGTGGGACTATCTCGAGATCGTCAAGACGATCCGGGGTGAGGACGCCTATCGGCCTGTCAACGAATCGAAGTGCGCGCTTCTCAAGAAGTGAAGCGATCTGATCGGCGCAAGAGAGAGCGACGGCCGCCGCTTGACCGGACGGACCTTCGGGGCGGGCTAGGTAAATCATCGCCGAACATCGGAAGGACAATCAGTTCATGAGCACGGCATCATCACCAATCGAACTCGTCGTCGCCGACGGGATCGGGACGATCTGGTTGAACCGACCCGAGCGAGGCAACGGGATCGAGCTCGAGTTGGCGACTGCACTCAGGACAGCCGCCTTTGACCTCGAGCGTGACGCGAGCGTCAAGGTCGTAGTCATTCGAGGCCGCGGAGCGCATTTCTCGGTCGGCGGAGATCTTCGAGCCTTCTCCGCTGCCGGCGCCACATTCCCGCGACTCGCCACGGACATCATCACTTCTTTCCACGACGCACTCCTTTCACTGAGGCGTTCGGGAAAGCCGGCTATCGCCGCGGTAAATGGGGCTTGCGCCGGCGGAGCAATGTCTCTGGCGTTGGCCTGTGATTTCGTTCTGGCCACCGAAACGGCACATTTTTCAGTGGCGTACCGACGGCTGGGCGTTCCTGCCGATGGCGGCATGACACACTCGCTGACGTCCCTGGTGGGGCCGAGACGAGCGCTGGAGCTGATGCTCCTTTCGGATCGCATGAACGCAAGCGAAGCCCTGTCGCGCGGGCTGATCACAAGAGTATGTGCGGAGCATCAGCTCCAGCGCTCGTCTCGGCCCCACCAGGGACGTCAGCGAGTGTGTCATGCCGCCATCGGCAGGAACGCCCAGCCGTCGGTACGCCACTGAAAAA